>CADECW010000073.1:0-30467 GCA_902825855.1 uncultured Rhodospirillales bacterium | reverse complement strand
CCGCGCGGATGATGCTGGCATCGACCGTTCAAGCCGTCGCGGCGTGAGCAAGTCCAGCGACCCGCGTGCCGCTGCACCGATTGGGTTACGCCCGATCGGGCTGCCCTACTCAGCCTTGATGCCTGCGAACTTGATCACTTTCGCCCACTTTTCGGTGGCATCCGAAATGATCTTCCCGAACTCCGCCGGCGAGCCCCCGGTCACCGTGCCGCCCAGCTCTTCGATCCGTGCCTTGATCTTGGGATCGGCGAGGCCGGCATTGAGCGCCTTGTTCAACAGATCGATGATTTCGACCGGGGTGGCCTTGGGCACACCGATGCCGGCAAAACCCGTGGCCTCATAGCCGGGCAAGAATTCGCCCACCGATGGAACGTCGGGAAACACGTCCAGACGCTTCGCTGGCGTTACCGCAAGCGCTCGCAGCTTGCCGGCCTTGATGTGGGGGATCGCTTCCGACACGGGAGCGAAGATCACCTGCACGTGGCCGGCGACCAGGTCGGCGACGGCAGGCGCACCGCCCTTATACGGGACGTGGACCAGATTCACACCGGTCATCATCTTGAAGAGCTCGCACGTGATGTTTTGCGGCGTGCCGGCGCCGGCCGACCCGTAGTTGATCTTGCCCGGGTTGGCCTTGGCATGGGCGATGAGCTCGGGAAGTGTCGCGGCGGGGACCGACGGATGTACCACGACGACGTACGCCAGCCGCGCGAGGTAGATGACGGGCGCGATATCCCGCATGAAGTCGAAAGGAAGACTGGTGAAGAGCGCCGGATTGATCGCGACCGGGGTCACGACTGTCAGCAGTGTGTAGCCATCCGCGGGGGCCTTGGCGACGATCTCGACTCCGATGTTACCGCTGGCGCCGGGCTTGTTCTCGATCAGGAATTGCTGGCCGAGGCGCTCCGTCAGCCAATCACCCATCAGGCGCGCCATGATGTCGGTAGCTCCGCCGGCGGGAAAGCCGACGACGATACGTACCGGCTGCCGTGACGGATAGGCTTGCGCTCGCGCAATGCGGGGCACCGCCGGGAATGCAGCCGCACCAACGGCCAGATGCATGAGTGCGCGACGCGTTGACTTCATGACGCTCCTCCCCCGGTTTTTTCGCTAAGACTCGTATGTGCGTTGACGACGACGCTCGTGCCCAAAGCAGACACAGGGCGGATGACCGGACCGAGCTTCTTCCCCATCACTCGACAGTGATGTTGGCGGCCCGGATGACCTTCTCCATCTTCTCCACTTCTGACGTGATGAACTTCCCAAAGTCGGCGGGCGAACCCGGCATCACGGTTCCGCCCATGTCAGCAAGCTGGCGCTTGAAATCGGGATCGCCGAGTGCCGCGTTCACTTCCGTGTTCAGCCTGTCGACGATGGCGGCAGGCGTGCCGTTGGGGGCGCCGATGCCGTACCAGGCGGTGAAGTCAAAGCCGGGCAGGAACTCGTCCAGCGTCGGCACGTCGGGCAGGACGTCCGAGCGTGTCTTGCTGGTGACCGCAAGCGCCCTCAACTTGCCTGCCTTGATGAGCGGAAGCGAAGAGGCCAACGGGCCAAAGTAGACCTGCACCTGTCCACTGGTCATGCCGAGAAACACCTGGGAGCCCCGGTAGGGCACGTGGAAGAGGTTGATTTGGGCCATCATCTGAAAGAGCTCGCCGGCGATGTGGGTCACGGTTCCCGTCCCGGCCGACGCCAGGTTGACCTTGTCTTTATTGCCTTTCACCCAGGCAATGAATTCCGGAACGGTGCCGGCCGGGACCGACGGATGCACTTCCATGACCATCGGCATGCGATAGATGCCGCCGACAGGAGCGATGTCGCGGACGAAATCGTAGCTCAGCCTCTCCTTGAACACCGCATCGATACAGTTGTTCACGAGCACCAGGAGGAGCGTGTAGCCATCCGGCCTGGCTCTCGCCACGGCTTCGGTGGCGATCTTGCCGCTGGCGCCGGGCTTGTTTTCGATCACAAACGGCTTGCCCAGCCGCTCCGACAGGCGTTGGCCGATCAAGCGGGCGATGATGTCGGGCGCGCTGCCGGCGCCATAGCCTTCGACCAGGCGCGCCGGCTGGGTCGGCCAGTTCTGCGCGATCGACAAGGTGGGCCACGCGGCAGCGCCCGCTGCCAGCGGCAGAAGTGTACGGCGGCGAAGTCTCATGCGCCCCTCTTCGGAAGAGAAAAGGAATGCAAAGCGACCACACAACGCGACGACGCACTCAACGCCAGGTTACAAACTATACGCCGGTGAAGACGCCGCAAAAAGGTCCGATCGTGCAGAAAGCGGCCGTGAGGTGATCGAACTTGGCCGAGCCCGACGTCTGTTTCGCAACGATGATTGCGTTGCCCACCGGCTCGACGCTGGCTTTGGCTCGCTGCAAGCTTACCGCTTGGGCTCTGTGGGGCACCGAGAGGTCCCCCGCACGACTACCCCAATCACTCTACGGAGCGGCCTTTGGTCGGCGGTCAGCTGCCGGTCAGAGGGGGCACAAAGCAAAGCACGCGATCATACGCGAAACAAATATGGGCGCTCTCGGGTGTGGGGTTCATCTCCCGCAGTATGACGCCGTCGGGGACCTCCACCCATCGGCTCTGATCTCGCAACCAGGCGAACCACTGACCACCCCGGAGTATGGCCGTGGTGGGCTCACAGTCGCCCGGTTCTTCGCCTTCGCCGGTGAAGCGGGCGTTGCAGCAACTACCGCCTACATCGGGTCGCTGCCACCGCTTGTAGTGGTCCTGGTGAAGTTCGTGGTGATGTTGGGCGACCTGCGCCCAGCCGGCGTTGAAGCTGCCACATACGGCGACAAAAATCGGTCCGTAGGTTCCAATACGCATCGTTGCACCACACGAAGCCATGCCCTCCATTGTTCGCTTCCTGAGTGCTTCGATCTGTGGCCTTTCCCACTCACTTGTTCGCTCCCATGGATGTCGGCCATTCCGCCTTCGCGTCGAAGCCCGTCGCTCGCACTTGCGCGTTTGCACGAACCCTCCAGATCAGGGCAATGCGACCCGGTAGCTCGGCCTCGCTGTTGCGCACGTTCCCGACATCCTTGCCCAATTGCTGGTTTGGTGCGGAGTGACCGAGCTTCAGACTTGTGAGGGCGGGCCCCTGCCGGCCAGGCGGCCCGCCTGTTTGGTCTGACGCGGTCACAATTGCAGAGGCGCTTGCGGCGACCGTCACACTCTTGTCGGTGTAGTCAAAAAAGAACCGCAGGAAGACTGACTACACCAATGTCGCGCTTGGTGCCGACACCACGGCTCCCGGAGGCGAACGTACGGCCGTTACCTCGATGTTTACCCAGAAGTAGTCCAGGGCTTCAGATGGTGTCTTCGGCGTTGACGTACTGGCCTCACAAAACCGTTGATTCTATCAATAAATGCCGGAGGATTGGAAACCCAGATCCAACGTTCTCCGAATTTCTGACGTTTTCATTGCCTGCCAATTGATACTTCGAAACGCTCCGTGAGAGTAGCCGACCACATCGGCTGCCAGGATCGCGGGAAGGCGCCGCTGCTCTGTCATTCGGGAAGGCCAGCCAGCTGCAGAGCGCGCTTCAGGTGCTCGATGTCCTCCGCCCGCCGGTAGGCCCCGAGCGTTTCTTCCAGGGTCGCAAGGCACCGTTCCGGGTCGACCTCAAGTAGGCCTGCGATGAACTTCCGCGCCTCCACAAGCCGCCCCGAGAGCGCTGCACTAGCAGCGGCAACGCGATAGGTAGGAGCTTGCCGCCAGTTTTGCAGCGCCCTGACCGCGACGTCGAAGGCTTCGTCGTACTGCTTCAGCATGAAATGGGCCTGCGCAATACCGGTGAGCACGAAGCGCTGGTTGATGTCCAGCGGGCTCAGTCTACGAGCCTGAAGCAAGTGTTCCAGGCCGGTGGCCGGTTCGCCCATCCACACATGGACCCAGCCGCTCGCGGCCCAGGCAAAGGCCAAGTTGGGATTGACGGCTACCGCGCGTTCGGCGAGATCAGCCGCCGCATCGAGGTCGCGGGTGAGATGCGCCTCGACCCAAGTCGCCATGCTGAGAATTACCGCATCGTCCCGGTCGAGCTGGACGGCCCGCCGGCTGAGCTGTGTTGCCCACGCCAGCTCTGCCTGGGTTGGGTTTACGCCTATGCCGTGCTGCAAGGCTTGGCAGAACGCCGCGATGGCGTAGGGCGCCGCGAAGTTCGGATCTAGCTCAATTGCTTGAGAGCAGAGCGCCTGCGCCTTCTTCAGGCCTTCCTCACCAGCCGAGTGGTAGGCCGCAACGCCGCGCAGGTAGCAATCGTAGGCGCCCATGTGTTCGGTTGGCTTACGCGTCACGCGCGCGATGTCGGCCTGCTCGAGCTTGGGCGTGATCGCTCCAACCACGTCGAGCGTAACCCTATCCTGCAGGTCAAATACATCGTCTGCGTTGCCGTCATAGCGATCGGCCCAGATATGTGCACCAGTCACGCAGTCGATAAGCTGGCTGGTGATGCGCAGTCGTTGTCCGGCCTTGCGCACGCTGCCCTCAAGCACGTACCGCACGCCGAGCTCACGCCCTACCTGCCGCACTTCGACGGTCTTCCCCTTGTAGCCAAAGCTCGAATTACGGGCGATCACGAAAAGCGACCTGAAGCGCGACAGCGCGGTAATGATCTCCTCGACCATTCCATCGGCAAAGTACTCCTGCTCGGGATCACCCGACATGTTCTGGAACGGGAGCACGGCTATCGAGGGCTTGTCGGGCAATGGTAGCGCGGTCGCGTGGCCGTCGACCTTCGCCTCTCCAATTACGAAGACGTGGACCGGCCGCTGGATGTTCTTCAGCTCGATCTCGCCCTTGTCCACGAAGCCAAGATCAAGCTTGTCGCGCACCTGCTCGTGCACCGCGCGGGTGACTGCGATGCCGCCGACATCGGCGATGCCCTCGACGCGCGCCGCGACATTCACGCCGTCGCCCATCAGGTCGTCGCCCTGGACCACGACGTCCCCGACGTGGATACCGATGCGCAGCGGCAATCGGCCGACCATGTTGCTCTCCTGGATCGCATTGGCGCAGCTCACGGCCTGCACGGCGCTGGCAAACTCGACCAGGAATCCGTCACCCACTGACTTGAAGAGACGGCCAGCGTGCTTGGCAATCTGCGGCTCGATAACTTCGGTCCGTAGGGCACGGAGTTGCGTTAGCGTACCAGCCTCGTCGCTTCCGATGAGCTTCGAGTAGCCGACCACGTCAGCCACCAGGATCGCTGCAAGGCGGCGCTGCTCGGTCACTCGGGAATACCTGCTCGTCGCAGACCCTCCTCATATGGCGCCAGATAATCTTGCCGCCTAAAAGGAAGGCGTTCCCTGAGATTTGAAACGCAGAATGTCGGATCAAGACCGCGAAGACGACTTGCTAGGTTTCGGGCATCTTCCAATCTCCCACATAAGGCGGCACTAGCCGTAGCCACAATGACGCCAGGTAGCCAATTGGCGAAGCTACGTAGTCCCCGGCCTGCCCATAGTGACGCTTCCTCGTGACGGCCTTCCACAAGGTGGGAGTGCGCGGCCGCAGTCTGCATCTGTCCGATAAGCGGGTCCACTGGGCTTAGGCGCATTGCCCGGCTGTTGTGCTCCAGCGCCACTCCAGCCCGGCCTTGCCAAAGCTGAACCAACCCACTGCAATGCCAGCCCCACGCCATGTTCGGATCGACGACAAGTGCTCTATCAATGAAATCTGCACCGTTTTCAATTTCACCCGCGAGTACTACTAGCGCGAACCCAGCCGAACAAAGGGCTACGGCATCGTCTTTCGCCAAAGCGGCCGCTCGACGCGCGAGGCGGCTTCCCTCGGCTCGCTCGGCCGCGCGATCAGCCATCCAACCATTAACCTGTCGACGGCAGTAACAACGCGCGGCAAGGCCTAGTGCGGCAGTGAAATCGTTGTCCAGCTCCCACGCATGGCCGAACATCTGCAGCGCCCGATCACTGGACTCTTTTGTATCCTGATGCATCTGCGCCACGCCGCGCAGGTAAAAGTCATAGGCGGAAAGGCTGCCGGTAGGCTTGCGTATGGCGCGTTCTATTTCCGCAAGTTGCAGCTTTGGCGCAACGGCTCCGACGACACTTGCCGTGACGCGGTCCTGAAGATCAAAAACGTCCTCAAGCGCGCCGTCGAACCGGTCGGCCCAGAGATGCGTACCGTTCGCAGCGTCAATCAGTTGCCCATTGATACGAATGCGCTCACCGGCCTTTCGTACGCTGCCTTCCAGGACGTAGCGGACACCCAGGTCGCGGCCAACCTGCATGATGTCTACGGCGCGGCCCTTGTATGTGAAGGTCGAGTTGCGCGCGATGACGAAGAGCCAGTGAACACGCGACAATGCCGCAATGATCTCCTCAACCATTCCATCGGCGAAGTAATCCTGTTCGGCATCGCCGCTCATGTTCTGGAACGGCAAGACGGCAATGGAGGGCTTATCGGGCAGCGGGTGCGCCATCGGTACGGGCGCTGACTTCGCTGCTATCGCTGAACCGGGCTGCCAACGCCAGACCTGAAGTGGTCGGGAGATGTTCTTGAGCGTCTGCACACCGCCGTCGTCAAACGCGGCATCCAGGCGATCGCGCACATCGTCATGCACGCGGCTCGATATGCAAATCCCTCCAGGCGGCGCGATCTCCTGGAGACGAGCGGCAACGTTGACGCCGTCGCCGAAGATGTCGTCGCCGTCGACGATGATGTCGCCGATGTTGATGCCGAGGCGGAAGGCGATGCGCCGATCCTCGGCGATCTCAGCCGTGCGGTCAACTATAGCCGTCTGCACCTGGACGGCGCAGCGCACCGCGTTCACCACGCTCGGGAACTCCAGCAGCAATCCGTCACCTGTTGTCTTCACGATGCGGCCACCGTGGCTGGCAATCGCCGGGTCCAAGACATCCTGACGAAGATCCTTCAGCGCCGCCAACGTGCCGCTTTCGTCGCGGCTCATCAGCCGTGAGTACCCTGCAACATCAGCCGATACGATGGCGGCAAGGCGGCGTTGCTCGGTCATTCGGGGAGCCCTGCAAGGCGCAAGCCAGCCAGTACGGGCTCAAATTTCTCTCGGGAGCTCATCGGAAATCGCCGGGCATACCGGGCAATGGAGAACGCCGGGTCCAGCATGAGCAGGTGTTTCGCAGCGGCGTGGGCATCGGCGTCCTTGCCGAGCGACGCGGCGCTAGACGCAAAGGAAATCAGCCTGGCACATAGTTGGGGTTGTGCTGAACGGCACGACGCGCCCAATCCACAGCCTTGTTGAGGTCGCCATTTACATGATGCGCCGCCGCCAAGGCTTGAAAGATTGCATAACTCCGGGAATCTCGGGGGCTGAGCCGCATGGCGCGATGGAGATGGTCGATGGCAAGCCCGGCCTCGCCCGCACGGGTCCTGACCTGACCACTCTGGACGAACGCATGGGCATGGTTCGGATTGATGGAAATCGCCTCGTCGATATAGGTGATGCCCTTTGCCAGGTCGTGGCCAAACCAGGCAAAGCAAATTCCGGCGGTTGCCAGCATTCTGGCATCAAGCCGATCGGCGCGCAGGCCGCGTTCAACGAGCTCGACTACGTCGTCACGCTCCCTCTGTTCGTTGACGATCCAGCCCTGGACTAGCTTCTGAAGGTAGGCGCGCGCCGCCAAGGCATAAGCAGGAGCCAAGGATGGGTCTAACGAGATGGCTTCAATACATCCATCCAGCATTTTCTGAACGGACTCTCGGGTGAACGCGTCCGTTAAGGCCAGGCTGCGCAAATAGCAATCGTAGGCACTGAGATTCTCCGGACGCTTACGACGAGTCCGGTCAATCTCGGCCTGCTGGATCGCAGGCTCCACGACACCAACCACTGCCTCGGTGATCTGGTCCTGCAATTCGAACAGGTTCTCGACCGGCCCATCATACTTATCGGCCCATACATGATTATTGGATGATGTCTCGATGAGCTGTGCCGTAAAGCGAACTCGACCACCGGCACGTCGGACGCTTCCCTCAAGTACGTAGTGGACACCGAGATCACGACCGATCTGTCGTACGTCGACCGCTTTTCCCTTGTAAGTAAAGCTTGAGTTGCGGGCGATGACGAAGAGCCAGCGATAGCGCGACAATCCAGTCAGAATGTCCTCCGCCATTCCGTCGGCGAAGTATTCTTGGTCCGGGTCGCCCGACATGTTTTGAAATGGCAGCACTGCAATGGACGGCTTGTCCGGTAGCGGCAGCGTGGTCACCTGACCATCGACCTTCGCCCCTCCGATGACGAAGACCTGGACTGGCCGCTGGATGTTCTTCAGCTCGACCTCGCCCTTGTCCACGAAGCCAAGATCAAGCTTGTCGCGCACCTGCTCGTGCACCGCGCGGGTGACTGCGATGCCGCCGACATCGGCGATGCCCTCGACGCGCGCCGCGACATTCACGCCGTCGCCCATCAGGTCGTCGCCCTGGACCACGACGTCCCCGACGTGGATACCGATGCGCAGCGGCAATCGGCCGACCATGTTGCTCTCCTGGATCGCATTGGCGCAGCTCACGGCCTGCACGGCGCTGGCAAACTCGACCAGGAATCCGTCACCCACTGACTTGAAGAGACGGCCAGCGTGCTTGGCAATCTGCGGCTCGATAACTTCGGTCCGTAGGGCACGGAGTTGCGTTAGCGTACCAGCCTCGTCGCTTCCGATGAGCTTCGAGTAGCCGACCACGTCAGCCACCAGGATCGCTGCAAGGCGGCGCTGCTCGGTCATTCGGGCAGCCCAGCAGACCGTAAGCCTTTGTAGAGAGCCTCGGTCACGCCCGGGCTCTTGAAAGGGCTATTCATGTCGAACTCGTGGTGCCGCCTTACCTCAGAGATAGTGTAATTCGGGGTCTGCTTCAGAATGCGGGCAACGACTTGACGAGCTTCCTCAACGCGCCCTTCCAGTGCAAGGCTCGCAGCCCGATAGCGCAAGGCAGGGGCCGAGGTCGGGCGTTCTCGAAGAATTTTTGCCGACCACCCGAGAACCTCTCGATGCGCCCCAACACCAAAATACGCAATTAGATAGCCGACACTCCCGTTCCAGCCTTCGTAGAGTGGGTTCAGGCGATCCGCGCGTTGCTGATAGTCAACTGCTTTCTCCACTTCCCCAAGGAAACCGTACAGGACACCACCAATGCGGAAAGCCTCGGCATTGTTGGGGTTGAGCGAAATCGCCTGTTCAACCAATGCCGTGCCCGTCTGCAGGTCTCCGCCTGGAACTCCGAGACTTGAGGCGGCGATGGCCACGACGTCGGAGTCCTGCGCATCCAAGGCGAGTGCCATCTGAGCCAACTGAGCTACGTCAGCGACCAATAGATGGTCCCGATGTCCAAAACCCTGTGCAATAAATATCCAGCAGCATAGAGACAAATTCGCGAACGCCCGGGCAGAGGTGGGGTCAACCTTGACCGCCTGCCGAAGCAGACGAAGGGCCTGCTCGATGTCATCGCGGCTTCGCGCGCGCATCAATGGTTGTGCCCGAAGCAACAGGTCGTAAGCTTTCAGGTTCGTGGTGACCTTGCTGCGGGCGCGTTCGATCTCGGCTTTTTCTACCCTCGGAGCAATGACGCCAACGACGCTAGTCGTTACTCGATCCTGCAGTTCGAATACATCTTCCAGCGTGCTCTCGAAGCGGTCTGCCCAAAGGTGGGTGCCGTCGCCTGCATCGATGAGCTGACCTGTAATCCGAAGGCGATTGCCAGCTTTGCGCGCACTGCCTTCAAGCACATAGCGCACGCCAAGGTCTCTGCCCACCTGACGGATGTCAGGCGATCGGCCCTTGTAGGCGAAGCTCGAGTTGCGAGCGATGACGAACAGCGACTTGAAGCGTGACAGGGCACTGATGATGTCCTCGACAAGGCCATCTACGAAGTATTCCTGCTCGGGATCGCCGCTCATGTTCTGGAAGGGCAGAACCGCGATGGAAGGCTTGTCGGGTAGCGGCAATGGCGCCTGCGGCGCAGTGCCTGGCTCCGCTACTACCTCGGCCCTCGCCGCCTGCTGCCAATCCGATGGCTCCCATTTCACCGTGAATGCCGACACGCGACGCTCGATGTTCTTCAGGGCAAGGCTGCCGAGGTCGTCGAACGTCGCTTTCAACCGACCCGCAACAGCTTCATGGACCGTTCGCGAGATCAGGATGCCGCCAGCAGGAGCCTCCGCCTCCAGGCGGGCGGCAACATTCACGCCGTCTCCATAAAGGTCGCCGTCATCAACTATCAGGTCGCCCAGGTGCAGGCCCATGCGGAACACGAGGGCGTTGTCGGCCGGCTGTTCACGGTTGACCTCCGCCATGGCCTGCTGGAACTCGATGGCGGCGCTCAGAGCATCTACGGCACTGCCGAACTCGACCAGAGCACCATCGCCGGTCAGCTTGACCAGCCTGCCTCCGTATTTTGCCAGGATGGGATCGAGGCGCTCGGAGTGGTTCTTGCGCAGGCGCGACAGCGTCCCGCTCTCGTCGCGCCCCATAAGGCGCGAGTAGCCGACGACGTCTGCAGCCACGATTGCCGCCAGCTTGCGCTGTTCTCGCGCCAATGGCATTCCCCCCGAGACAGTTACTCAAAGCGTAGGGATACAATGCGAACCGGGCAACAGCCCAACGTACACTTCGCGATGCGCTCCCATGGTCCGTCCCTTCGTGGATGAGGCTCGACTCGGATCGTTCGAGCACCCCGCGACCTTGGGATTCAAGTGGAGGAGCGCCGGCGTCAAGCCGGGGACATAACGTCTAGGCTTAGAATAGGATTGCCTCACACTCGATTTCGAGCAGAAACTCCGGTTTGGGCAATGCGTGGACGACAATCGTGGTGCGGGCGGGAAATCTTCCGTCAGCAAAGTAGGTTGTGTAGATCCTGTTCATGTCGTCGAAATCCGTGGCGCGGCTGAGGTAGACGTTGATCTTGACGACGCGCTGCCAGGGGCGCGACGTGTTCCAGCAGGTCCGACACGATTTCACTCCGCCTTGATTTTGGCGGCCTTGATGATCGGCCACCATTTCTCGATCTCGGCCGCCTGGAAGGCTGCCAGCGCGGCGGGCGTCTGCTGGTCCGTCGCTGGAATCTCAAGGCTCAGTTCCTGCCGCAAACGTCGCCGCACTACCGGATCAAGAGACCGCCCGTCACGCTGAAAGCGCCATCGTTGTGGTCGGAATCGTGACGCTAAGGGGCCGCATGCTGAGCCCTGTGGCGCGTCTCTTCCTTGATGAAGCGCGCGCCTGGGCAACCAGCTTACCAAGCAACAAGCTCAGCATGTGAGTCGTGCCGAAAAGTAAGCGCTATGTGACGCGACGAAACAACCCGCGAGGCGGGCTGGCCACCTGCCCGGCACCGTTAGTGAATCCTGATGATGGCGCCTAGGGGCGGCATACAACTAGCTGCCTGCCCGGCCACGGTGCTGCAGAAGTACATGGTGGAAGGCCTACCGGCGCATGCCGTGAAGGGATGAACCCGGGCCTCGGCCGCAAGCTGTCAGACCTATCTCAAAGTGCAGGTCAATCCGCTTTTCGGATGATTGCACCTATCAGGCTGCACGGTATCGCTGGCTCGATGCGCACGTGATCATGGGTCACCACAAACGGGAGGCGACCATGACAAGCATGACAAGGGTGACGGACTCGAACCTGGACAAGGCCTCATCCGCCGGAGCGAAACCTGTCGATCTGGTTCCGTCGCGCTACGCGCTGCAGGTTGGCGACATCGAGGTAATAGTGATCAGCGACGGCGCACTTCCCTTCTCACCCGCGACATTGGGCACAAACGCGACACCAGCCGATCTGCAAGCCTGGTTGGACGACATGCGCCAGTCGGCGGACAAGTTCAAGTGGCCGTTGAACGTAATCGTGGTGCGCAGCGGCGATCGGACCGTCCTCGTTGACAGCGGAGTCGGGGCTGAGTTCAAGGACAAACCAGGGACGGGGCGCTTGGCCTTGCGACTGGGAGCCGCCGGCATCGATCCTGCCTCTGTGACCGACGTCGTGATTTCCCACCTGCACGTCGACCATGTCGGCGGACTGCTCGCCGACGAGCTTAGGGACGGGCTGCGTCCGGACGTGCCCATCCACCTGGCCGCCGCCGAGGCCAAGTTCTGGATGTCGCCCAGTTTCCCGCCGTTCATGCCGACGGGGATACCAGATGTGCTTCGGTCAGCCGCCTCGCGATTCCTAGACAAATACCGCAACCAGCTGCGGCAGTTTGAAGAGCAGCATGAGGTGGCGCCGGGTGTCATCGTCCGCCGAACCGGTGGCCACACGCCCGGGCACAGCGTGGTCCGGATGGCTTCCGGCGGTGAACAGATGACCTTCCTCGGCGATGCCGTGTTTCACAACCACTTCGACCGCCCCAACTGGTACAACGCTTTTGATCACGACCCCGAGGAGGCGGTCCGCGTCCGGGTCCGTCTCCTACGGGAGATGGCAGCGACCCGTGAACTGCTGGTGGCCGCTCACGTGTCGTTCCCATTCGGCCAAGTGGCGGTCGCCGGCGACGTCTTCCGCTTCATTCCGGCCTACTGGGATTACTGACCTTCGTCGGGTCAGCATTTGATGCCCGCTGTCGCCGTGTCGTTGGCCGACAAGCGGGCATCGGGCGCGATGGGAGAGAACAATGTCCAAGACCATCGTGACCGCATGGCTGAACGTCGATTGCTGGCAGGGCGTCAAGGCGATCACTGGCAGTCTTTCGGTCTCGATCGCGTGCCTGATGGTCGGTGTCTCGACTTCCGCGCAAGATAAGGACAAGTACACCGTCAAGGTACCGAATGGCCTCGCCTTCGCCGAGTTCAAGGGGTACGAGGACTGGGCCGTCATCGGGTTCAGCGCCGGCGGAGGCAAGGTCGCCGCGACGGTGGGAAATGCCGTGGCGATTGAGGCCTACAGGAAGGGAATACCCGGCAATGGCGCGCCTTTCCCCGACGGCGCTAAATTGGCGAAGATTCACTGGATCCCGAAGAAACAGGAGAACTTCCCGGGGCAGGCGTCCGTTGCCGGCGCTCTGCACAATGTTGGCTTCATGGTGAAAGACAGCAAGAGGTTTGCCGACAGCGGCGGCTGGGGATGGGGCCTGTTCGAGTATGACGACGGATCCGGAACCTTCAGGCCCGGCACCGAGTCATCCAGGCCGCCTCAAGGCAACGACGCCAAGTGCGGGCTTACGTGCCACGAAGAGGCTAAGACCCGCGACTACGTCTTCATGGAATACGGGAAGAGGTAGCATGGGGCGTCGGACAATCGTGTAGTTCTCGAGGCTTCGATCCCCGGAGTCGTTCTGCGTCTATTAGATGTTTGCCCTTTGACCTGCCCGACGCGCGGTGGACTACCGTGTACTCCCCTCGGATGGCTATCGCGCGCATGATCCCGCGCTCAAGACCGGCGAATATGCTAGCTAGGCTTCGCAGCTACATGGACCGCGCCAGCAATCGGGGTGGCAGATGAGTGACGTCCAGCTCCTCAGCCATGTCGCCGAAGGGCTTGCTGGCCCATCGAGGAAGCGGCGGAGAGTTGCTTTTGGCGGCCAGTGAGATCGCGAGCGGGCAGGATGCCTTGTTGTGGGAACTGCGCACGGCTTCAGCCCTTGCCCGACTTCACAAGGCCCAGGGTCGCCACGCCAAGAAGAGGCCGGTCCACGACCCCTACACGAAGGATTCTATACCCGGATTCCCAGGCGGCCAGATCTAGCGAAGAGTGGTGGGCAGCGCCTCCCACGCGCGGACGAGTTCGCCGACGGAGGCGGTTTGCATCTTCCTCATCACGTTGCCACGATGGAGCTTGACCGTGACCTCGCTGATGCCTAGCTCGAACGCGATCTGCTTGTTGAGGCGGCCGAACGCCACTTCGCGCAGGACCTGACGCTCTCGCGGCGTAAGCGTCGAGAACCGCTCGACATGACCTTTTACAGCCACGGCCGCCACCCTCTGGGCAACATCCAGTTGGATGGCCGCGGCCACGGCGTCGAGCAATGTCTGGTCGCGCACCGGCTTGGTCAGGAAATCCACGGCACCGGCCTTCATCGCTTCCACCGACATCGGAATATCGCCGTGCCCGGTGAGGAAGATGATCGGCTTGGAATTGCCGCCCTGGGCAAGGTGACGTTGCAGATCGAGACCGCTCGTCCCCGGCATGCGCACATCGAGCACGAGGCAACCCGGA
This sequence comes from uncultured Rhodospirillales bacterium, assembly GCA_902825855.1. Classification (GTDB taxonomy): domain Bacteria; phylum Pseudomonadota; class Alphaproteobacteria; order Reyranellales; family Reyranellaceae; genus Reyranella. The sequence goes on along the minus strand of CADECW010000073.1, from coordinate 16,331 downwards.
CGGTCCAGCAGGTCCGCATCGAGCATCTCCCGGGTCGATGCAAAGCTGGCCGGCTGATAGCCCGCCGACTGGAACAACTCGGTGAGCCCCTCTCGAACGGAAGCGTCGTCATCGACGATGATGACCAGCGGTTGTTCCGGTTCGCTCCGTCCGGGGAGTGCCGACGGTGCCCGCTGTGGCGGCTTCTGTCCAACACTCATGTTCACCCTCCCTTTCTTCGATCGCGCAAGGCCTCGCTGACAGCGGAGAGGAACGCTCCGGCGTCGAAGGGCTTGCGAAAGAATCCGGTGATACCTTGCGCCCGGTCCTGATCGGCGATTTCGTGACGACCCGTGATCAGGAACACCGGCAGGTCCGGGCACGCCTGCCTCACCTGGTCGCGAAGCTCAAAACCATCCATGCCAGGCATGCCGATATCGGTGATGAGCAGGTCCACGTCCGACAGTCCATCGGCGAGCAGCGATTTCGCCGACGAGAAGCAGCGCGAGGCATAGCCCGCGGACTCCAGGAGGTCCTCGAGGGACTCGAGCAACCTCGGATCGTCGTCGACAACGGCTACAACAGGCCTGCTCACTCTCGACTCCTTGCAGTTCGACGCGAATGGGTGACTGGTATCGCCAATCGCTCCGCAATTCGAACGAGATCGGCGAGCGACGGCGCCGCCATCTTTTGCATCACGTTCCTTCTATGGATCTCGAGAGTGACTTCGCTGATTCCAAGCTCGGCGGCGGCCTGCTTGTTGAGCAGGCCACTCACGACCAGCGGCAGCACCTCGCGCTCTCGCGGCGTCAACTCGAGATAGCGCTCCCTCAGAGCGCCAAGCTCGGCACGGGCCGCTCTCGCTTCTCGATCCTGAGCGATCGCAGCATGGATGGCAGCCATCAAATCGGCGTCGCTGAAGGGCTTGGTCAGGAAATCGACAGCCCCTCGCTTGATCGCTCGAACGGATGACGGAATATCGCCATGCCCGGTAACGAAGACGATCGGCGGATGATCGCCGTCAGCGATCTGCTTCTGCAGATCGAGGCCGTTTATATCAGGTAACTCGACATCAAGGATAAGGCAGGCGGGCATGTTCGGCTTGTCTGCGCCGATATAGTCACCCGCCGATGCGAAGGCGGCGGCGCGCATACCATGCGACGCCAACAATTCTCCGAGCGCTTCCCGGACGCGCAAATCATCGTCGACGATGAACACGATGTGATCGTCCACCGTCATGCCGCCGCAGCCTTGGCTTCCAGCGGCAAGGCGAAGATGAACTTCGCACCGCGCGGTTCGTTTCTTTCTTCCCAAAGCCGTCCGGCATGTGCTTCGACGATGGACCGACAGATCGCCAGGCCCATCCCCATGCCGTGACCCTTGGTGGTGAAGAACGGCTCGAAGATTTTGTCGGGAAACTCGACACCAGGGCCGCGATCGCTAACCTCGATTTGGATCGCATCCGCCACGCGTCGCACCCGCAGTCCAAGAACCTTGACATCTGACGTGGCATCCATCGCTTCGATACCGTTGCGCATCAAATTGATCAAAACCTGCTGGATTTGGACGCGATCGATCGCGACGGGCGGAAGATCACTGTCTACGTGGGCCTCGACGCGCACTCGACGGCGCGCCGACTCCTCGGCCATAAGGTCCAATACCTCCGCCACAACGCCATCGAATGCCGTGAGGTTCCGGGATTGCTTGGAAGGCTTGAACAGGGCGCGAATGCGACTCACGACGTCTGCTGCGGCGTTCGCGTCTCGGATGATGCGCGCGACCGTGATCTTCGCGCGCTCAAGGTTCGCGGGTTCGGCCGACAGCCAGCGATCGCAGGCATGGGAATTCGCGACAATCGCAGCCAGGGGCTGGTTGACCTCATGGGCAATGGACGCCGAAAGCTCAGCAAGACTTGCCGCCTGGCTCGCTCGTGTTACCCTCTCGCGCGCCCGACGCAGCTCTTCCTCCGTCCGAACCTCCCCGTCGATGTCCAGGCAGATGACGTTCCATTGAGTAATGGCACCGTCAGAATTCCGCATGGGCGCGGCGAGCGTCTCAATCCAGCGGAACTCGCCGTCGAACCGGCGCAGCCGGTGCTTCAGGTTGCAAGGCTCGCCGGCGGCTATTGAGCGGCCGAAGACCGTGCTGACCGCGATGCGATCGTCCGGATGAACGATCGCATTCAGGAACCCCCATAGGCGGGAGGTTCCCTCGGCATCCTTGACGTCGACGCCGACGAAGTCGCGGAATTGCTGGCTGAAATAGATAAGCTTGCCGTCCGGAGCGACGCACCAGATGTGGGCCGGAAGCGTCTCAACGAGCTCACGCAGCGATCGTTCGCTTTGGCGCAGCGTCTCCAACGCGCGCTGATGCTGCCGCGAAATCACCGCCACGATGAGTGCCGAAAATGCCGAGATCGCCAGAAAGAGATGCAGCATGATCTGCTTTTCCCTCTGAGACTCGGCATCTCCAGTAAATCGGTCGGCATCCGAGACCGTGAACACGGCTGTGATGAGACCGAGCAGGGTCAAGGTGACGGCGGCACCCTTAAAGTCGAAGCGCACCGCGGCCCAAAGAAGCGGCGGCATGATGATGTAGGCGAAGGGCAAGTAACCGCTGAGCGAGAGGGCGGCGACACCAAGAAAGATCATGCCAATCACGCACGCCTCGATCCATCGCGCGGCTAGGAGCTCGGCATCGCGGCGCCAGCTCTGAAATACGACCAGTGCCAAGGGTGTTACGATCAGGACCCCGGTGGCGTCGCCTACCCACCATAGTGGCCAGGCCGAGGTGAAGGTCTGCCCTTTTACACTGAACCACTCGAGGGTTGCACTTCCCACTGTCGCACTCAGGATCGGTGCCACTCCAGCCGCAAGCAGGACGAACAGGAGGACCTCCTGCAAGTTTTCCAGGCGAACCGGGCGACCGCAGAACCGGTTCACGAGCCAGGCGCCCGCCGCTGCTTCGAGAGCGTTGCCGCCATAGATCAAGAGAGCAGCGGGCAGCGGACTATGGAAGAACAGCAGCTGGCCGAGCAATTCACCGATACATCCCGCGAGTATCCACCATGGCCAGCTGCGCGGGGCGGTGAGGATAAGCGTAGCCATCAAGAGGCCGCCCGGAAGCCAAATGGAAATGTTTGTTCCGGGGGCGAGCCTGAGCGCCTTGGCGAAGGCACAACCCAGAACATAGGCCGCAATGAGAAGCGCCAAGTGCAACAACCGAGGGCGGTGTGACCAGACGGACATTATCGGTTGCTCCTACCGACTCGCGATGTGCCGCATTCTTTAGCACCTAATCTTTCCCGGCCTCATCCCATGGAAATCCATGGTATGGGCGGCAGGCGCAGCGAGGCCAGCCTATGTCCGTTGCTTCAGGGCAGCTTTGATCACGATCAGGATGGGAGCGGCAATCGCGAACAGCAAGGCAACCGCGCTAAAGGCCATGTCGAAGGCGATCACGGCGGACTGGCCGACAACAGCCCTGCCCAGCAGGGTCGTCGCCATGCGGCCGGCCGCAATTGCGTCCATTCCCCTTTCAGTGAGCAAGGCTGTCATCGTCGTCAGACGCTCTGCGACCGCGGGGACGCCTGCGGCGATATGGGCACCCAGCACCGCGAGGTTGGCGGCAACACCGTGGTCGATCATTGTCTGGAGGCTGGCCACGCCCATCAACCCGCCAACCTGTCGACCGGCGTTGAAGAGGCCGATGCCGGAGGCGAGGTTCTGCCTGTCCAGGTCACCGAAGGCGATGAGAGTAATCGACAGAAACAGGAAGCCGAGGCCCAGCCCCCGAAGCAGGATGGCGGCCATCATGTCGTCCACGCCGCTTTCGACAGTCGAACGGGACAGCATCCACATCGACACCATGATTGCCAGAATGCCGAAAGGCACCGTGGCGAACGGCGGAACGCTGCGAACCTGAAACAGGAAGGCGGCAACGAGAAGCGCTGCGACGAAGAGCGCGCTGCTCGGCAACAGAAGCAGGCCAGCTTCGGTCGGCGTGAACGTCAGCACGGATACGGCAAACGACGGGATCAGGAACGCGCTACCGAACAGGGCGGCGCCGGCGACGAAGCTGACGACGAAGGCGAAGGAGAAGTCGGCCGAAAGAAACAGAGTGAAGTCGAGCAGGCTTCGGCCCTTGGCAAACAACTGATGGCCGACAAAGGCCAAGAGAGCCGCCGTGCCGACCACCGTCAGCCACACGATGCGAGGCTCCTCGAACCAGTTCCATCGGCTCCCCTGGCTGAACACATAGGTGAAGCAGCAGACTGTCGCGCAAAGCAGTGAGAGGCCGATCCAGTCGAACGGTAACCGAGTCCCCACGACCGACGTTTCACCGTCTGCGAACAGCAAGAGTCCGGCAGCGACCAATGCCAGGGGCCCAATGCTCAGGAATATCCATGTCCATGACTGGCTGTCGACCAGCCAACCGTGCAAGGCCGGTGCGATCGTCGCGGGGGCAACGACCGCCCCCATGGCAAACAGCGCTTGAAGGAATGGCTGGCGCTCTTTGGCATAGGCCAGAAAGACGATCGCCTGACCGCCGACAAGCAGGATGCCTCCCGCGAAACCCTGGACTATGCGCAGACCGATCAACACGTCCAATCGAGTCGTGATCGCAGCGGCGGCCGAGGCCACGCCCATGGCCAGGGTCGCGGCAACGATCAGGGTGCGTGGATCGAAGCGCGACATTAGGCGTGGAGCTGCCATGAATCCGACCAGCTTCAGTGCCGTGTAGCCGACATCCAGCCAGGCGAACTCATCAGGCGTCGCATGGGTGTCGCCGATCATATCGCTACGGCCAAGGGAGAGGACAGTGCTCGCGATCGCGTCCGTCAGGGCGGCGAGCACTACGCCGGCAAGGAGAACCCCTCCCGCCGCGGGCGTGTCGCGAACCGGGGCAGCGGCGATCGCGGCGGTCATGCACCCTTCGCTCGATCGATCTCGACGCGGGCGGAAAGACCCGGCACGAGCCGGCCAGGCAATGGATTGCCGACGAAGATGATCTTGACAGGAATTCGCTGAACGACGCGGACGAAATTACCTGTCGCGTTGTCCGAGGGAAGCAGGCTGAAGGCGGATCCGCTGCCCGGCGCAAAGCTGTCCACCTCACCCTCGAATGTGGCGTAAGGGTAGCCGTCGATGGTGATTCGAACGCGCTGGCCGGGCCGGATAGATCCGATCTGGGTTTCTTTGAAGTTGGCCACGAGCCACAGGTCGTCGACCGGCACGATATCGAGCAGGGAAACACCTGGCGCGACGAGCCGACCGACGCGAACCTGGCGGTTGCCGACGACACCGCCAACAGGCGCGCGCACCACGGTGCTGTCGAGATCGATCTGCGCAAGGTCGCGCGCGGCGCGGGCCTGAGCGACGGCGGCATGGGCCGCTTCGCGCTGCGCGGCCAAGACTGCAAGGCGTTGCTGTTGGGCCTCCACCGTCGCCCCTGCCGCCGACAGCCCGGCCTCGGCTCGCGACCGCGCCGCATCGCTTTCATCGAGCTGGGCCTGGCTCACTGCGTTGCTGCGAATGAGTTCGCGGCGCCGGTGGGACGCCCGCGTGGCCAGATTCAGCTCCGCCTCGGCTGCGCGTTTCTGCGCCTCGGCCTGCCGGATCAGGGCATGCTGAAGCTGGGTCTCAGCATCGACGTTGGTGAGTCGAGCCTGAGCGGCGTCAATATTCGCGTCCGCTTGCGCCAAACGGGCGCGATAGTCACGGTCGTCGATACGGAACAGTATGTCGCCCGCCTGGACCGTCTGGTTGTCCTCGACGTCCAAAGCCGTGACATAGCCCGCCACCTTCGGCGCAAGCGAGGTCACGTCGCCCCGGACATAGGCGTTGTCGGTCGACGTTTCGCCGTTCGCGCGCGTCCACGCCCATCCCGCCGCCACGACTACCACGGCGCCGAGGCACAGCAGCAGGCCGACTGTCTTTCGCTTGCCGGCGCCGGGAGGGAAGTGGAGTTTCATTTTTTCGGCCTCGGTCAAGGAGCTTGGACGCGGCGATCGATATCAGTGAGCGGCCGCCAGCTTTGCGCGGGTACCAACGGCACGGCTATCGGTGATGGCCCAGATGACCAGGGCCGTGCCGAGGAGAGCCGGCAGGGTGACGGCGGGAAAATCCCGCGCGATAACGGACGGCCCGCAGATGCCGACCGCCACCTCCCAGAAGTGGAACAGGGCATGTCCCCAAAGCCAGGCGGTCGGGGCCGCCCACAGCACGATGCGGAAGCGCGGCGAGGCCGCGCCGATCACGAAGGCCGAGCCGATGAACAGGAAGATCAGGCCGATATCACGGATGAAATGCTGGTTGAACGGCCCGGTGTCCGTGACACCGGGCACCGCGAAGTACCACGGCCCAGGCAAAGCCAGCATGAAGATACCGTTGGCCACCGCCGCCACGCCCAGCGCCAGGGCGGTGGCAATGCACACGGTCTTCGTCATCGTGCCCTCCTTCGTTTGGGTCGAGTTGCAATCACCGGCTTGTGGCAGCCGGTCCTGGTGCCGGCGGCGGGGGAACATGGGTCAGCCACCAGTCGAACCTGGTCGAGCCGCGCCGGAAGTCGGCGTCCGGAACGAGCGACTGGTCGGTGAGCTTGATGCCGAAGTAGAGGGCGTTGGGATCGGGAACGACCTGCCGCGGATCCTTGTCGTAGGCGAGGACCTTGCCGACCAACTCGTCCATGTAGAAGGGCTCAGGTCCGCCGATCTCGATAGTGCTGTTCGTGGGTGGCGCCAGCGCCGCCTCCGCCACCGCCGTAGCGACATCCTCCGCCGCCATCGGCTGGAACAGCGAGTGCGATACGCGCACCTTGTCCCCCTCGGTGCTCGATTGCGCAATGGCGCGGAGAAACTCGAAGAACTGCGTGGCGTGTACGATCGTGTATGGCACGGGAGATGCCTTGATTTTGGTTTCCTGGGCCAGCTTCGCCCGCATGTAGCCGCTGGTCGAAAGGCGCTCGGTGTTGACGACGGACAGCGCCACGTGATGCTTTACACCGGTCGCGATCTCCGCCTCGGTCAGGTTCTTGCCCGCCGTCACGAAGAAATCCATCGCAGCCTCATCGTCAAAAGACGGCGAGTTGGCAACGTCGACGACGACCTGAGAGCCGCGCAACGCCTCGGCCAACCCTTCGCCAGTAATCGTGTTGACACCTGTGTTGGGCGCTGCAGCGATTGCTTCGTGGCCCTTGGCCCTGAGCTTCCCGACGACCTTCGAACCGATCAGACCGGTTCCGCCGATAACTACAATCTTCATTGGAAATCACCTCCTGCTCGTCGCCGTCCTTGCTGACGGCGCGCAATCAATGTCGGATTTGATGCAACTAGGACATTGGCTTGGAAGCTGGCTCTAGCTCGCTATTGGCTAGATCGACCTCACCTTACGGATAGGTCTCGCCTACTGGTCAGCCGACACCTTCTGCAATGGTCTTGGAACGGCCCGCTGAGGCCGGAGGACATGGTTCCAAGCGTATCGACGTGCCATATCGCGCCGGCCGAGCTTGTCGAGAAGGTGACGTTTCTCACCTGGACCGATGACAACCTTCTGCGGCGGGTCTCCTGTCCGGCGCAACGGTAGGACAAGCCGGCTAAGCAAGTCGTGCGTCGCGCGCCGAATCCACGGCGCCAACACTCGTCAGCAAAATCGTGTTTCCAAAGCATGGCCTGGTTTCTCGAACGTGATTTCGCGACGCAGTGGATGCCAATCTGCTTATGTCAGCGGCCGGCACGTTGGCTTGTCGCCGCGGAGACTTTTCGCACGGGGCACAATGGCGGAGGATTGGAAACCTAGAACCAACGTTCTCCGAGTTCCCGGCGTTTCCAATGCTTACCAAAAGCGAGTTCGAAAACGGCGATACAAAGAACCTGCCGCCACGCCCTTGAGCCTGGCCCCTCCTCCGTATCACAACACTTTTGGCTCCGCCGTGTCGTACGACAGGCTTGGAAAAATGCTGCCCAGGGGCGGCATGCAACTAGTACGAAAAATCAAAGGCTTACAGCGCGAGGGCCGGAAACGTAAACGGCCCTCAACGTCCGCCCTGCTTCGATAGCAGACACCCTCAACTGGCTCGCGCCGTTCCACAATGGGCCAGAAAGCGACATTCCTCTAATCCGCTCGGGGTTGGATGATCTTGATGTTCGTCGTTCCTGTACCCGATAATTTGGCCGCCTCTCACATCTTTTCAGGAGCTTGCCAGTGCCCGCGGCTTCATCCTTTTCCTCTGTCGTGGCCGACGACGCAGCAGCCATCCGCGCGTTACTTGATAAGCGGAGGGATGCCTGGAATAGGCACGATATGGATGCTTTCGTCGCCGACCTGATGCCCGATATTGAATGGATTAATGTCGTTGGGATGCGCTGGAAGGGACGTGACACCGTGCGCAGGGCGCATGCGGCACTGCACACGGGCATGATGGCACATAGTCGCATGCTTCCGCCTGAGCTCGTCGAAATGCGGGAGATTGCGCCGAATGTTGTGATCGTAACTCAGTTCAACAGATTGGAAGGTGTGGCGCCACGACCCGATGGCAAGCCTTATCCCGATGACGGAAACCTCCTCACAATGGTGTTTGTGAAATCGCGTGGGGGTTGGCAAATCGCCCACGTACGTAACGGGCACATCGACAAGCAAGCCGCGGCTCACGATCCGGCGAAAGAACCCAGTCGCGATTAGGAAGATGTACGGCGAGAAGTCGAATATGGGTCACAAGCATCGTCCTCTGGGACAGATGGCTGCCAAGCGAGTTCTGCTATGCCCGATTTGCGATCGAAATCACACGGTCGTGTAGACGTGTCACGGTGACGGGACTTTCGGCAACATGTGGCACGGCCACCTGTACTCGAGCACATCGATAGCCAGGGCTCGAAAATGTTGTTGTCTGACCGACACATAGACCGCCTCGATCTCCTCAACGATCGCGGCAACGACGCGATGGTGCGGAACCCGAGGCGGCACGACGAAGCAAAAGTCCGCCGGGATCATCGCGCCGAGATAGAGCAGGCCGTCGATCAGGCCGCTGCAGAACCCGGCCTCGCTCGAAGTCGGGACGCCCCCTGTCGCGAGCAGGGAACGACAGCCCGGCAGCACGGCCTCGACGGTGACGGGTACGCCAGCCAGCGGCGGCTCGGCAGCGGCTACCCCACCGGTCGCCATCACCAGTCCGGCGGCGACGACGACGCGCACGGCTGCCGCGCTCACGCGAGCGCGCGCAGGAGTGGCGCGGCGATGAGATCGCCGGCGCTCGCAAACACCACCAGTAGGATCAGCAGCCGAAAGAGCTTTATCGGGACGTGCCCCCGAATCCTCGCGCCCAGCGCCATGCCGATCATGACGGGCAGCACTGAGACTAGCGAGACGCCGGCGTCGGCCAGCGTAATCTGGGCGTAGCTGCCCATCACCAGCAGCAGCACCGCCGAAGCGAAGACGAGATAGAGCGAGGCGTGCTTGACGAACAAGTTCTGATCGCGCGAGATCGCGAGCAGATAGACGAACACAATCGGCCCAGAGAGTGCGGCCAGTCCACCGAAGACGCCGCCCAGCGCCCCGGCGATCGGCCCGGCCACCCGTTCGCCGGTGGGTGACAGTTTCAGGTCGGGCTTGGCCACCACAGAGAGCCCGGCCAGCAGGAGTACGCAGCCGACCAGTGGCTTCAGCCAGGCATCGTCGAGCGACATCAACATCTGCACGCCCACCACAATGCCCCCACAGAAACCTATCAGCAGGGGCGCCAGCCGGCGCAGCGCCGCCGCCGTGCCGCCGCCCTCGATCGCCTGCCGGAGGTTACTGAGCACAAGCGGGATCGACAGGAGCGCGACCGCCGCCGGCAGGTCGATGATGTGGCTGATCAGCGGCATGGCGACGATCGGCATGCCAACGCCGATCAGCCCTTTGGCGGCGCCGGCCGCGATCAATGCCAACAGGAGCGCAAGGCCTCCGCTTACCGTGAGTTGGGCGACGTTTTGGACCAGCATGGCGCTAGCCCCCGTGCCGCATGATGGCCTCGGCCAGGGCGAACTGCGCCGCGTCGGCAAGAGGCGCCGCACCGGCCGGTGTCGACGGGACATCGTCGGAGGGCACTGACAGCGCTACAACGGCCGCTACCTGGGCAGCAACGAAGGCCGCGAACGCCACGATGCCGAGCAGGACGTCCATCGCCTATCCCCTCAGCCGTGTCCGCGCGGCCGTCGCCGCGCCGACTTCGACGGGCAACGGCGACGGTGGCAAAAAAACAATTTGGGATGGGGAATTCGCGGACCTGCGGTCCATGTGGCTGCGGCGGTCACGTGCGGCCATGATCGGCCCCTCGGTCGGAGCGGACCAACGCGACGGCTCTATCAGCCCGCACCGATGCGCTTGTGGTTGAATCGCGTGTAAGGGATACGGTTACTTCTCTGCAAGCGCGAACTGGCGCGGCACCTAAGATTGAGACGCCACGTCAATTAATTGATCCGCAATGTCATTTGGCGGGCGCGACGACCCGAGTTGCAACCGCCAGATGCACAACCGAAGCAGGAAAATGTGTTCGCGTTATCGGACACCACCCTTCAAGCATGCCGCGTTGCCGTGTTACAAGCGTTGTAATGGCCAGAAGCACCACCACCCTCTCACGAGCGCCAGCACCGCTGGCCGCTCCGGCACAGCGCCCCAACGCGGATGACGGGGACGGCGACCCGTCGCCCAGGCTGCAAGGGCTGGACAACAACCCGCAAGGCGCGTCCGGCCCCCAATTTTGGAAGAACTTTCGCGAAATCCTCGCTCACCTCTACACGCTGTCGCTACCCGACTCGTCGGAGGAAGCGCGCTTCACCTTCTCCACGCGCACCTATCCGACGTCGCGCGCCATCCTGATGCGCACCCAGGGTACGGCGTTCACCATGTCGCGCGGGCCGGCACTCATCGCGCGCGGCAGCGCCGACCAAGTGATCATATACCTCCAGCTCGAAGGTTCATGCGATGCCGACTGCGCCGGCCGGCGCCATCGCATGCAACCGGGTGATATCCAGATCGTCGACTATGCGCGGCCGTTCCACAGCGCATCGACCGACTATGCCAACCTCATGGTGCATCTGACGCGCGAGAGCCTGCCCGCGTCGCTGTTGGCACTCGAGCCGCACGGCGTGGTCTTTTCCAGAAGCAGCGGCGCGGCACGCCTGATCGGGGCGGCGCTGCAGGAGTTCTACGCCCAGGCCGATCGACTGACAGTAAGCGACGCCGAGGCAGCGGTGGAGGGCGTGGTGGCGCTCACCACCGCGTGTGTGCGCGCCAAGATGGCAAGTGACGAAGCCAACCACGTAAAGTCGCGTCGAAAGAGCGCCCTGGATTACATCGACGGCCATCTCGGGAACGCAGAGCTTGGGCCGGACGAAATCGCTGAGGCCGCCGCAGTATCCCGCGCCTCGCTCTACCGTCTCTTGGCGGCTGAAGGCGGCATTCGCGCCGTGCTGCTAAAGCGCCGACTCGACGAGGCGTTGAGGCTCATGCTGGCCGACGGCAACGACGGGCGTTCCTTGATAGAGATCGCCGCGCGCTGCGGCTTTGGAGGCGCTAGCCAGTTCAGCCGTGCTTTCCGCACCCGCTTCGGCGTGCCGCCGCGCGAGTATATCACGCTGCTCCGTAAGCAGGACGTCGATTGGCACAAGGCGCGCTTCATGGCCGACGGCTTTGACCCAGACATGTTTGCGTGGCGGCGGCCGGATGCGCGCGGCGGCGAAGCGCAGCACCCCGGAAGCCAGAACAGTGACATAGGGCCGCCGCTATCGGAAGACTTGCCGGAATAGAGGACCCTCGGTGCAATTCAAGCAAGCTCTACGCGATGCCGCAGCCAAGCTAGTCGCGCAATGCCCCCGACGTCTCCCAAGTGCCTGACAGACTCCACCGGTCAGAAAGTCGCTTCGTCGGCCTCCTCGGCCATCTGCACCCTACGGCATCGGGACAGATGTGTGTTCACTCGATAAAGGGTGATCGGACGCGGACTTGGAGCGCCGCATCGCTACCGCAGGGCGACCGGTTGTCGTGGCTCTCCGCTGGCGGTCATTCGCGAAGTATGGGCCCTTCGGGACGATTATTCGGGATACCCAGCAACGCGCAACGCTTCACGCAATTCCTCTGCGAACTGCGGTCGGCTTTGCGGACTGCTAAAAGCTGATAGACGCAATCTTGGCCACAGCCTCCGAGTTTCGGAGACCAGCTTTCGGGCCTCCTGCATACGTCCCATCTTCACATAGGCGGCAATCGCCACGCGGATCGAACCCGCAGAAAGCTGGAATTCGCGCAGGGATCGCTCGGCCCACGAAACGGCTTCTTCATATCGCCCTGCATAAAAAAGAGTTGTGGCCATGCCGGAAAGCGTAAAGGCGGGCTGAGGATCCCGAGGGTTAAGGCGAATAGCGCGTTCAAATTCGGGGATCGCTTCGTCAAGCTTGCCCTCCCACGTTCTCATCCATCCGCACACTGCGCGCGCGAAAGCAAAGTTAGGATTGGCAATCTTGGCTCTATCAGCAAGTTCGCTGCCTGCGGCAAGATCGAGCAAGTTACGCGCGGTTGCCCAACCTAACGCACTCAGCGCAAAGGCATCGTCGGTCTCCAGGTTTCGAACGTGTTGGCCGATGCGCAGAATCTCCTCGTTGTCTATTGTTGGATCGGCCGTCCAACCATTTATCGTGCGCCACGACAAACACATTGCAGCCCCTCCGTGCGGCGCCGCAAACTCAGGATCGATCTGCGCCGCGCGCCGGAAATGCTGCAGGGCACGCTCGTTGTTCTCCGAGCCTTCAGGTTTGTAGATCGATGCAAGACCGAGGTAGTGCTCCGTAACGGCATCGACGCTTTCTGTCGGGCGTCGCCTCGCCCGGACGATGCCTTCACGCTCCATCACCGGAGCGATCGCACTCACGACGCGCTCTGTGACCTCGTCCTGCAACAAGAAAATATCGTCAGGTGTACCTTCGAAACGATCAGCCCACAAATGCGTACCAGTTGCCACATCGATAAGTTGCCCGGTTACGCGAAGTCGAGTACCGGCCTTCCGTACCGACCCTTCGAGCACATATCGTACACCAAGCTCGCGTCCGACTTGTTTAACGTCGACCGCTTTGCCTTTGTATGTGAAGCTCGAATTGCGTGCGATAACGAAAAGCGATTTGAAGCGACTCAGCGCAGTGATGATGTCCTCGATCATCCCGTCGGCGAAGTACTCCTGTTCTGCGTCACCTGACATGTTCTGGAATGGCAGTACGGCAATGGAGGGCTTGTCGGGCAACGGCAATGGCACCTGCGGCGCAGTGCCTGGGCCCACTGCTACTTCGGCGATGGCCGCCTTCTGCCAATCAAACGGCTCCCACTTCACGCTGAGGGCCTGAACAGGACGCTCGATGTTCTTCAGGGCAAGGCTGCCAAGATCGTCAAAGGTCGCCTTCAACCGGCCCGTCACTGCCTCATGGACCGCTCGCGAGATTACGATACCGCCAGCAGGGGCCTCGCCCTCGAGGCGGGCGGCGATGTTCACGCCATCACCGTAACGATCGTCACCATCCACGATCAGGTCGCCGAGGTGCACGCCCATGCGGAACACGAGGGCGTTGTCGGCCGGCTGTTCACGGTTGGCCTCCGCCATGGCCTGCTGGAACTCGATGGCGGCGCTCAGGGCATCTACGGCACTGCCGAACTCGACCAGAGCACCATCGCCGGTCAGCTTGACCAGCCTGCCTCCGTATTTTGCCAGGATGGGATCGAGGCGCTCGGAGTGGTTCTTGCGCAGGCGCGACAGCGTCCCGCTCTCGTCGCGCCCCATAAGGCGCGAGTAGCCGACGACGTCTGCAGCCACGATTGCCGCCAGCTTGCGCTGCTCTCGCGCCAAAGGCATCCCCTCAATAGTAATTCAAAGCGTAGGGGCACACGGCCAGCCGGGCAACAGGCGTAAAGCGGCAAATTACCCAAGGTAGCCATGTGTGTTGCGTCGACGTGCCAACTCTATCGGAGGCGCGGACGCGAGCTACGGAATTGGCTACTGTACGGAGCAGCGACATTAGGAGGGCCGATCCTCCGTTCGGATTCTTCACGCCATGTTATAGGCGGCTAGGTCGGGGACTTTCGCCCACAAACTCTGCGAGCCTTACGCTGTGGTCACGCGCAATCATCTCTGCGGCCTTTTCACCGATCATGATCGACGGTGCGTTGGTATTGCCGCTGATTACGTTGGGCATAACACTCGCATCGGCCACTCGTAAATTCTTCACGCCCACGACCCGAAGCCTTGGATCGACCACGTTGCCAATCCGACAGGTCGATGTCTCGTGATATACCGTGCACGAAAAATGCAACGCGAGATCATCCAATAAGGCGTCGCTTGGCTCCGCATCCCCGACGTGGCTGTGTTTCTTGGCTAGGAAGGGCGGGATCAGCACAGGGCCGATCTTACGATTGCCAGGCCAATGCGCCGCGATATCGAGTGCACGGCGCACGACAGCCCGCATCACCTTCATGTCGTGGGGGTCGTCGTAGTAATTCAAGCGAATCGACGGATGAACGCTGGGATCGGCGCTGGTTAGAACAATCTCGCCTTCGCTGTGAGGTAACACCGGATTAGCCAGAAGAATAATATGTTCGGCATCTGGTGCCAGACGTTTGGCGGCGTCGTCGAAATACAATGACGTGTCGACATTCAGCTTCACTCGGACAAGATCGTCGTCTCCATTCGTGACGAAGCAGCCGATCTGGGCGTCATGGCTATGGGTGTCGCCCAGACCCGTCGAGAAGAACGCGACGGCGTCATAAAGCGACGACGCTGGAAGGCCTGTGCCAGTCGCTGCCCACTCAGCGAGTCGGCGCCCCGCTTCTTGCTTAAGAGCGCTCTGTTCGGCCGACAAATTTACGTCGTCAGCTGGATCTGCCGGCAACGGCCCGCCGGGCCCGCGGAAGATGTCAGGACCCAATGACAGCGCGATCTCCTTGAGCGGCACACCGACACCGGGCGCGGGGAAAAACAGCGCTATTTGAAGATGATCTTTCAGGTGCTTGCCGACATGCGGCTGATCCAGGACGCAAGCTACTCCGGCGGCTTCCAGTTCTGTGCGCGGCCCGACGCCCGACAGCATCAGCAAGTGTGGGGAGCCAATGGCACCCGCGCTGAGGATGACTTCCTTGTCTGCACGGACTTCACTGATCTCGCCCGCCCTACTGCGGTAGATCACGCCTTTTGCTTCCGATCCTTCCAGAATCACTTTTGTCGCGAGGGCGTGGGTTATGATCGTGAGATTGGGCCGTTGCTCGGGTTCACCTTCAAGAAACGCCTGATAAGTGCTGGATCGCTTTCCCTTTTTTGTGGTGGTCTGCAGCAACGACGTCACGGCAACGCCGCCCCGATCACGTCCATTGTAGTCACCGCGTTTGAAGCCTGCCGCCTCGGCAGCCTCCACAAAGGCTTGTGCTGCGGGAATGAGGGGCGAACGAACGGAAACTCCCAAAGGTCCATCGTTACTGTGCGCCACAGTGTCGATTGCGACCTCTGCGCAGGGACTCAGCCCCTCGCTCTTGCGGAAGTAGGGCAATACCTCGTCATAGCTCCACCCGGTCGCACCGCCTTTGGCCCATGAATCGAAGTCCCCAGGATGGCCACGGACATAAACCATGTAGTTGATAGAAGAGGATCCGCCGAGCATTTTCCCGCGCGGCACAGGCATTCGCCGGCCGTTGAGTCCAAGGCCGGCCTTCCCGGGATCGCCGGTGTACATCCAATCAGTTTCCGGATTGAGTTGCATCGCCGCGCAGGCCACGGGCATAGACGATACTTCTGGCGGTCGGCCGCCAGCCTCGATCAAGGCCACTCGGCAAGAGGGATCTTCGGAGAGGCGCGATGCGATCACTGCACCGGCAGAACCACCGCCGACTACAACAAAATCGAATGTTTCCGACATGCTGCTCTCCACTCTTGCTGCTCTAGATTGTCACTCCCCGGATAAACGCTCGGAAAGATTGAGACGGTAGCAGCCCGCCGTCGTGCAGGGAAGCCGTGGATTGTCGTGACCTACCTTACCTGGACGGAGGACAACTTGCTGCGGCAGGTTTCCTATCCGGGACAGCGCGAGGACAAACTGGCGCGGTAGGCGGTGCGTTCCATGCCTCATCCGCCGCGCCGTCAAGCGTAGTCGGTACCACGCTTGTGTGACCTGGTTCACAGACCGGGCAGGCCATCAAACTAGAATGGAACGTGGCAGTGGCGCTGGCGCCCGAAGGCACCGCTGTATGGCAGAGTGGACGTGGAGTACAATCCATCGGAGAGCAGGAGGGCAGCCAGCCATGCCCGATCTCGATACAGGCGACGCGCAGGCGAGGACCGACATCCGTGGCGGA
>CADECW010000072.1:37476-38853 GCA_902825855.1 uncultured Rhodospirillales bacterium | reverse complement strand
CGCTCGGCTCCGGTCGGGATGACGGAGGTCGCGAGCCTGCGCTAAGCTCACGACCGCTACAGTGGAGTGCGCCGTGATCCTTGGTATGTCGATCGAGACGTTCACCTTTATTCATGTCGTCATCAGCCTGGTCGGCATCATGACCGGCTTCGTCGTCGTCGGCCTGATGCTGCAGAGCGCGCCGATCGCGGGCTGGAACGCCTTCTTCCTGATCTCGACGATCCTCACCAGCGTCACCGGCTACTTCTTCCCCATCAAAGGACTGACGCCGGCGCACATAGTCGGTGCGATCTCGCTGGTCGCCCTGGCCGTGGCGCTCCATGCCATCTACGTCAAGAAGCTCGCGGGGCGGTGGCGCGTGGTCTATGTCGGCACTGCGATCTTCGCGCTCTACCTCAACGTCTTCGTGGCCATCGTGCAGTCTTTCCAGAAGTTCCGCTATCTGAACATGTTCGCACCCACCGGCTCCGAGCCGCCCTTTGCGGTGACACAGCTTCTGGTGCTGATCCTGTTCATCATCGCCGGCATCGCCGCGGCGCGGCGCTACCATCCGGCTTCATAGGGAGAAGCACATGAGAGCAGGACTTGTCGGCCTGATGCTCCTGGCGGTGCTCGGTGCGCCGGCAATGGCGCAAACCGGTACGGTCGATCGCCTCTACGTCATGGATTGCGGCCACAATGCCGCGACCGACCAGTCGCGCTGGTCGCCGGGCGTCAATGTCGGCAAGCCGATCGAGCTTTCCGACAACTGCTACCTGATTCGGCACGGCTCGGACTGGCTGTTATGGGACACGGGCTACCCCGATGCGATTGCCGAGAAGCCAGTCACCGGCCCGCTCGGCACGGCAACGCGCGCGAAGACGCTGGCCGCGCAGCTTGCCGAGGTCGGCGTCAAGCCGGCCGACATCAAGTACGTCGCGGTCTCGCATCACCATGGCGACCATATCGGCAACGTCGACATGTTCCCCGAATCGACGCTTCTCATGCAGAAGGCCGAGTTCGACTTCGCCTTCGCCCCTGACAAGAAGCCGCCGTTCAAAGGCGAACGGCCGATCCGCAAGCTCGAAGGCGATCTCGATGTGTTCGGCGATGGCAGCGCCACCATCGTCTCGACTCCGGGCCACACGCCCGGCCATCAGTCGTTGCTGGTGCACTTGCCCAAGACGGGATGGCTGATCCTTTCGGGAGATGCCATCCACTTCAAGGACAACTGGGACAACAAGCGCGTCGCCTCCATGAACACCAGCGCCGACCAGACGCAGGCCTCATTCAAGAGGATCGAGCAGCTGATGGGCGACAAGAAGGCCGAGCTGTGGATCAACCACGACAAACCGCAGAGCCAGGCGCAGAAGCGCTCGCCGCAGTTCTACGACTAGG
>CADECW010000072.1:4104-37376 GCA_902825855.1 uncultured Rhodospirillales bacterium | reverse complement strand
CACGACAAACCGCAGAGCCAGGCGCAGAAGCGCTCGCCGCAGTTCTACGACTAGGGGTGCATTGCAGGATCGGTTACGTGGCCTTGATCGTGATGTCCTCGTAGGGCGCCGTGTAAGGGAACAGCAGGATCCGGCCGAAGCCGGATTCGCCGACGCGCGGTCCAACGCCGTTGATGAAGGAAAGCTGCCATATGGGGGCGTAGATCGTCCTGTCGACCATCAACTGCTGGATCTTGAAGAGAATGGCTTCGCGCCGTGAGCGATCCAGTTCGATCGCCTGTTGCTGGTAGAGAGCGTCGATATCGGGATAGCTGCCGTAGGAGAAGACACCGCCTTTCACGAGGTGCGCTTCGATGCGGGTCGCGGCGTTTCCGAACGCGCCGGGTCCAGCCTGGATGATGTTCTTGTACTTCTTTTCGCTGAATTCCTTGATGAACGCCGCACGCTCGACCGGCCGCAACCTGCTGCGGATGCCGACGGCAAGCAGGTTGTCGACGACGCTTTCGCCGATATTGGAGTACGAGGAGTCGCAATTGTAGTTGCCGGCATCGAAGCCGCCGCGCAATCCGGCGTCGGCCAGAAGCCGCTTCGCCTTGTCGGGATCGAATTCCGGTGCCGGCGGCTGCCAGTAGAAATCGAAGCCCTTGGGAACGATCGAGTTTCCCGTGATTTCCGAGAAGCCCAACGTCAACGCTTCGTTGATGCTCTTGCGGTCGATCGCCAGGCTGACGGCCCTGCGTACCCGCTCGTCGTGCCACGGCGATTTATCGTCCCACTGGTCGGGAAAGTAGAGGCAGAACGGACCCTGCACCAAGGCCGGTTTGAGTTCCAGGCCTGGCGTGCCGCGCAGCCTCTCAGCCAACTCGCCGCGCACCGAATAGGCGATATCGATCTCGCCTGCCTTCAGCGCTGCAAGCCGCGTGGTCTCGTCCGGGATCACCTTGAAGACGAGACGCTTGACCTGCGGCTTCTTGCGCCAGTACCGCTCGAACGCCTCGAGGACAAGTTCCACCCCGGGCTTGAAGGAGACGAACTTGTAGGGGCCGGCGCCGATGGGCGCCTTCTTGAAGCCTTCGTCGCCGACTTTCTCGACATAGCTTTTCGGCACGATCCAGCCCGCGCCGGTTGCCGTGGCGTAGAAGGTCAGGAAATCCGGCCACGGCTCTTTCAAACGGAAGCGCACATGCCGGGCGTCAGGCGCCTCGACCTCGGCGACCCGGGATTTCAACAGATCGTGCGCGACGCCGCGATATCGATCGAAGGAGAACTTCACGTCCGCCGCGGTCACGGGCTCGCCGTTGTGGAACACAGCCCCTTCGCGAATCACGAAGTCGTATGTGCGCCCGTCTTCCGAGGCCTTGACCGACTCGGCGAGGCTCGGCGCGAACGGCTTGCCAGGCATCGGCTTGACCATGGCGTCATGCAGCGCATAGAGCACCATGAACGGCGTGATGATACCTGAAACCTCGGCGGGCTCGAACCAGGATGGCGCGAGGGAGACATGGACTCCCCACGTCAATTGATCGGACGAAGCCGCCGCCGCCTGGCGGGCGACACCCGTCAGCAGGCCCAGTCCACCGGCGACGAGAAGCTCGCGACGGCCGACCGTTACACTGGCATACGCAGGACGCAGTTCGTGGCCTTTTTGACCTGAACTCATTCCGCCTCCAGTCGCCCGTTATTTGCCGGGCTTGCACTACTGTAATCGAACTTGTCGCGATTGTCCCGGGCCGAGCGCGGCCTGCGCCCGCCAAAAGCCATGGCCTCGAGATCCTTCGGCTATGCGCACTCAACGGCGGAGTTGGTCGGTCACTTCATTCGCAAAAACAACGCCCGCTGACGTCACGGGTACCCCGCCAACACGCAAGGCTTCCGCTGTCCATGTGTTGCAGGTGTAGCTCGCACTATATGTCCCGGTCGCGGCATAGAAGACGCTTCCGGGCTCGTGGCCTGCCGCGAGCCGGCGCGGCGTCCCATCGCCCGACCTGTCGAACGCCGTCCACAGGTGGTTCGACAGTCGATCGAGCCCTGTCGTCGACAGCTTGAGCTCGAACACCTGCTTGCCAGCCCTCGAGTCCTGCGGTGCGCGGTATAGCGGGGTCACCAGAAGCACCGCAGGTCCGGGAAACAGCGCGCTCATGGCATCGCCGAAAGTGGGCGCGCGCGCCATGAAGTAGTTGCGTTCACCCCAGCCGAACGAGAGGTATTGGGCACCCGGAAAATCAAGCGTCACCGCCTTCAAAGGATGTTGGACAACGTCCATTGAGAGCGCGATCTCGGTATGCCAGCCCGGCGCAAGCACATAGATCGGGACGCTATCACCAGGCGCTTCTCGATATATCGGCGACGGCGTCGAGCGGCAGCCCGGCAGCGTCCACAACGTGGTGGCCGCGAGACAGGCTCTCAGCTGCGCACGACGTGTTACGGAATGACGGAGTGTCTGCCATGACATCGCATCGGCACTCGCTCGAGCGGCGGCTTCCAGCTCGCGTCTCCAGTGCGGTTCAGCATAGCATCGCGCCAATGGCCATCACCACAAACGGTCTGCTGGACCAGTCTACATCCGTCCAGTGTTGCCAGGTCCAAGTCTCGCCTGTGCGGCCAGTCGGATGGGGGCGTTGACCGCACCGTAGCCGCGGTAGCCGCGGCGCTCGACGATCTCGAAGAAGAAACGGTCCTCGATGGTGTTCGTATAGACCTGGAAATACTCGGCATCTCCTTCGCGGTCGTAGAAGATGTTGTGCGCCTTAAGCGCTTCGATCAGCTCCATCGTGAGCTCGCTCTTGGCTTCCAGGTCGTCGTAGTAGTTCTCGGGCACCGGCAGCAGCTTCACGCCGTTCGTTTCGAGCTGCCGCACCGTCGCCAGCAGATCGTCGGTCGCCAGCGCGATGTGCTGGACGCCCGAGCCGAAGGCCTCCGAGAGAAAACGCGAGGTCTGGGTGCGACCGGACTGCGAGCCGTTCAACACCAGGCGCAATCGGCCATCGTCGGACTGCACCACCTGGCTCTTCACCAGTCCGCCGGGATCGAGCACGTCCTGCGCCGGCGTCTTGTCGACCTCGAGCAGCGAGGTGTAGAACAGGAGCCAGCTCAGCATCTCGTCGTAAAGCATGACCTGCTGAAGGTGGTCGACCCGTTGCAGGCCGGCGTCTCCCTTGTCCGAGCCGTCCGTGACCGGGCGGAATTCGATGTCCCACACGCGGCCCAGATCGGACTTGCGATCGACGAAATAGACCAGGCTGCCGCCAAGGCCGCGCACCGCGGGAATCTCCAGTTCGCCAGGCCCGACGGCCTGGCGGAACGGCATGTCGAGCAGGAGCTGGGCGCGATCCAGCGTGGCGGCGGCGTCATCGACGCGCAGGCCGAGCGCACAGACCGACGTACCGTGGGTGATGTTGTAGGAGTGGGCGAAGCCCTCCTTCTCGGTATTGACGACGATATTGATGTCGCCTTGGCGCCATCGCGTGACCTGCTTGGAGATGTGTTGGCCGGCCCGGCGGAAGCCCAGCCCCTGCAGCATGCTCTCGAAGGGGACGGCGGCCTGATCGTCGAGGGCGAACTCGATGAACTCGACGCCCAGGCACTTGGCTCGTTGCGGCATCGGCGTCAGGCCGGCAACGGTGTGGCCCGAGCGAGAGTGCAGCCGGTCGAGCAGATAGATCAGCGAGCGATGGCCGTCGACCGCCACCTGGCGCGTCGAGCCGCTGCGGAACTGATCATTGAAGATTTCCAGCGAGAAGAGTCCATCGAATCCGGTGGCGGCCAGCGCATCCATGAAGTCGTCGAGGGGAAAGTCTCCCTGGCCAGGGAAATTGCGAAAGTGCCGGCTCCACGAGAGGTAGTCCATATCGAGCCGCGGCGCGTCGGCGGCCTGAACGAGGAAGATGCGGTCGCGCGGGATGGCGCGGATGGCGGAGAGATCGGTGCCGCGCGCCAGGATGTGGAAGGTATCGAGCACCAGACCGACGGCGGGATGGTCGGCACGCCGCACGGCCTCCCACGCGTCACGGTAATCGTTGATGTGACGGCCCCAGGCCAGCGCCTCGAAGGCGATGCGCATGCCGCGCCCGGCAGCGCGCTCGCCGAGCTCGCGCAGATCGGCGGCGGCGCGGTCGATGCCGCCCAGACTGTCGGGCGAGACGTTGGAACAGACCATCAGCAGGTCGCAGCCCAGCGCCTCCATGACGTCGAACTTGCGCTCGGCCCGGGTCAGCGCGCGCTCGCGCAAGACGGGCGGCATGCCTTCGAAGTCGCGGAACGGCTGGAAGGTTATGGTCTGCAGCCGGTAGTCCTCGATCATGCGCCGCACATCGGCGGGCGAGCCATTGAACGACAGGAGGTCGTTCTCGAACAGCTCGACGCGCTCGAAGCCTGCATTCGCGATGGCCTCCAGCTTGTCGTCGAGCCCGCCGCTCAGACAGACCGTGGCGATGGCTGTTTTCATTTCGGGCCTCCCGTCGAAGAAGCCGCGTCGCGGGCGGCGCAGGCCGTCTCGAAGGTCCGCTTCATGCGCGTCACGTCGGGCACGAGACCGGTGAAATGGCGGAAGGCATCGACCGCCTGATGCACGCACATGCCGCCGCCATTCATGGTCCGGCAGCCCTTCTTCTGGGCGGCCAACACGAACTTGGTATCGATCGGCGTGTAGATCACGTCCGCGACGAAGTGGTGCTTCTGGATCAGCCGCACCGGCAACGGGACGCCGGGATAGCCGGTCATGCCCACCGGTGTCGCATTGACGATGCCGGCGACCTGCCCGGCCGCCGTTTCCGCATCGGTCAACAGCTCGCAGCGACCGGCGCCGAAACGCATGATGAGATCGGCGCAGAGGCCGGTCGCGCGCCCTCGATCCTGATCGAAGATTCGCACCGTCGAGGCACCCAATGCCATCAGCGCCACGGCGACCGCGCGCCCGGCCCCACCGGCGCCCAGCAGCAGCACCGGCTGGTCCCGCAGGGCATCGGCGCCGAAGGTCTCGATGAAGGCCTGACGGAAGCCCGAGCAATCGGTGTTGTGGCCGGTCGTGCGGCCGCTCTTGTCGAACACCACCGTGTTCACCGCACCGATCTCGGTCGCCTCGGTCGAGACCGCGTCGAGCAGCGGGATCACCGCTTCCTTGAACGGATGGGTGATGTTGACACCGGCAAAGCCGGCGGTGCGGGCCGCGCCCAGCAGGTCCTCGAGACGGCGGCCCTGCAAGGTCGCGACGTCCATCAGATGGTAATGGCCCGAGACACGGGCCGCCGCGAAGGCATCCTCGTGCAGCGCCGGCGCCAGCGACTTCTGGATATTGGTGCCGATCAGGCCGACGAGCATGCGTGAGGTCATCGCGATCTCCTATGTCGCTGGGGCCAATCCGCCGCCCAGGAAAAGCTGGGCGATGCGTGGGTCGGACAGGATGTTCGGTGCAGTGTCCTCGATACGGGTCTGGCCCTGCTCCAACACCAGGCCGTAGTCGGAGATGGCCAGCGCCTGGCGGGCATTCTGCTCGATCATCAGGATCGATACGCCCGCACTGCGCAGGTCCTTCAGGATCGAGAAGACCTCCTGGACCATCAGGGGCGACAGGCCGATCGACGGCTCGTCGATCAACATCAGCTTGGGCTGGAGCAGGAGACCGCGCGCGACTTCCAGAAGCTTCTGCTGGCCGCCCGACAGGGTCGAGGCCTGCGCATCGGCCTTCTCGCGCAGCATGGGGAAGCGCGCCATCAGTTCATCCATGCGGCCGGCGAGGCGCGACGTGTCGGAGAGCGCGACGCCGCCCAGCTCCAGATTGTGCCGGACCGAAAGCTCGGGAAAGAGATTGCGACCCTGCGGCACGTAGCACACGCCGGCGTCAAGCATACGGCGAGGCTCGCGCGAGGTCGTGTCGGCGCCATCGAAGGCAACGCGGCCGGACCGAACGTTCAGAAGCCCGAATACCGTCTTGAACAGGGTCGACTTGCCCGCACCGTTAGGCCCGATCACCGTGGTGATGGCACCGCGGCGGATCGCGGCGGTAACGCCGTTCAGAATCGTCATCTTGCCGTAACCGGCGACGACGCTGTCGAGGGTGAGGATTGCGTCGCCGGCCATATCAGTGCCCCAGATAGGCTTCGATCACCACCGGGTCGCGTCGCACCTCGGCGGGCGCGCCCTCGGCGATGATACGCCCCTCGGCGAGCACGATCAGCCGCGAGCACAGCGCCATGACGAACTCCATGTTGTGCTCGATCACGACGAAGGTGACGCCCGTCTCCCGATTGATCGCCTCCAACCGTTCACGCAGGTCCGCCAGCATGGTGAGATTGACGCCGCCGGCCGGCTCGTCGAGCAGCACCAGGCGCGAGCCCGACATGAAGGCCATGGCGGCGTCCAGGAGCTTCTGCTGGCCGTAGGACAGGCTGCCGGCCTTTTCGTCCTCCAGCCGGCGCAGGCGGAAGAAATCGAGCATGCGGTCGGCCTCGGCACCCAAGCCGGCGTCGCGCGGACCGAACAGCCGAGATAGGCGGGAGCCGCGATGTTCCTGGCCGGCCAGGACCAGGTTCTCGCGCACCGTCAGCTCGGGAAAGACCTGCAGCAGCTGGAAGGTGCGGCTGACACCCAGGCGATTGAGCCGCGAGGGTCTGAGGCCGGTCACGTCGCGGCCATTGACCCGCACGCTGCCGCGATCGGGCACGAGCTGCCCCAGGATGCAGTTGAACAATGTCGACTTGCCGGAACCGTTGGGGCCGATCACGCCGAGAATCTCGCCGTCGCGGACGTCGAAGGAGACACCGCGGACGGCCTGCACGCCGCCGAACGATTTCTCGATATCGCGAACCTCGAGCAGCGCCGTCATGACCGCGCCTTTCTGGTCAGCAGGCGCGACACCAGGCCGACGACGCCGCCGGGGAAAAAGGCCATCATGACCATCACAAGGACGGCGTAGATCAGCAGGTACCAGGTCTCCCAGGCACGCAGCCATTCGGGCAGCAGCACGGCGACGCCGGCCCCGACGAACGGCCCGAGAAAGGTGCCGCTGCCGCCGATCACCACCATGAGCATGAAGAGCAGCGAGGGCCCGAGCGCGAACGGGC
Source organism: uncultured Rhodospirillales bacterium (assembly GCA_902825855.1). Lineage (GTDB taxonomy): Bacteria > Pseudomonadota > Alphaproteobacteria > Reyranellales > Reyranellaceae > Reyranella. The sequence goes on along the minus strand of CADECW010000072.1, from coordinate 30,318 downwards.
TGGGATCGATGAACTCGACCAGCGGCGCATAGAGGCTGCCCGCCATGCCGCCGTAGGCGCATCCCAGGGCGAAAGCGAGCAGGGTGTAGAGCCTGACATCGACACCCAGGCTTTCCGCGCGCAACGGGTTCTCGCGCAGGGCGGTGAAGGCGCGGCCCCAGGGTGAGCGCACGATCCACCACAGCACGAAGGTCATGATCGAGGCGATGCCGAGCACGAACCAGTAGAAGCGGACGTGATTGCGCAGCGGCCAGCCAAGGAACGACGGCCGCTCGATGTCGCGGATGCCCATGACGCCGCCCGTGATCCACTCCTCGTTACGGAACACCAGCCAGCACAGGACCGAGAATGCGAGCGTGACGAACGCGAGATAGTGCTTCTGTACGCGTAACGCCGGGAACCCGAGCGCAACGCCGATGGCGAAGGTCAGCAGGCCCGAGGCTGCGAAGGCGACACCGAACGGGAGGCCCCCCTTGGTCACGACGGCCGTCAGATAGGCGCCGATGCCGACAAAGGCGGCCTGCGCCAGCGTCTCCTGTCCGGCATAGCCGACGATCAGGTTCACACCCATCGCAGCAATCGCCGTCACCAGCCACAGGGTGAGGATGTAGGTGCCGTAGCGGCGCAGGCCGGCATACGGCACGCCCATGTCGGTGAGATCGACCGGCACCAGCGCGAGCAGTACCAGCATGAACAGGCCGATCAGCAGCGAGGCGCGCGTGCTCATACGGCGCGTTCCTCTTTGCGGCCGAGCAGCCCTTGCGGCCGAAACAGGATGACCAGCACCAGCAGGATCAGGGGGATGGCCTGACGATACGCCGTCGAGACGTACGCTGCCGCCAGGTTGTCCAGAACGCCGATCAGGAGACCGCCGGCGATGGCGCCGCGCACCTGGTTGAAGCCGCCGACGATCGCCGCCACGAAGGCGATCAGACCGAGCGTCTCACCGTTGGAGAACTTGGCCAGGTAGATCGGCGAGACCAGCAGCGACGCCATTGCGGCAAGCGCCGCATTGATCAGAAAGGTGTAGAGGATCATGCGCTCGACCGGCACGCCCAGGATGCGGGCCACGGTCGGATTCTGCGCCGTCGCCTGCATCTGGCGACCGGTGCGCGTGCCGGCCAGAAACCATTGCAGAAGGACGATGGTCACCAGCGCTACCGCGAGCACGCCGAGCTGGGCCAGCGACACCGAGACGCCGGCCACGGTGATCAGCGTGTCGGGCAGCAAGGTCGGGAAGGTCTGGGCCTCGGCGCTGTAGAAATCCTTCACGGATTCCTTCAGCAGGATCGAGAGCGCGATGGTCGAGATCACGAGCGGCAGCACGCCGCGTCGGATCAGCGGCCCGACGATGATGTAGCGGAACGCCACGCCCAGCAGCAGCATAGATCCCAGGATGGCGAGCAGCAGTGAGGGCAGAAACGGCACGCCGAACCAGCGCATGGCGATCAGCGCCAGGAAGGCCGGCACCATGACGAACTCGCCCTGCGCGAAGTTGATGGTCTGCGAGGTTTGCCACAGCAGCGTGAAGCCGATCGCCGCCAGGGCGTAGATCGCGCCCGTCGCCAGGCCGGAGATCAGGAGTTGGAGGAAGTCGGCCATCAAAAGCCGTCGTTTAGAGCGAAGCCGCACGCCGAGCGGCCGCGTCGAGGGACTTCTTCTTCCATACGAAGAAGGAATCCCTCGACGCAGCCCCGGGCAGATGTCACTTGTTGAGCTTCGGCAACGTCTCGGTGATGACCTGCTTGCCGTCCTTGACCTCGCCCAGGAACGAGATGCGGTCGATCTCGCCTTTGTCGTCCCAGGTTGCCTCGATCAGGATGCCGGGCACCTTGTCGGGGGTGATGGTCATGCCGTGCAGGGCGGCAGCGATCGCCTTGGCGTCGAGCTTGCCCGCCTTCTCGGCCGCCGCCTTGATCATGTAGGGCGCAATGTAGCCCTTGACGCCATTATGGTCGGGCTTCGACTTGTACTTGGCCTCGTACTTCTTGCCGAACTCCTGGATGGCCGGGACCGGCGCGTCGACGGTGAGGCCGACATGGCCCTTCACGCCGTTGGCGGCATCGCCGGCCAGCTCGATCACCTTCTGGCCGAGCAGCGTGGTCTCGCCGATCAGCGGCTTGTTCAGGCCCTGCTTCTTCGCCTCGCGCAGAAAGCGCGCGCTCTCCTCCTCGTTCAGGTAGACGAAGATCGCGTCGGCATTGGCGCCCTTGAGCTTGATGACGTCAGCGGCGAAGTCGGCCTGGCCGGCTTCGGTCGAGATGTCGGCCACGACCTTGATGTCGCGCGCCGCCAGCTCCTTGGTGATGGCGTCGCGGCCGCCCTTGCCGAAGTCGTTGTTCACATAGACGACAGCGACGGTCTTGGCCTTCACCCCGTCACGCAGGTAGTTGGCGATCTTGGGCATCGACACGTTCTGGCCGAACGACGTGCGGAACAGATACTTGGAGCCCTGCGCCGTCAGCGGACCTGCCTCACCGCCCATCACCTGCGGCACCTCGGCGTCGTTGGTGAGCTTGAGCGTGGCGCTGACCGAGCCGGAATAGATCGGGCCAAAAATGGCGATCGGCTTGTCGTCCAGCGCGCGCTGTACGGCGGCACGCGCCTTGCCGGGATCGGAAGCCGTGTCGATGAATTCGAGCTTGATCTTCTTGCCCAGAATGCCGCCCGAGGCGTTGATCTCCTCGATCGCCATGCTCGAGCCGTTCTTCCACATGGCACCGACAGTGGCGCCGCCGCCGGAAAGCTCGATGATATTGGGAATGACGATGTCCTGGGCGAAGCCGGCAGGCGCCCACAGGCCGCCAATGGCGAGGCCCGCCACCGCCAAAGTCTTGCGCAACATGCTCTACTCCTGTTCTTGGTTTGCGTTTCCCCGCGCCATTGATGCCGTACGGCAAAAGTAACGTCTATTATCAAGACTTACGATTATGCAAACCTGAAGTTACTTTTCGCCGCGACGCTCTTCCGGCATGCAGCATCTCCATCTCCTTGCGCAGCAGCGCGATGAAGTGCTCGCAGTAGCTCGACAGGATCGCGTCGCGCCGGAAGGCGATGTAGGTCTGGAACTCGGTCGATTCGACGATCGGCAGGGCCACGATGCCTTTCCAGTTGTCGGCAGCCAGCGTGAACTCGTCGATCACCGCGATGCCCAGCGCGCGGCCGACAAGGGCGCACACCATGGTGCCGAAGCGCGCCTTGATCGTGACATCGTAGGTGAGGCCGAGCCGGGCAAAGATGCCGGCCATGAGCCGGCCATAGGGGTCGTTGGGATCGATGCCGATCAGCGGATGGCGCACGATGTCGGTGGCCGAGATGCGGCTCCTGCGCGCCAGCGCATGCCCCTCCGACACGATGCAGAACAAGCGGCCCTTGGCCAGCGGCTCGAAGGTCAGCATGGGATGATCGAAGCGCGAGCTCATGGCCACGGCCTCGCCCTTGCCCAGCAGGATATAGTCGAGCGCTTCCTCGAACTTCAGCACGTCCATGTCGATCAGCAGGTTGGGGAAGCGCTTGCGCACGCCCTCGATGGCGCGCGGCACCATGACGTTGGAGATACTGGGCACGGAGCCCACGCGCAGCTCGGAGTCCGCACCCTGCGACAGGCGGCGGATGACGTATTGCAGGTCGCCGACCTTGTCATAGACGGCATTGAGCTGGTTGAAGATATCGTGCGCCTCGGGGCTCGGCGTGTAGCGACCGTGGCGCCGGCTGAACAGCTTCAGGCCGAGAACGGTCTCGGCATGCTTCATGACGCGGCTGACTCCCGGCGAGGAGACGTTGAGCAGACGCGCCGCGCCGCCCACGGTTCCGGTCACCATGATGGCCCTGATGACCTCGATCTGGCGCAGCGTCAGCATGCCGGCCGAGCATAAGGCAGGCGAGGCCCGCTATCGACGGGCCTGACGCTGGGATAGACTGCGGGGATGAGGTTGCGACTGCATTGGCTGCAGAGCCTGCGCGATGCCGCTTTCGGACCGGCCCATCAGCAGGCGCGGCAGCGGCCGCTCCATATCGGCATCGGTTACTGCCCGGCCTGCGATGGCCTGCGCGCCTCGAACAGCCTGAGCTGCAATCACTGCGACAGCGTCGCCCCGGTCACCGCCGACGCTTGACTGCGCTGGCGGCCCGCCGCGTTGCGACGGATCTCACGATAGCTAGAGCAACCCGCCTGCGAGGTTGTCGAATCGCGTCCTGATCTCGTCGACCGACGGCACCTTGTCGGCCTCGAGTTCGGGATATTCCTTGGCGAGGTCGTGGCGGTCGAACTCGTCGAGATGCAAGTCGGCCGTGCCGTGGTCGTGCGGCAAGGCGTTCAGCGCGTTGTGCAGGTGGAAGATCTGCCAGCGCGCCGGCATCTCATGGCGCGCGGCCTCGAGCCTGGCCAGGCGATCCTCGAAACGCTGCATTACTTTCTTGTGCTCTTCCGACATGTCGACCTCCTTCCGGTGGGCGTTACGAAGGCAACAGGTTCAGCCGACGCAACAGCTCCTTCTCCTCCTCGTAGGTCTTGGCCATCGCCGCCTGGTAGGCGGGCCCATCCAGCAGTATCAACGGCTGGTCCATGTTCTCGAGAAACTTCAGATGCTCGGGTTCCTGCGCGGCGGCGCGGAACGCGTCCGCCAGCACGGTCACCACGGCTGGCTCCATGCCCTTGGGGCCGATCAGGCCACCCGGGCTGTCGACGACCACGTCGATGCCGAGCTCCTTGACCGTCGGCACATCCGGAAAGCGCTTCGCGCGCCCGGCCGTGAAGACCGCAAGCAGGCGGAGCTGTCCCGCCTCGACCATCGGCGCCCATCCCGACGCCTCCGAAGCGAAGTCGATCTCACCGCCCAGCAGGGCGCGCAGCGTGTCGGCGGTGCCGCGATACGGTGCGTGCGTCCAGGTGAGCCCGCCCTGGGCGATGCCGACCCGTTCCATGGCCAGGTGCTGGGTCGAGCCGATGCCGAGCGTGCCCCAGTTCATCTTGCCGGGATTGGCCTTGGCGTAGGCCAGCAGCTCGGGCAGCGTCTTCCACTGCGCATCGGCGCGCACCACCACGCCCATGACGAAGCCGGTGATCTGGAGGATGTAGGTAAGGTCGGTGATCGGATTGTAGCTCAGCTGCTTGTTCAGCAACGGCTGGCGCAGCACGCTCATGTGCATCTGCGAGACCGTGTAGCCGTCGGGCTTGGCCTCCTGCAGCGCCAGCGCACCCATGATTCCCGAGGCACCCGCCTTGTTGTCGACCACGACCTGCTGGCCGAGCTTCTTCGACACGGCCTGCGCCAGGATACGGAACCCGGCATCGGCCGGTCCGCCGGCCGCCCATGGAACGATCAGCCGGATCGGACGATCCGGGAACTTCGCCTGCGCCCGCGCGACACCCGCTGCCGTCAATGGCAAGGCAGACGCGCCGGCGAGGGCCGCCCGCCGCGTAAGACCGCTCATGCTTCCCACTCCCTGTCTGCCACACTCTGATCACGGGCGCGTGCAAGGGGCAAGCCATCGCCAGCCTGGGCAGCTTTGATCAGCGGAATTTTCGTTGCTCGATCGCAGCCTTGCGCTTAACGTCGCCGGCAAGAGCACTGGGAGGCAGCATAGCGTTCCTCGCACGTTGCGAGGCTCAAGAGCGGAAAATCAGTCGCGTCCTTTCGATTCCGACATTGCAAAGGCAAGGCCCCAACAAAAGGGGCCGGCTGGGAGGCAACAATGGACGGGAAGGCAAGACCACATGCATTCGGCCGAGCAGGCGGCATGGATCCGCTTGGCCGATCGACATCCGACCTCGGCCGCAGGAGCCTGATTGCGCTGTCGGCGCTCGGACTCATCGTCACCGGACACCGTGCGGCAAACGCCAACAACTCACAGGGGCAGCTGACCTGGGCGGTACACGTCTCGCTGGCGCCGACCTGGTTCGACCCGGCCGAGACGCCGGGTATGATCACGCCGTTCCTGCTGCTCTATGCGCTGCACGACGCCATGGTGAAGCCGATGCCCGGCAACACCGCCGAGCCGTGCCTGGCCGAGGGCTGGAAAACGGCGCCTGACGGCCTGTCCTACGAGTTCACCGTGCGCGCCGGAGCGAAGTTCCACAACGGCGAGCCGGTGACGGCGGAGGACGTCAAGTTCTCCTTCGAGCGCTATCGCGGTACCTCGGCGGCACTGCTGAAGGAGCGCGTGGCCAGTGTCGAAACGCCGGACGATCGGCGCGTGCGCTTCGTGCTGAAGACCCCTTGGCCGGATTTCATCACCTTCTACAGCGCGGCGACCGGGGCGGGCTGGATCGTGCCGAAGAAGTACGTCCAGCAGGTCGGCGAGGACAACTTCAAGAAGGCGCCGGTTGGCGCCGGGCCCTACAAGTTCGTCTCCTTCAACCCCGGCGTGGAACTCGTCCTGGAAGCTTTCGACGGCTACTGGCGCAAGGTACCGGCGGTGAAACGCCTGGTCTTCAAGGTCCTGCCCGAGGAGGCGACGCGGCTCGCCGCCCTGAAGCGCGGCGAGGTCGATTTCGCCTATTCGATCCGCGGCGAGCTCGCCGAGGAGCTGCAGAAGACGCCCGGCCTGACACTGAAGCCGGTCGTGCTCCAGGCCGCCTTCTGGCTCTACTTCCCCGACCAGTGGGACCCCAAGTCGCCGTGGCATGACCAGCGCGTGCGCGAGGCGGCGCGGCTTGCCATCGACCACAAGTCGATCTCCGAGGCGCTGACGCTCGGCCATTCGCCGATCACCAACAGCATCATCCCCGACAGCTTCGACTTCTACTGGAAGCCGCCGCCGGCGAAGTACGACCTCGCCGCGGCCAAGAAACTCCTGGCAGAGGCAGGACTCCGCAACGGCTTCGATGCCGGCGACTACTACTGCGATTCCTCCTATGCCAATCTCGGCGAGGCGGTTCTGAACAACCTTCAGGAGGCCGGCATCCGCGTGAAGCTGCGGCCGCTCGAGCGCGCTGCCTTCTTCGCGGCCTACTCCGAGAAGAAGCTCAAGAACATCATCCAGGGCTCGTCCGGCGCCTTCGGAAACGCCGCGACGCGACTCGAAGCCTTCGCCGCCAAGGGCGGCGCCTATGCCTATGGCAACTATCCCGAGATCGACACGCTGTTTGCCGAGCAGGCTGCCGAGATGGATGTCGCCAAGCGCACGGCGATGCTCGCTCGGATCCAGCAGATCCTGCACGAGAAGTCGGTCTACGCGCCGATCTGGCAACTCGCCCTGCTCAATGGCCAGGGCAAACGCATGGGCGAATCGGCACTCGGGCTGATCCGCGGCCATGCCTACTCCGCACCGTATGAGGACGTGACCATCAAGCAGACCTGATCCAACCGCCGACCGAAGGGAGTGACCGCATGCGTTCGTCCCGAAGTCACCTAGCGTCCACCACCCGCCGCGACCTCATGGGGCTCGCGGCCATCGGCCTGCTCGCCTCGACAGCCAGACCGGCCCTGGCGGCGCCCGAAGGAGAGTTGCGCGTTGCCGCGCACGTCTCGCTGGCGCCGACCTGGTTCGACCCGGCCGAGACACCGGGCATCATCACGCCCTTCATGCTGCTTTACGCCATGCACGACGCCGTCCTGAAGGCGATGCCCGGCGATCCGATGGCGCCGTGCCTGGCGGAGTCCTGCACGATGTCGTCCGACGGGCTGAGCTATGCGCTGTCGCTGCGCAAGGGTGTGAAGTTCCACAACGGCGAGCCGCTGACGGCCGAGGACGTCAAGTTCTCGCTCGAACGCTATCGCGGCGCGGCGAGCAAGTCCCTGAAAGACCGCGTGGCCGGTGTCGACATCCACGACCCGCACCGGCTGACCATCCGCCTCAATGATCCGTGGCCGGACTTCCTCACCTTCTATGCCGGAGCGAGCGGTGCCGGCTGGATCGTGCCCAAGAAGTATGTCGAGCAGGTCGGCGACGAAGGCTTCAAGAAGGCGCCGATCGGCGCGGGGCCGTACAAATTCGTGTCCTTCACGCCGGGCGTCGAGCTGGTGTGCGAGGCTTTCGAGGGCTATTGGCGCAAGCCGCCGGCGATCAAGCGTCTCGTCTTCAAGGTGGTTCCCGACGAGGCCACGCGGCTTGCCGCCCTGCAGCGCGGCGAGATCGACATCGCCTACTCGATTCGCGGCGAGCTCGCCGACGAGCTGCTGCGCACACCCGGGCTCGCCATCAAGCCGGCGCTGGGCTCGGCACCCTTCTGGCTCTACTTTCCGGAGCAGTGGGACCCGCAGTCACCGTGGCACGACATCCGCGTCCGGCAGGCCGTCCGCTCCGCCCTCGACCTCAAGACCATCAACGAAGCGCTGACCCTTGGCCATTCGCGGCTGACCGGCAGCATCTTCCCCGAGAACTTCGAGTTCTACTGGCAGCCGCCGGCGCCGGCCTACGACCCGGAGCGCGCCCGCAAGCTGCTGGCTGAAGCCGGCCACGGACGCGGCTTCGACGCCGGCGACTACTACTGCGATACTTCGTACGCCAATATCGGCGAGGTCGCACTGAACAACCTGCGCGAGGTCGGCATCCGCGTGAAGCTGCGGCCCCTGGAGCGCGCCGCCTTCTTCAAGGCCTACTCCGAGAAGAAGCTCAAGAACATCGTGCAGGGTGCGTCCGGCGCCTTCGGCAACTGCGCGACGCGCGCCGAGGCCTTCGTCGCCAAGGGTGGCACTTATGCCTACGGCAGCTACCCCGACATCGACGCCCTGTTCGCCGAGCAGGCGATCCAGATGGACCAGTCCAAGCGCGCGGCGATCCTGCAACGCCTGCAACAGGCGGTGCACGAAAAGGCGATCTATGCACCGATCTTCCAGCTCGCCTTCATCTCCGGCGTCGGCCCGCGCGTCGACCAGTCGGGCTTCGGACTGATCAAGGGCTTCGTCTACACGGCGCCCTACGAAGACATGACGCTGAAGGGAAAGGCCTAGCGCATGAAGCAGTACATCATACGTCGCGTAGGCTATTCCCTGCTGTCGCTTTTCCTCCTGTCGGTCACGATCTTCCTGTTCGTTCGGGTCACCGGCGATCCGGTGAGCCTTCTGGTGGAGCCCGGCGCCAGCCCCGAGGACATCGAGAACATGCGCCGCCAGCTCGGCCTCGATCAGCCGCTGTGGACGCAATACTGGCATTTCATGGCCAGTCTCTTCGCCGGCGACCTTGGCCAGTCGTTCTACTATCGCGTTCCCGTGATGGAGCTCTACTTCCAGCGCCTGCCGCACTCGCTGGTGCTGGCGGCCGTCGCCATGGCGTTGTCGCTGCTGATCGGGATCCCGAGCGGGATCCTGGCTGCGGTGCGCGTCGACGGCTTCTGGGACTCGGCCGGCAAGATCTTCGCCCTGCTCGGCCTGTCGCTGCCGCAGTTCTGGGTCGGCCTCGTGCTGATCCTGTTCTTTTCGGTCTATCTCGGCTGGCTGCCCTCCTCCGGCTCGGGCGGCGTGCTGCACCTGCTGATGCCTGCCTTCACGCTCGGCTGGTACTTCGCCGCCGCCCACATGCGGCTTACGCGCTCCTCCATGCTGGAAGTGCTGGGCTCTGAATACATCAAGCTGGCGCGACTGAAGGGCCTGCCCGAGGCTCTGGTGATCGGCAAGCATGCGCTGAAGAACGCGCTGATACCGGTGATCACGCTGGCCGGCATCAACCTCGTCGTCATGATCAACGTCGCCGTGGTGGTCGAGACGGTGTTCGCCTGGCCGGGCATCGGCCGCCTGCTCTACGAGGGCATCACCTTCCGCGATTTCCCGGTCGTGCAGGGCGTCGTCATCATCGGCGGCGCGATGATCGTGCTGGTCAACCTGCTGGTCGACATCCTCTACGCCCTGATCGATCCTCGCATTCGCTTGGAGAGCTGACGGCCATGACTGTCATCACCCCTCCCGTCACGACCGCCACCGTCGCCGAATCTGCGCCATTCTGGCGCCTGAAAGGCTTCCCGCTCATACCGGTGCTGATCCTGCTGTTCATCGCCTTCGTAGCGATCTTCGCCGAGGTGCTGGCACCGCACGATCCGCAGATCGGCAGCCTCGCCCGCCGCTTCAAGCCGCCGTTCTGGATGGAAGGCGGCAGCCTGGTCTATCCGCTGGGCACCGACCATGTCGGCCGCGACGTGCTCTCGCGCCTGATCTTCGGCGCCCGCGTCTCGATGGTGGTCGGCATCACCGCCGTGCTGGTGGCGGGCGGCATCGGCACGCTGCTTGGCATACTCTCCGGCTACCTCGGTGGCTGGGCCGACCAGGTGGTGATGCGCGTCACCGACACCTGGCTGGCGCTGCCGGCGCTCACCTTCGCCATCTTCCTGGCGGCGATCGTCGGGCCGAGCGAGCTCAACATCATCCTGATCCTTGGCCTGGTCTACTGGACACGCTACGCCCGCGTCATCCGCGGCGAGGTGCTGTCGCTGAAGCAGCGCGAGTTCGTGCGGCTGGCCGTCGTCGCCGGTTGCTCGAAGTCGCTGATCATGCGGCGCCACATCCTGCCCAACGTCATCAATTCCGCAGTCGTGCTGGCGACGCTGATGCTGGGTGTGGTGATCGTCACCGAGGCGTCGCTGTCGTTCCTCGGAGTCGGCGTGCCGCCACCGAAACCTGCCTGGGGCCTGATGATGGCCGACGGCAAGAAGGGCCTGATGGTGGGCTACTGGTGGCTCACCGTGTTCCCCGGCGTCTGCATCATGCTGATGGTCCTGTCCGCCAACCTTCTGGGCGACTGGCTGCGCGTGAAGCTCGATCCGCAACTGCGTCAGCTGTAGCCATGCCCACCCCCCTCCTGTCGCTCGAAAATCTTTCCACGCACTACGTCTCCCAGCAGGGGACGCGCGTGGTGCGCGCCGTCGACGAGGTGACGCTGAGCCTGAACGCCGGCGAGACCTTGGGCATCGTGGGCGAATCGGGCTCGGGCAAGAGCACGCTTGCGCTCAGCATCCTGCGGCTGCTGCCGACGGCGGCGCGCATCACCAGCGGCCGCATGATGTTCGAAGGCGAAAACCTCCTGGACAAATCCGACGCCGAGATGCGCCAGGTGCGCGGCAAGCGCATCGCCATGATCCTGCAGGACCCGATGGCCTCGCTGAACCCGCTGTTCACCATCGGTGACCAGGTCGGCGAGCCGATCCGGGTGCACGAAGGGGCGAACCGGTCCACGGCCTGGAGGCGCGCGATCGAGCTGCTGCGGTCGGTACGCATCGCCTCGCCCGAGACCCGCGTCGCCCAGTTCCCGCACGAGATGTCGGGCGGCATGCGCCAGCGCATCGTCGGCGCCGTCGGCATCTCCTGCGAGCCGCGGCTCCTGATCGCCGACGAGCCGACCACCAGCCTCGATCTCACCATCCAGGCGCAGTATCTCAAGCTGCTGCGCGACCTGCAGCGCGAGCATGGGCTGGCCCTGATCTTCATCACCCACAATCTCGGCATCGTCGCCAAGATGTGCGACCAGCTCGCCGTGATGTATGCCGGCCGCGTCGTCGAGCACGGTCCGGTGTCACGCATCTTCAACCAACCGGCGCATCCCTATACCAAGGCACTGCTGGGCTCGATCCCGCGCATGGCCGACAACCGCGAGCACCTGACGGCGATCGAAGGTCAGCCACCAGATCTCGCCTCCTTGCCGGCCGGCTGCGCCTTCGCACCGCGCTGCTCCGAGGCTTTCGCCCGCTGCCGGGCGGAGGCGCCGCCGGAATTCGCCCTCGAAGACGAGATCAGGGCGCGATGCTGGCTCGTTCCGATCGACGCCAGTGCAAAGGCTGCATCATGAACGCCCCACATCCCCCCGCGGTCGTGGAAGCGGCCGAACTCATCAAGCATTTCCCGGCGCGCCGCGGACTCTTCACCAACAGCCGCGGCATGGTGCGGGCAGTCGACGGCATCTCTTTCGCGATCGAAGGCGGCAAGACGCTGGGTGTCGTAGGTGAATCGGGCTGCGGCAAGACCACGACCGCCAAGCTGGTGCTCGGGCTGGAGCAGCCCACGGGCGGCAGCATGCTGTTCGAAGGCCGCGACCTTGGCGGCCTGGATGCCACCGGCCAGCGCCACTACCGCAAGTCGGTGCAGGCGGTGTTCCAGGATCCGTATGCGTCGCTCAATCCGCGCATGCGCATCAGCGCCATCATTGCCGAGCCGCTGGTTACCAACGAGACCGTCGAACCGGCCGAGGTGCGCCGACGCGTTCTCGAGTTGCTCGATCTGGTCGGCCTGCCCGAGCGTTCGGCCGACCTGTTTCCGCACGAGTTCTCGGGCGGCCAGCGCCAGCGTATCGCCATCGCCCGGGCGCTGGTGCTGTCACCCAAGCTGGTCGTGCTCGACGAGCCGGTGTCGGCGCTCGACGTCTCGATCCGCGCGCAGATCCTGAACCTCCTGCGCGACCTGCAGTCGAGGCTGGGGCTGTCCTACCTCTTCATCGCCCACGACCTCGCGGCCGTGGCGCACATGAGCCACCAGATCGTCGTGATGTATCTCGGCAAGATCGTCGAAAGCGGCGCGGCGCGCGCCATCGCCGGCAATCCGCAGCATCCCTATACCAAGGCACTGTTCGCCGCGGCCCTGCCCAGCCACCCCGACGAACGGCGCGAAGACGAGCCGCTGACCGGCGAGGTGCCAAGTCCGCTCAACCCGCCGTCGGGGTGCCATTTCCATCCCCGCTGCCCGCACGCCATGCCGCGCTGCGCCCAGCAGGCGCCACCGCTGGCCAAGGTGGCCGACCGCATGGTCGCCTGCCACCTCTTCAGCGGGTAGTTTCGATAGTTAAAGATGTTGGATTCTCACGTTCGCCGAGGGCCTGATCGGCGAGCGAGCAACATCCAACGCGCGGCGGCGGCTGCAACTCTTCTGGACGGTGTGGTGTCATAGCGGCGTGACGAAAGACAAGCCGGCGTGACAAGCTGCGGCATGACCAAACCCCCGCCCCTTAGCGACGACGACATAGTGCGAATGGCCCGGCAGGCCGGTCTCGACCTGCCACCGGAATTCCTGCCCGAGCTGATCGAGGCTTATGGCCATGTCCGCCGGATGGTCGAGCGCCTGGGCGCGCCGCGGCCGCGCGGCGACGAACCGGCCCACGTATTCGTGGCGTCGGCCTTCAAGCCCGGCGAGGAACAGCGGTGACGGAGCTTGCCTACCTGACCATCGCCGAGGCTTCCCGCCTCATCGCCAGGCGCGAGCTGTCGCCGGTCGAGCTCACCGAGGCCTGCCTCGGCCGCATCGAGGCGCTCGACAATCAGCTCGACAGCTTCGTCACCGTTACTGCCGAGCGTGCGCGTGCCGAGGCCAAGTCTGCAGAACAGGCGATCATGGCTTCGGGGCCGCGCAGCCGCCTGCACGGCATCCCCTATTGCCTGAAAGACATCTTCGACGCTGCCGGCATCCGCACGACGGCGATGTCCAGGTTGCTGGCAGACAATGTCCCGACACGGGATTCCCGTTGCCAGGAGAAGCTTGCTGCCGCAGGCGGCGTTCTCCTGGGCAAGAACGCGACGTGGGAATTCGCCCATGGCGGGCCATCGTGGGACATACTTTTCCCGCCGGCGCGCAATCCATGGGATCGCGCCTGCTCGCCGGCCGGCTCCTCCTCGGGCTCGGCGGCCGCGGTCGCGGCCGGGTTTGCGCCAGGGACGCTCGGTAGCGACACGGGCGGCTCGATCCGCGGCCCCGCGGCGGCCTGCGGCATCGCAGGCCTGAAGCCGACTTACGGCCTGGTCAGTCGGCGCGGTGTGCTGCCCAACTGCTTCAGCCAGGACCATGCCGGGCCCCTGGCATGGACGAGCGAGGACGTCGCCATCCTGCTGCAGGCGATCGCAGGCCACGACCCGGAGGATCCGGGCTCGGCCGGCGTTGCCGTCCCCGATTATTCGGCAGCCCTGACGGGCAGCGTCGAAGGCCTGGTGATCGGCGTTCCGATGGCATGGCTGGAAAATGAAGCACCACCATCGCCGGCCACCATGGCGGCGTTCGAAGCGGCCCTCGCCGTGTTCCGCGGGATGGGTGCAAGCGTTCGGCCAGTCACGTTGCCGCCGATCGAGCAGTTCGACGACGTCAAAAAGACCATCGCCATCGCCGAGCTGTTCACGATCCACTCGGCCGACCTGCGCACGCGCCCCGAGCTGTTCGGCGCCAGCCTGCGCTACCGCATCATCGCCGGCGGCCTGGTTCGAGCCGAGGACTATATCCAGGCGATGCGGCTCAGGACCGATCTGGCGCGCAGCCTGCAGACCGTCCTGTCGACTGTCGACGTACTGATGCTGCCGACGGCCGAGCCTGCGGGAAAGCTTGAGCCCGTCCCGCACGCCAGCCTGTTCACGCGCCCCTCGCTCACGGCCGCGTTCAATGTCGGCGGCAATCCGGCGCTGTCGGTATGCAGCGGCTTCGACGCGCGCGGCCTGCCGTTCTCTCTGCAGATCGTCGGCCGCCTGTTCGACGAACCCACGGTCCTGCGGGCCGGCGACGCCTACGAGAAGGCGACGCCGTGGCGCAGCAAACGTCCAGTGTTCTGAACCCTAGACTAAGCCTTGACCTGCTGGCCCAGCCAGTCGATCGCGGCTTGCGCGCCGCCCTTGCCATGCGGGATCTCCAGCGCATTGAGCGCCATCTCGATCACGCTGAGGGTGCCAAGGACCATCGGCGCATTGACGTGGCCCATATGGGCGACACGGAAAGCTTTGCCCGACAGCTCGCCAATGCCATGGCCCAGGATGACGCCGCACTTCTCGTTGCAATAAGCGCGCAGCGCCTCGGGATTGCGGCCGCTGTTCACCAGCACGGCGGTGACCGTGTCGCAGCGTTCGCTCGGTTCGATGATGTTGAAGCCGATCGCTTGGCCCTCGCCCCAGACGCCGACGGCGCGACGCACCGCCTCCGCCAGCAGCCGATGGCGGCGGAATACGTTGTCGAGTCCCTCGGTGAAGAGCATGTCTATCGCCTGACGCAGGCCGAACAGCAGGTGCTCGGGCGGCGTGCCGGCGTACTTCTGGTAGTGCTGGTCGCCCTCGCGGTCGGTCCAGTCCCAGTACGGCGTGCGCAGGCCTGCTGTCTTGTGCACCTCGCGCGCGCGGTCGTTGGCGGCCACGAAGCCCAGGCCCGGAGGCGCCATCATGCCCTTCTGCGAACCGGACATCGCGACGTCGACGCCCCATTCGTCCATGTTGAACGGCATGCAGCCGAGCGACGCCACGGCGTCGACCATCAGCAGCGCATCGTGACCAGCGGCGCGCACCGCCTGACCGATGGCGGCAATGTCGTTCACCACGCCGGACGCCGTATCGATCTGCGCCACCAGGATCGCCTTGATGGTCTTGGCCTTGTCGGCCTTCAAGCGGGCCTCGACCTCGGCCGGACGCACGGCGCGACGCAGGTCGCCCTTCAGGATCTCGACTTCGACGCCCATGCGACGGGCGCTCTCGCCCCAGCCGATGGCGAAGCGGCCGCTCTCGAGCACCAGGATCTTGTCGCCCTTCGACAGTACGTTGGTAAGTGCGGCTTCCCAGGCGCCATGGCCGTTGGAGATGTAGATGTAGGCGCGGCCCTTGGTGTTGAACACGCGGGCGACGTCCTTCAGCAGCCCGTCGGTCAGTGCCAGCAATGGGCCCGAGTAGATGTCGACGGCGGGACGGTGCATGGCCCGCAACACCTCGTCCGGAACCGTCGTCGGTCCGGGAATGGCCAGGAACTCGCGACCCGCACGCACACTCATCCGTTCTTTCCTCCACGCTGCGGGCGCAAGATAGCACAAGCCCGCCGTTTTCTGGCGGAAGAATGGACCAGCTTTCCTATTGGCTGCCGATACGGAAGCTTGTCTCGGGCCGTTGCCGCACAAGGTCGCGCCAGACTCGCCCCCTGAAATTCCCTTAGACTTCAACTGGCTTCAGTACAGGGGAGAGCATGATCATAGATTGCCACGCCCATGTGTTCACGCACTGGATCGGCGCCTGCGGACATCCCACGCGCGACGTCCACAACCGCTACCTGCAGCGCATGATCACGCGGACGGCGGCTTCGACCTTCCGTGCGCGCGACTGGGCGGCCGCCGACACCACCGCTTTGTACCGGCCGGACGATGCCGGTTGGAGCGGGCTGACCGCCGTCGATTTCCGTGTCGGCCGCTTCGGCCAGCTCGAGTTCACTCACCAGGGCGAGGACCACGTCATCCAGTACATGCCGGTCGGCATGCAGGAGATGACGGCGCCGCCGGAGCTGATGCTCGCGCAGATGATGTATGCCGGCGTCGACCACTGCGTCCTGCAGGCAGGAGGCGCCTATGGCGCCATGACCGAGATGAACGCCTTCGCCCAGCGGCAGTATCCCGATCGCATGACCGGCCTGATGCATGTCGACGAGGCGATGGCGGGCAGCGCCGGCGAGCTCGCCAAAGTCGATCATGCCTTCCATGTGCTGAAGCAGCGCGGCCTCTACTTCAACGTCGATTCGATGAGCCGCCATGGCTTCCCCTGGCCGCTCGATGCCAAGGAGATGGCGCCGTTCTGGGCGAGGCTCGCCGAGCTCGGCATCGTGCTCTGCCTCGAGCTGAGCTCGGGACCGACCTACGACAAGGGCGGATATATGGCTCACATCGTGGCGCTGGGGCGGATCCTGGCACGGCATCGCGATCTTCGCGTGCATCTGGCGATGAGCCCGCCGGTTGCCTTCTTCGCCAGAGATGCCCGCTACGAATTCCCCGCTGAACTTTCCGCCGTCTACCGCCACGAGCTGCTGATGCTCGAGGTCATGTTTCCCATCACCTATGGCGGCATCTGGGACTATCCCTATTCCGAGGCGCAATCGCTGATCGAAAGTATGCGCGACCAGTTGGGCGCGGAGAGGCTAATGTGGGGTTCGGACATGCCCAACGTCGAGCGCTTCTGCACCTACAGGCAATCGATCGATTACGTGCGTAAGTATTGTTCGTTCCTCACGGCGCGAGAGAAGGACCTGATTCTCGGCGACAACTGCGCCGCGTTGTACGGCATCGGCAAACCGCGGGCTTGAGAGGGCTGGCAACGATGAACGATGGCGTATTTTCGGGTCTGCGGGTGATCGACTGCGCGAGCTGGATCGCGGGTCCGGCAGCGGCCACCATCCTTTCGGACTTCGGTGCCCAGGTGATCAAGCTCGAGCCGCCAGGCGCGGGCGATCCGTGGCGCGCCTCGCCGGCGGTCCCCGGCAAGATCACCGACTACTGGTGGCAGTTGACGTCGCGCAACAAGCGCAGTCTCGCTATCGACCTCAAGGCGCCCGAGGGCCTTGCCGTGCTTTACCGGCTGCTGGCCACCACCGATGTCTTCATCACCAACTTCCCCCTGCCGGTCCGCGAGCGCCTGAAGATCGCCGCGGCCGACCTGCTCGCCGTCAACCCGCGGCTCGTCTACGGCTCGATCACGGCCTATGGCGAGACGGGCGAGGAAGCGGCGCGCACAGGCTTCGACGCGACTGCCTACTGGGCGCGAACCGGCCTGATGGACATGGTGCGGGCGACGACCGAGACCGAGCCGGTGCGATCGATGCCGGGCATGGGTGACCATCCCACCGCGACGGCGCTGTACGCGGCGATCCTGACGGCTCTCTATCGTCGCGAGCGGACGGGCCGCGGCGGCGTCGCCCAGACCTCGCTGATGCAGAACGGCCTCTGGGCAAACGGCTGCTACGTGCAGAACCGGCTGTTCGGCGAGCACGTGAAGCACCGGCCGCCGAGGGTCGAGACGCCGAACGCGCTCGCCAACCACTATCGCTGCCGCGACGACCGATGGTTCCTGATGGCGATGCACAACGAGCAGCGCCAGCTCGCGGGTTTTCTCAAGGCGATCGATGCCGAGTATCTGGTGGAGGACCCGCGCTTTGCGACGACACCGTTGCGGCGCGAGAACGCCAAGGCGCTTACCGCGATCCTCGACGGCGTCTTCGCCAAGCGCGACCTGGCGGAATGGCGAACCATCCTCGAAAAGGCCGGAGTCACGTTTGGACCGGTATACTCGGTCGACGAGGCGGCGGACGATGCGCAGGCACGCAGGATAGGCGCCCTGGTTCCCTTTGCCGACGATGCCGGACTGACCGTGTCGAGCCCCTTCAACCTCGACGGAGAGACCAAGGTCCCGCCGGCCCGTGCTCCCCGCGTCGGCCAGCATTCGGAGGCGGTGTTGTGCGATGCCGGGTACTCCGCCGACGAGATCGCGAAGCTGAAAGCGCTCGGCGTTTTGCAGAATTAAAGACGTCGTTTCAATCGCACCGACCCTGCCCCACACGCCCCAAATCACGATCGGCAATTCCTGCCGTTGCCCTGGATCCTTTCAACTTCTTGAACCGAATGTCGGAGCGACGGCCATACAGATAATGCGACTTTCAGTTACTTCTCGATAACGAAGAACAGTTAATTGCGTATCAACCGCAAATAAATCAAACTAGAGGTGCGCGCACGGATTTGCGACACAGGCATGGACTGCCGGGACTGAACCGAATCAGTTCACTTCTGTCGTCATTGACATCTTGGGGTGAAACGCACTTTAATTTCACAACCCGCAAGTTAAGGCGTCCTTTGCGCCTGACTTGGCGCGCTAGCGCTTACCGGCGTACATCTGGTGGAGGTTCTTGCGTTGCTCCACAAGGGTGAGGGACACCGGCCGCAGATTGAAAACAGCAATGCTGTGATCTCCGACGGATCGCTGTGGACCACGTTTCGCTATATCACGCGAACGCTGGTGATCCTCGATCTGGCTGAATCAGTACGCCTCTACGAACTGGATGAGCAGGGCACGATGCACCGATGGGAAGCATTCGTGCGCGAGGTCGAAACCCAGGAGCTTCCACAGTCCGGCGGCCGTCTGGTCAAGAGCCTCGGCGACGGACTGATCGCCGAGTTCCCGGCGGTTACGCCAGCCCTCAGATGTGCTGTTGTCATGCAGAACATTTTGAGCAGGCTCAATGTTGGTGTGCCGATTGAAGGGCGTATGCACGCACGAATCGGCGTGCATACCGCGGATGTGTACTTCCACAGACATGACATCTATGGGCGTGGCGTCAACCTCGCATCTAGGCTCGCCACACTGGCGGAGCCCGGGCAGATCATTGTTTCGAGTGCCGTACGCGACGCTCTGATTCCAGGCCTCGACCCACAGGTAGAGCACGTTGGGGTGTGTTACCTGAAGCATATCGCCGAGCCGGTGGATGCATACCGGATCCAAACCGGAATGGGTCGTAAGGAGCCTGCACTGTCAAACGCTGCAGTGCTGCCGAGTTTTCCGACGATTGCGATCATTCCCTTTGAAGGCCAACTTGTCTCACCGCCTCACAGCGTCCTTGGTGAGCTCATTGCTGATGGTGCCATCGCCTGCCTGTCGGCGAATGGAATGCTGCGCGTCATCTCCAGGCTTTCGACTTCGGTGCTGAGCGGACGTCCGCGGCCGCTCGGCGAGACTAGTGCGCTTCTCGGTGCCAACTTCATCGTGAGCGGTAGCTACCGAATGCGCGGTGACAATATTTCGCTCATCGTCGAGCTTGCCGATGCCCGCAGCACCGACGTGATCTGGGCAAAGGAGATCCAAGGCAACCTTGCCGACGTGCTGGCACCAAAGAGCGAAATGGTCGAGTCGATCTGCGCAGGCATCATAACCGGTATTGCGGCACAAGAGACGCTACGCGCTCAGAGGCTTCCGTTCCCCACACTGGAAGGGTTCTCGCTTCAGCTTGCAGGCTCGACCCTGATGCATCGTTCGTCGCGCCAGCAATTCGCCCATGCTCGGGAGATTCTCGAGCATCTCATCGAGCGTTACCCCCGCATACCGGAGCCGCGCGCTTGGCTCGCAAAATGGTATGTGTTGCGCGTTACACGTGGCCTCGTCGAAGATCGCGCGGCGGAGTCAGTGCGCGCCCTTGAACAGACGCGGCGCGCGCTGGATGCGGCGCCGGAATGCTCGCTTGCGCTGGCCGTCGAAGGATTCGTCCATTGTCATATGCTGCGCGACCTCGAGGGCGCGGAGAACCGGCTGAACCAAGCATTGGCGGTTAATCCGAACGATTCCCTGGCCTGGCTGTTTTCTTGCGTCGTGCAGGGGTTCCGCGGGAATGGCGAGACGGCCCTGGCTGCCGCCGACAGAGCCATCGAGCTGTCGCCCTTGGACCCATTGCGCCACTACTACGATGCCCTGGCATGCAGCGCGGCGCTAGCGGCGCGAAGATTGCCGCGCGCCATTGAACTCGCCAAGCGTTCCTTGCGTGTGAACCGCGATCACCTGCCGACGTTGCGCGCTCTGACGATCGCGCAGGTCGAATCGGGATCTCTTGGTGAAGCGCGACGGACTGCCTTGCGGGTTCTGGCGCTCGAGCCGGCCCTGACCCTGCGCGACTACGTCGCCCGGGCGCCCAAGGGGAGCGAAGCCACGCGCATTCGGTACGCGACCGCGCTGGGCGAGGCCGGCATCCCAGCCTGAATATAGTCGTCAACAGGAGCAATGGAGGCGGATATGGCACTCGAGGGGGGACTTCTAGGTGGATCGGCAGGCGGATCAGCGGGCGGCTCTGCCGGTGGTTCGGCGGGCGGCTCTGCCGGTGGTTCGGCGGGTGGTTCTGCCGGTGGTTCGGCAGGGGCAACCGTTTTCGGTGATGGATATGCGTCACCCCTGTTTACGGAAGCGCTGATCCGCAATCGCGGCGCGATCATCGACCTGAATGAAACCGCGCCGATTTGGAATTTGGCTCCGCGCAAGAAGTCCGACGGCAACGGGAGCGACTACATCTATCGGTGGGAGCCGTGGGTACGCAGTTATCTCGTGGCCCACGAAGCGATGGCGTCGATGGAGTTCAAGACCGACTTCGTCGACAACGGCAGACTTCCGCGGGTCAGGCTGAGTATCCTTGACTTTGACCTGAGGCGCAGGCTACCGCTGGCAACTATCATCAGTCCGCGTCAAGAGGTCTTCCATCAGCAAGTCTCGAAGGTCCTTGCCTGGGCCGAGCTGCGCGAGGAGCGGGCGGCGGAGATACTTACACAGATCGACAACCAGTATTCCATCTGGGGCTCGGTCGTCTCTTTCCATGCGGATCGGTTCCGGCACACCAAGGAACTGATAGACGCCGCGGTGCAGTTGGCTGTTATGGTGGAAATGCGCTTCAAGCACGAGCTCGCATGCTGGCGACCTGCCGACTATTCATTCCAAGTCCAGCCGCTGATTACGACGCCAGGCCACGGGACGCTGCCAAGCGGACATTGCACACAGTCGTACGTGGTCTACGAGCTACTGAAGGCGCTGCTCAACACGATGCGCGAGGGCGAGGCATACAGAAGCGTCAACCGCCAGTTCCATCGCGTGGCTCAGCGAGTTGCGACTAACCGGGTGGTGGCCGGCTTGCATTTCCCGGTCGACAATGTGGCCGGGCGAATTCTCGGCAGAGTTATCGGTGAATATTTCGTCTACCTCTGCAACTACAAATGGAGAGGCTGGAACGAGGAAGAACGTAGTGAGGTCGTTAAGCCCTGGCACTACGGCGAGTTCGATGGCCGCGCATTTGACGGCAACCTCGAGTTCGATCCGGCCACACAGCCAATCTGGGACGAGAGCAAGAGACCAAAGTACTACAAATACCATCCACCGAAGAGGAACAACCGGGGTCGCGCGGCGCCCCTGGAAGGTGCCACGCACGCACCGATACTCAAGAAGCTCTTCCAGAAAGCGCAAGAAGAGTGCGCCGAATTAGCCATCTCGTTCTGAGCCCACGATGTCCTGGAACCGACTTCCTACAGGCCCCCTTGGCGCCGCTGCAAATCTGCCGGGGATAGATGCTCAGCTCGTTTGGGCAGATGCCAGTGGATGGCGTGACTTCCTGCGTCCAGGGCAAAAGGCCCTGGAGCGCATTCCAGTCATTGTCGAAATCGAACCTGCCGGTGCGGACGCATTGGCGGCTTTGGTAAGAAATCCCGGATCAATTCCTCCCGTCTATCGCTCCGACGGTACGATGCACTGCACCGCCCGGCTGACGGTGGCAGATTGCCGACGCCTGTTGCGTGCCTGGGCGAAAGGCGGCCCGGTGCGGCGCCTCGAGCTGCAGGCACCGCTCATCCCGCAACGGCCCCGAGTCCCCGCCGAACGAAAGGGCGTGGAGCCAGCTGCGGCAACCACCGAGAAGACGCAAGGCAGCCTGCTGATCGGCGTCATCGATTACGGTTGCCCGTTCGCCCACCGGCACCTGCGCGATGCAACGAATCGCGGCACACGCATTCTGAATCTCTGGCTGCAAGACGAAACCCACTCCGCCCGCACGGTTCAGCTTGGCACGACGCCGTCTAACTTTGGCTACGGCCTGGTGCTTTCTCGGAGCATGCTCAACTCACTGATAGATCGTCACACGGCAGACGGCTTCGTCGATGAGGAGGCTTGCTATGCCGAAGCGGGCATGAACGAGTTGCGGCAACGGTTCCTGCATGGTGGCGCGGTTCTCGACCTTTTTGTCGGCCCTCGGCCGCTCTCCGCGCGAACGAGCGATGATCCGGATCGATCTCCGACATGGGACACGGCAAGCGATGAAGTGGGACAGGCGGACATCGCTTTCGTGCAGTTGCCAGGCGATCTTGTGCAGGACTCCACCAGCGCCGGTCTGGCGCGCTGCCTCCTCGATGGCGTGAAATACATCCTGAGTTGTGCGGGCTCCGAAACGACCCGTATCGTGGTGAACATCAGCGACGGCTCGAGTCGTGGTTCTCACGACGGCAACTCGATCATTGAAAGGGCAATGTCGTCGCTCGTTACAGAGAAGGCCGAACGCGGGCGCCAGGTCGTTCTCGTCCTACCCGCGGGCAATAGCCGCGATGAGGAGCGCCACGCGCAGTTCGACAAGCTTCCACCGCGCGAATGGCGCAGCTTGCGCCTGCGTCTGCCGCCAGGTTGTGAGGCGCCGTCGCAACTCGTCATCAGGGTACCGACAGCGATAACCGATTTCGAGGTTCGGGTGGTGCCGCCTGGTCAGGGCTACAATAGGCAGATGGGGGGCACCGTTCGGTGGGGCGAAGCCAAGGCTTGGCCAGACAACGACCAGCCTGCCTGTGCCGTCATCCTTCCTGCGTCAGGGACAATGGAGACGACATCGGCCCTCGTCACCTGGGCGCCGACCGAACGCTTCGGCGATGCGGGCGTGCGCGCACCCGCTGGAGTTTGGGAGATCGCCGTGCGATCGCGATCCGGTTCGAGCGAGGCAGTTCACTTCTACATTGCACGCAATCAGACCAATCCTCACGCCCTTTGCCGTGGTCGGCAGGCGTTCTTCCTGGACGAGGGCGGATATGACCCGAATCGTCACCTGCGGGCGCGCGATGGCGATCCGAACCCGCCTCAGTCGCCAATACGTCGGCGTGGGTCGCTCAATAGCCTGGCCACCAGCCCCAGTGGCAAGGGTATGGTCGTGGTCGGCAGTACGTTTCTGCGCGAGCGAGCGCGAACAGCTTATTCGTCGGAAGGTCCGGCGGCCGGCGGTGAACCGGTTCGTTCAGGCCCGGACACTTGCGCGCCCACCGACATGTCGCGCGCCTTACGAGGGATCGCCGCAGCGGGCACGATGAATGGTCAGGTGGTGCGCGTCACTGGCACGAGCTTCGCCGCGCCGCAGGTTGCGCGCGCGCTGGCCAATGACCAATGGGCGAGTTGGCTGGTTCATGTGCGCTCAGGCAAGACGCGAGCGGCAAAACGGACTCGTAGTCGACGTGTTGATAGCTGACGCCGGGGCATTGGCTGCCAACGCGCAACGTCTGAGGCCTGACGGGTGTGTTGTCGTCCATCAGCGCAACGATCAAAGCCGGCGTCGACAGGGTAAGCACGCGGAGAATGCTTTCCTCCGGTAAATCAGGCTTCAGCGGAAGGTCAATCCCTCGAAACTGCCGGACCGTCGCCACTCGTCGATATACTTGAAATAGGCCGAGGCGCCGGCCGGATATCCGACGGCCAGTCGTGCGGCGAGGCCGGCATCCTGTCCCTCGTTGTTGTAGTAGCCGGGCGTGCAGTCGGCGCCGCCGGTCATGCGGCCCATGCCGGTCAGCAACAGCTTCACCCACTCATCCTCGGCCTGTTTCGTGACTTCGATCTCGCGGAAGCCGCCGTCGAGGGCGTGCCGGACCTCGAGCGCGATGGTGCGGCCGGCGTCGCTGAGGTTGTGCGGGACGTTGGAGATGAGGTTCGCACCCTGGGTCGGCTGCACGAAGAAGGCGTTGGGAAAACCGTGCACGTGCATGCCGTGCTTGGTGCGCATCCCCTCCTTCCAATGCTGGGAAAGTCGTAGCCCGTCGCGACCGACCAGGTCGAAGCCGGCGCGGCGGCGATACTCGGTGCCGACCTCGAAGCCTGACGCGTAGATCAGACAGTCCAGGGGGTATTCGACGCCGGCCACGACGACGCCTGCCGGCGCGATGCGCTCCACGCCCCTGCCGTCGGAGTCGATCAGGTGGACGCCCGGCAGGTTGAAGGCCTGCAGGTAGGAATCGTGAAAGCAGGGCCGCTTGCAGAGCTGGCGGTACCAGGCCTTCAGGTGCTGCGCCGTCGCCGGGTCGCCGACGATCGTGTCGACGCGGGCACGGATTTCTTCCATCTTCTCGTGGTCGGCATCTTCGAACGCAGCCAGCATGTTCTCGCGCGTCCGCTGCTCCTTGGGCAAGGTCAGGATGCGCTGGCGGATGCGGCGCGACAGGTCGGTCCAGCCGTCCTGCACCAGGTCCTCGGTCGCCGTCCCTCCCGCCTGATTTGCCGTGAAATTCTCCAGCCAGCGCTGCTGCCAGCCCGGTGTGGCGATGGACGAGAACCAGGGGGGATCGATCGGCGCGTTGGCGCGGATATCGACCGACGACGGCGTGCGCTGGAAAACGAAGAGCTCCTTTGCCGATTTCGCGAGGTGCGGCACGCATTGCACGGCCGTGGCGCCGGTGCCGATGATGCCGACGCGCTTGTCGGCAAGCTCGGTCAGCGGCCCGCCGAAGGGATCGCCGCCGGTATATGCGTAGTCCCATCGGCTGGTGTGGAAGGTATGTCCGGCGAACGTCTCGATGCCCGGGATGCCGGGCAGCTTGGGGACGTGCAGCGGACCGGTGCCGAGGCCGATGAACTGTGCGGTGAAGGCGTCGCCGCGGTTGGTGCGGACAAGCCAGCACGACCGCTCGCCGTCCCACGACAGTTCCTGGACCTCGGTGTGCAGCAGCGAGTTGTCGTAGAGGCCGAAGTGCCGGCCGATGCGGCGGCAATGCTCCAGGATCTCGGGCGCGTGCGCATATTTCTCGGTCGGCCTGTGCCCGGTTTCCTCGAGCAGCGGCATATAGACCATCGACGCCGTGTCGCACTGCGCGCCGGGATAGCGGTTCCAGTACCAGGTGCCGCCGAAGTCGCCGCCTTTCTCGACGATGCGCACGTCCGTCACGCCGGCCTCGACCAGGCGCGCCGCCGTTACGAGGCCGGCGAATCCGCCGCCGACGAAGGCGAAGGTGACATGATCTGTCCTGGCCGCACGTGGCTCGATCGGCGTGTAGGGATCGTCAAGGTAGCGGGCAAACACGCCGGCTGCCTGCACATACTGAGCGTTGCCGTCGGAGCGCAGGCGCTTGTCGCGTTCTTCGCGGTACTTGCGCCGCAGCGCTTCACGATCGATCGCAGTCATGGGGCGGGCCTATACCCTGCCGCCCGCTGTTCGGCCACTGCTCGCCAGGGGAGCAGGGCGGGCCTCCTTACGCATTTTTCCCGAACGTGCTGTCGCCCGCCCGGTGATCCGTGCTCGCGCCGGTTTCGTATACTTGCGTCGCCGGGCGAGGCCTCTCCCCGCCTGCGCCCTGGTGCCCACCCGGCCCGCCATCCGAGCCACGTCGCGCACCATGTTGGGTGGGACTGCGCGATGCCAGATGGTGCGGTCGGGTGTCGGCCATGGCATCTCCGTCTCGGTTCCATGCGGGCCCTTCGTGTCTCAGGTCGCAACTATACTGCCGGCGCTTCGACGAGCCAGGGAGGGACACTACGAAGGCCGACCGGGAGACGCCTGGAGGTGCTGCCCTTCTTCTGCCGAGAAGATGAGCGTCAATGCCAGCTCCGAGTTAAGCAGCGGGAGCGACCTCTGATGCTCAAGATGCTGTTCTACGTGCTGGTCGCGCTCGCGCTTGGCATTGTCATCGGCGCGGGCATCGGAAACCTGCCTGTCGAAGACGCTATGGAGCCTGAGCAATACAGCAAGCCGGGGTGACCTTCCGCCATCGCGTTTCCTGCTACCCTTGGCGCTCTTGTCCGGTGTCTCATGACGGGCACCGCCGAGACCCCACAGCGCC
>CADECW010000072.1:0-4004 GCA_902825855.1 uncultured Rhodospirillales bacterium | reverse complement strand
CTTGGCGCTCTTGTCCGGTGTCTCATGACGGGCACCGCCGAGACCCCACAGCGCCAGGATCGCGGTCCAGCGACTGCTCCCGCAGACGCACCGCTCTCTCCCGAAGCGCGAGTCCGACCGCGATACAGAATGTGCATGAGCGGCGAGCGCTGCTCACCATCCCATTATTCGGCCTTGATGCCCGCGAACTTGATCACCTTCCCCCACTTCTCCGTGGCATCCGAAATCAGCTTGGTGAACTCGGCCGGTGTGCCGCCAACCACCGTGCCCCCCAGGTCGACGATCCGTGCAATGATCTTGGGATCGGCGAGGGCGGCATTGACCTCCTTGTTGAGCAGATTGATGATCTCGACCGGCGTGTTCTTGGGCGCCCCGAGGCCGGCGAAACCGCTGGCCTCATAGCCAGGCACGAAGTCTGCCAACGGCGGAACATCCGGGAACACCTCCAGCCGGCTCGTGGTCGTCACGGCTAGCGCGCGCAGCTTGCCGGCCTTGATGTGCTGGATCGCTTCCGACACCGGCGCGAAAATCACCTGCACGTGGCCGCTGATCAGGTCGGCGACCGCAGGCGCGCCGCCGCGATACGAGATGTGGACCAGATCCACCCCGGTCATCATCTTGAAGAGCTCGCAGGCAATATTCTGCGGCGTACCCTGGCCGGCCGACCCGTAGTTGATCTTGCCCGGGTTGGCCTTGGCGTAGGCGATGAACTCAGGGATCGTCTTGGCAGGGACCGACGGATTGACCACGACGACGTAGGCCAGTCGCGCGACATAGACGATCGGCGCGATGTCGCGCATGAAGTCGAACGGCAGATTGCTGTAGAGCGCAGTATTGATGGCGGCAGGGGTCACGACCTGCAGCAGCGTGTAGCCATCCGCAGGTGCCTTGGCGACGGTGTCGGTTCCGATGTTTCCGCTGGCGCCGGGCTTGTTCTCGACGATGAATTGCTGTCCGAGGCGCTCGGTCAGCCATTCGCCCATCAGCCGCGCCTGGATGTCGGTAGCCCCACCGGGAGGGAAGCCGACGACGATGCGCACCGTCCGTGACGGCCAGGCTTGTGCCCGCGCAATCTGGGATGCGGCCGGCAACGCGGCCGCACCAACGCCCATGTTCAAAAGCAAACGCCGAGAAATTTTCACGATACTCCCCCCTTTGGCTTAGTTCGCCTGCAACTGCACTCCTTCGGCGTTGCGCACATGGTCGTAGTTCTGGTTCTGGTACCAGGTCATGAACGCCGTATAGGTCGTGGGCTCGTAGGCGACCGGATGGGCGGCGTCGGTGCACGACGGCAGGCACACCATCTCGTGGTCGATCGCGCAGTCGAAGAAAAACGGAATGGCGTAGCGTTCGCCGCCGGAGCGGTTGATGACGCGATGCGGCGTGGCACGGAAGCGGCCGTTGCTCCAGCGGTTCAGCATCTGCCCGCTATTGACCAGGAACGCGCCTTCGATCGCCGGCGCGTCGATCCAGCGTCCCGATGCGGTGCGCAGCGACAGGCCCGGCACCTTGTTCTGCGCCAGCAGGGTCATGAACGACGTGTCGGCATGCGGCGCCAGGCCATACTCGCCGTCCGTCAGCATCGGCGTGTCCGGGTAGTGCGACATGCGGAGCGTGTATTGCGGCTCGTGGAAAGCCGGTGCGAAGTACTGCGGCGGCAGGTCGAGGGCCGCGGCATAGACCGGCAGGATCGACAACGCCGCCCGCTCCAGCGCTTCGCAGTAGGCGACGACCGTGTCGCGGAAGCCCGGCAGCCCGGCCGGCCACTGGTTCGCGCCGCGGAAGCGCTTGTTGGCGACCACGTCAGGGTGATCGAGCGGCAAGTCGCGTTTGACGAAGAACGCTTCGTTGAGGTTCGGCTTGTTGTTGGTGCTGACATCCGAATGGCGCGTCGTTGCCGCCTTCATCGCCAGGTAGCCGATATTGTGCTCGTTGATCTTGAGCTTGAGCTTGTCGTCCAGCGGCTGGGCATGGAAGCGCCGGGCCTCGGCGAATACCCGCTCGATAAGGGACTGCGGGACGCCGTGCCCGGTCATGAACCAGAAGCCGACATCCTCGTAGGCGTGACGCAGTTCCTGGGCGCAGCGGTCGAGCGCATCGCTGTCGCCAGCGATGGCACCCGACACGTCGATTATGGGGATCTCCTCGCTGCTCCCGCCGGACATCGAAACCCTCCCGATCGCTGGCACGCTTTTGGCAACGCCGTCACGGACCTGGCCGAATTCGACCAAGCCTAGGGCAGCCTTCCCGGGCGCGGCAAGGAACATCGCGCCTGCAGGTCTTGCCCTGCGATACCGGCAGCCTCAGAATCGCGACCGGGATCATGGCAAGATACAGGAAGGGAAGAAGGGGGACCGCATGACACGCTTCACGACATTGGCCCTTGCCGGGGCGCTCGTGCTCGGCCTGGTGGCGACACCGACGCCGCCGCAGGCACAGCAGGACAAGAACGTGCTGGTCTGGGGCGACACGCTGCCCGCCGGCCTCGATCCGCACGCCCTGTTCGACGTCCCGATGCAGTTCATCCTGCTCAACATGTACGACACACTCTATCGCTACTCCGGCAATCCGCCGGAGTTGCAGCCGTGGCTGGCTTCCGCCCATCAGGTGAGCGAGGATGGCCTGACCTGGACCTTCAAGCTGGTTCCGGGCGCCAAGTTCCACGACGGCACTGCCGTCACCGCCAACGACGTCGTCTACAGCTTCCGGCGCCTGCTCGGCATGAAGCGCGGCCCGGCCGGCGCCTTCCTGCCGGTGCTGAAGCCGGACAACGTCACCGCACCCGACTCCGAGACCGTGCGCTTCGTGCTCGACAAGCCCTACGCGCCATTCCTCGCCGCCATTCCGCTGGTCGCCATCGTCAACCAGAAGCAGGTCGAGGCGAACGTGAAGGACAACGACTTCGGCTCGACATGGCTTTCGGCCAACGATGCTGGCAGCGGCCCCTATATCCTCGATCCCGCCTCCTACAGGCCGCGCGAAGCGCTCGACCTGAAGCGCAACAAGGATCACTTCAAGGGATGGACCGACAATGCCAAGCCGATCGACCTGGTGCGCTCCCGTCCGGTGGCCGAGACGTCGACGCGTGTGCTGGCTCTGATGCGCGGCGAGATCGACGCGACCGATTCCTACCTGCCGACCGACCAGGTGGAACGGGTCGAGAAGAACGCCCGCACCCGCGTCGCGCGCGACGAGTCGATGCGCGTCTTCATCATCCGCATGAACAACAAGAAGCCGCCGTTCGACAACGCCAACGCCCGCAAGTGTTTCGCCTCGGCCTTCAACTACGATGGCTTCAACCAGGTCATCCTGAAGGGCTACGTCGACCGCAATCCCGGTCCCAACCCGCGCAACCTTTGGGGCAATCCGCCGAATCTCGCGGGCTACAAGTTCGATCCGGCGGCAGCGAAAGCCTATTGCGACAAGGCCAAGGCCGAGGGCGCCAAGCTCGATCGCGAGGTCGAGATCCATATCCAAAGCGAACTCGAGCAGACCTCGCAGGCGGCGCAGATGTTCCAGGCCGACCTGCAGAAGGTCGGCATCAAGATGAAGATCGTGCCCAGCACCTGGGCCCAGATCACCTCGGCGACCGGCAAGCCCGAGACCTCGCCCGACCTCTGGATCCACTGGGTCAGCACCTACTTCGTCGACCCCGAGAACTGGATCGGCCAGATGTACGACACGCAGTTCTTCGGCACCTGGAAGGCTTCGTCCTACTACGGCAATCCCGAAGTCGACGAGCTCCTTCGCAAGGCGCGCTCGACCAGCACCAAGCCCGAGCGCGACAAGCTCTATCAGCAGGCAACGGCGCGCATCGTCGAGGATTCGCCCGATATCTGGGTCTACAACACCATCCAGCTGCGCGGATTGAGCAAGCGGGTGCAGGGCTACAAGTTCAGCCCGGTCGGCGGCGGCGGGGACCTGCGCTGGATGTCCCTGTCCGAGTGATCCGCGTGAACGGCTGCCCCCGTCATCCCGACCGGAGCCGAGCGCAGCGAGGCGAA
>CADECW010000071.1:21058-38992 GCA_902825855.1 uncultured Rhodospirillales bacterium | reverse complement strand
GGCCTCGGCAGCTACGCCGTCCAGGCGATCCTGAGCAGCGACTACAAGGCGGTGCTTGCGGTGACCCTGGTCGTCGGCGTGATCTATGCCGTGATCAACATCCTGGTCGACCTGGTGCACGGCCTGCTCGATCCGCGCGTCGCCGAGCAGCTATGAGACTGATAGCGCTGAAGTTCCTGCGCGACGTGCCGGCGGTGCTGGGTCTTGCCATCGTGCTGTTCGGCCTTTTCGTGGCGGTCTTCGCCAGTCAGCTAGCGCCCCATCCCGAGGCCGCCTTCCAGTCGAACCTGCTGCAGCGCTTCAAGCCACCGTCGGCAGAGTTCCTGTTCGGGACCGACAATCTCGGCCGCGATATCTTCAGCCGTGTCGTGCTGGGAACGCGCAGCGCCTTCGTCATAGCGCTCACCGTCGTCGGCTCGGCAATGCTCGTCGGCGTTCCGTTGGGACTGTTCGCGGGCTACCTCGGTGGCTGGCGCAGCGAACTCATCATGCGCGTGACCGACGTCGTGCTGGCGGTGCCGCAACTCATCCTGGCGCTCGCCCTGGCGCAGCTGATGAAGCCTGGACTGAACACCGCCATGCTGGCGCTCGCCCTGACCTACTGGCCGTTCTTCACCCGGACCGTCTATGCCGAGACGCGACGGCTCAGGAACTCGCTGTTCGTCGAGGCGCTCCAGGGCGTTGGCGCCTCAACGGCGCGCATCGTCTTCCTGCACATTCTGCCCAATGCCGCCTCGCCGATCATCGTGCGCGCCACCATCGGCATGGGCTTCACCATCCTGACGGCGGCCGTGCTGGGCTTCCTCGGTGTCGGCGCGACGCCGCCCGATCCCGACTGGGGCCTGGCTATCGCAGAAAGCCGCAAGTTCCTGCCCGAGACCTGGTGGTTCGCCACCTTCCCCGGCCTTGCCATCCTGATCGCCGTCCTGGGCTTCAACCTCCTGGGCGACGGATTGCGAGACCTGGTCGATCCCCGCCTGAGGCGCTCGCGATGACCGATGCGCTGCTGAAGGTCTCCGATCTTGCCGTGTCGATCGAGGGCGACGAAGGCGTGGCGCGCATCCTCGATCGCGTCGACCTGGAAATTCCACGCGGCCGCATCGTCGGCGTCGTGGGCGAATCAGGCTGCGGCAAGTCGACCCTGATCAAGGCCATCCTCGGCGTGCTGCCGCCGCGCGCGCGCATCAACGCCGGCGAGATAGTGTTCGCAGGCCGCAATCTCGCGACTTTGCCTCCCGCCGTGCTGGCGCGCGAGATCAGGGGTGCCGCCATCGGCTTCATCCCGCAGGACCCGCTGCTCGCCCTCAATCCGGTGTTCCGGGTCGGCACCCAGATGCTGGAGACCATGCGCTGGCACGCGCCGCCGCAGTGGAAGGGCCGCCACCGCGAGCGCCTGGTCGAGCTTTTGCGCGCGGTGCAGGTACCGGACCCGGTGCGAGCCCTCGAACGCTATCCGCACGAATTCTCGGGCGGACAGCGTCAGCGGCTGCTGATCGCCGCCGCGCTGTCATGCCAGCCGAAGCTCCTGATCGCCGACGAGCCGACGACGGCACTCGACGTCACCACCCAGCAACAGGTGCTGATGCTGCTGCGCAACCTCGTCGCCGAGTTCGACCTCTCGATGCTGTTCGTGACCCACGATTTCGGCGTCGTCGCCCAGCTCTGCGACGAAGTGAGCGTGATCTATGCCGGCCAGACCGTAGAAGCCGCGCCGACGCGGCGACTGATCGACGAAGCCACCCATCCCTATTCCCGCCTGCTGCTGGCCTGTCATCCCGATCGCGCCACCGATCTCGGCGGAATCCCAGGCAGCGTGCCGAGCCCGTTCGCACCGCCGCAAGGCTGTCGCTTCCATCCGCGCTGTCCGATCGCCGTCGCGGAGTGCTCCGGCGCGCGGCCCACCATCGAACAGATGTCGGAACGCCACGACGTGGCCTGTCCACGCTACCGGCTCCCCCTTCCGCAGGGCGCCGCACAGTGACTACCGGGCGCGGCGTGCTCCTCGAGGCCCGGGGCCTCGCGACCGTGCTGGGCGACGCGCGCCCATTGATCGGCCGGCACAGCACCGGTGTGCGTGCCGTCGATGGGGTCGATCTCCAGGTCGAGGGCGGCGAGATACTGGGGTTGGTTGGCGAGAGCGGCTGCGGGAAGTCGACCCTGGCCCGGACGCTGCTCGGTGTGCAGCGTGAAAGCGGCGGCGACATCATCCTGGAAGGTCGCACCGTCGGCGGCCTTGCGCCCATCGAAGCCCGGCGCGCGCGCGGCGAGATCCAGTATGTCCATCAGGACCCCGGTGCGGCGCTCGATCCCTGGTGGTCGATCGGCCGTTCGCTCGAGGAGGGCCTGAAGATCCGCGGCAACCGCTCGGCCGCCGACCGCCAGGCGCGCGTGCGCCGCGCGCTCGAGCAGGTCGGCCTCGATCCGGCAACAACCGGCCGCTATCCGCATGAGCTGTCGGGCGGCCAGCTGCGCCGCGTCGGCATTGCCCGCATCCTGGTGCTCGAGCCCCGGATGGTGATCCTCGACGAGCCCACCGCCGGGCTCGACCTGTCGGTGCAGGCCACGGTGCTGCGCCTGCTGCGCGACCTGCAGAAGCGGCTGGGTCTCACCTACCTCTTCATCAGCCACGACCTCTCGGTCGTGCGCCGGCTGTGCGATCGCGTGGCCATCATGTATCTCGGCCGCATCGTCGAGATCGCGCCGACCGAAGCGGTCTTCCGCGCGCCGCGCCATCCTTACACCCGCGCCCTGCTCGCCGCCTCGCCGCGGCTCGACAGCGAGCTCGTGCAGAACGCGCCGGTACTTGGCGAGCCGCCCAAGCCGGGCGCCGTTCCGGCAGGCTGCGCTTTCCATCCGCGCTGCCCCGCAGCCGAACCGCAATGCGCGCTGAGCCGTCCCGAGCCCGAGCCGGCGGAAGCCGGCCATCTGGTAAGCTGCCTGCGCTGGCGCGACCTTCCCTTGCAATCGAACCCTGGCGTGACATGACCGACTCCACCGCCCGTTCCAACATTCCCACCTTCGACAGCGAGGAGATCCTGGCCGGCATCCGGCGCTGGGTCGAGATCGAGACGCCGAGCCACGACGGCGCCGCAGTCAACCGGCTGGTCGACGTCGTCGAGAGCGATCTGGCGCGGATCGGCGCGCCGACCAAGCGCACTCCGGGACGCGACGGCTTCGGCGACATCCTCGAGGCCCGCGCGCCGTGGGGTGACGAGGACGAGCCTGGCATCCTGATCATGGGCCATCTCGACACGGTCCATCCGGTTGGCGCGCTCGCCACCACCCACGTGTTCCGGCGCGAAGGCGATGCGGTGTTCGGGCCGGGCATCTACGACATGAAAGCCGGTTCCTACATGGGCTTCTATGCCCTGCAGCATTTCGTACGCCAAGGCCGGCGCACCAAACTGCCGGTGCGCATCCTCTACATACCCGAGGAGGAAGTCGGCAGCCCGACCAGCCGCTCCGCCATCGAGGCCGCGGCGCTGAAGTCGAAGTATGTGCTGGTCATGGAGCCGGCGCGCGACGGCGGCAAGTGCGTGACGGCGCGCAAGGGATGGGGCCGCTTCGACATGACGATCACGGGCCGCGCCTCGCATGCCGGCTCCCGGCCGCAGGACGGCCGCAGTGCGCTGCGCGAGCTCGCCCGCCAGATCCTCGCCCTTGAAGTGATGACCGATTACGACAAGGGCATCTCGGTCGTGGTCGGATTGGCCAGCGGCGGCAGCGCCCCCAACGTGGTGCCGGCGCTCGCCACCGCCACCATCGACCTGCGGGTCCCGCCCGGCATAGACGTCGACGCCGTCGTCAACCGCGTCCTGCAGCGCGCACCCTTCGATCCGGACTGCCGCATCGAAGTGACCGGCGGCATCAACCGCCCGCCTTATGAGAAGAATGCCGGCATCACGGCCTTGTTCGAACACGCCAAGGCATGCGCAGCCGAGATCGGCTTCGTGCTCGAGGACACGCCGCTGACCGGCGGCGTCAGCGACGGCAACTTTCCGGCCGCACTGGGAATCCCGACGCTCGACGGGCTTGGCGCCGACGGCCGCGGTGCCCATGCCCTCGACGAGCAGATCAGCTACACCTCGCTGGTGCCGCGCGCCCAGCTCCTGGTGCGGATGCTGGAGACGCTGACCTGACGCAACGATTGGGGCCATCGCATCGCTCCCCACTTCCGTCATCCTGACCTGGAGTCGAGCCCAGCCAGGCGAAGTAAAGGGACCTGCTCCGTTGATGCGTCGCCAAGACGAGGTCCCTCGACTGCGCCGCCCTTGCGGGCGGCTTCGCTCGGGATGATGGGCCAGCGCCACTGGCATCGGTACCCGCTTTGTTTTGTGGCCAAACAGTATTTGATAGTAGGCTAGCACCATGGAAGAGACGACCCAGGTCGGCATCGTCGGCGCAGGACCGGCCGGACTTTTGCTGGCGCGGCTTTTGAAAGTGCATGGTGTGGAGAGCGTCATCGTCGAAGCACGCTCCCGAAGCTACGTCGAGAATCGCATCCGTGCCGGCGTCCTCGAACAGGGCACGGTCGGCCTGCTCGAAGAGGCGGGCGTAGCCGATCGCCTGCACCGCGAAGGGCTGGTGCATGACGGCGTGGAGATCGGGAGCGGTAGTCGACGCTTTCGCATCGACTTTCGTGAGATCGTCGGCAAGACAGTCACCGTCTACGGGCAGACCGAAGTCACCAAGGATCTCATCGCGGTGAGGCTGTCCGGCGATGGCCCGATCGTCTGGGAGGCATCCGATGTCACGATCGACGACCTCGACAGCAGGCACCCGCGGCTTGCTTTCCATGTCGCCGGCAAAAGACGCGAGCTGATCTGCGACTTCATCGCCGGATGCGACGGCTTTCACGGAATCAGTCGACCATCCCTGCCGGAGTCGCTCCGGCGAACCTTCGAACGCGAGTATCCCTTCGGCTGGATCGGTATCCTGGCCGACGTGCCACCGTGCTCGCCCGAGTTGATCTATGCCGGCCACGACCACGGCTTTGCGCTCGCCTCGATGCGGTCGCTGACGCGCAGCCGCTACTACCTGCAATGCGATCTCGACGACAAGGTCGAAGAGTGGTCCGACGCCCGCGTATGGGACGAACTCAAGGTGCGGCTGGGTTCGGCGTCATCCCACATCACGACGGGACCGTCGATCGAAAAGAGCATCGCGCCCCTGCGCAGCTTCGTGTCGTCGCCGATGCAGCATGGCCGGCTGTTCCTGGCGGGCGATGCCGCGCATATCGTGCCGCCGACCGGCGCAAAGGGCCTCAACCTTGCGGCATCCGATGTGCACTACCTGTGCCGTGCGCTGGTGGCGCACTACAAAACGAACAATGACGAGTTGCTCGCTGGCTACAGCGATACCGCGTTGGCACGCGTATGGAAGGCGGAGCGCTTCTCTTGGTGGATGACGATGCTGCTGCACAAGCTGCATGCGCCGGATAGCTTCGAGCGTCAGATGCAGATCGCCGAGCTCGACTATCTCGCGTCTTCGCGTGCCGCGCAGTCCATGCTCGCCGAGAACTACGTCGGCCTGCCGTTCTGACCTTCGCTCGAGTCATCATTTTTGACACGGCTCGTTCGAAGACCACCGGCCAGTGTCAAGCCGGCGTCTGTGCGGGCGGCGCCGTAAGGCGCAGCTTCAGGCCCCACGGGAAGCCCGTGGCAAAATGGAAAAGTCCGAGCCCAGCCGAGCCGATGCCCATGCGATTGCCGGCAAGGTACCAGGCCGTGCGCAGCAGGTGCGTCACCGAAAGCGCATCAAGCCGCAGCGCGTAGGCGGTGAACACGGCAGCCTGGACGCGAATGGCCACTTTCATATGCTGCACGAACTCGGCACGCTCCATCCAATTGTCGTGCTCGACCAGTGGCTGCGGCGAGTAGACCAGCCGGCAATGGTTGTACAGGAGGCGATAGGAGAACTCCGTGTCTTCGCCCGTGCCGATGCGCGATCCCGGGCCCAGCATCTCGTTGAACAGGCCGACACGCGTGAATGCCTCCTTGCGGAACGACATGTTGTTGCCTCCGCCGAGTACGAGGTGAGGTATGGCCGGCCGGTCGACCACCGTGCGGGTCGTCGACTGGATGAGCGCCGGGCAGACCATTTCGCCGTCTTCGCTGACACAGTCCCAGGTGGCAGATCCCGTCGTGCCGTGAGGCACGACGCGGCCATAGACGCCGAGCGCCTGCGAATCGGCCCTGAACTCGCGCACGATGGCTTGCAGCCAGTCGCGGTCGCAGATGCAGTCGTCGTCGGTGAAGACCACGATGTCGGCGGCCGCTTCTCGGATGGCGATGTTGCGCGAGAACGCTACCCCGATCGTGTTGGTGTGAATGTAGCGCAAGCGGTGGTCGGCGACACCCGCCACAGCCTCGCGCGTCGCGTCGTCTGTGCTCTGGTCGACGACGAGGAGTTCGATGTCCGTGAACGAATTGGCCAGCACGCTGGCAACAGCCCGCTGCACCTTCTTCGCGCGATTGCGCGTACAGATCAGCACCGACAACGATGGTTTTTCAAGTATCACGGACGCCACTGCTCCCACGAACTCAGACGGGCGTCCGAAATCCACGGACGCGGCGCACATTCAACGCTGAACATGGCTGCATCTGCGCCCGCTACCTGTGTCCTTCCGGTGGTCCTGCCGTCACGGTTAGATCACTGGCTCGCACGCCGGTGCCGACAAGAATGCCACGATGAGCACTGAAGCACCGTCCATGCGACCATCCGGCGACACGCCGCGCGTGTCACGACGACGCATTGCGGTCAACTTCCTGACGCTCGCAAGCACCAATGTGCTGGGCCTGATCGTCACGATCCTGATCAGCGTCTATGTCCGCCGCGCGATGGGGCCGGAGGCGATCGGCCAGGTGAGCTGGGCAACGGCCGCCGTCGCCTACCTCTCGGTGATGGTGAGCCCCGGCCTGCTCTTTGTCGGCCAGCGCAGACTCGCCCAGGAGCCGGCCTCCAGCCAGTCGATGATCGCTCTGGTGCTGACGCTGCAGACCCTGCTGGCCTGCGTCGCCTACAGCTTCGTCCTGATCGCGGCGTCGCTCGAGCCGCGCGGGCCGATCGTCAGTGTCCTGCTCGTCATACAGGGGGCCACGCTGTTTGCCACGGCCTGGAACACGGGCTGGGCACTGCAGGCGCATGAACGCATGGTGGCTCCCAGTCTTGCCGCGCTCGCCTTCAATGTGCTGCAGCTGCCCGCGTTGATACTGCTGGTGCACGGCCCGGACGACCTCACTCTCTACGCCATCCTCATCGTCGCCCTGGCCTTCGGCACCGTCGCCTTCAACTTCGGCTATCTCGCGCGACAGGGCATCCTGCGGCTTCGGCGGATGCGGCCGACGCTCAAGGGTGCGCGCCACATGCTGCGCGAAGCCTGGCCGCTGGCGCTCTCCCAGGCGGCGCTGCTGGTGATTGCCAACAGCGGTATCCTGCTGCTGGGATTCAGCAACGGCGACGAAGCAGTCGGCCAATTTGCCTCCGCCTACCGGCTGATGCTGGTCGCCAACGTCGTCACTGCAGCGCTGTGGAATGCCTATTTCCCTGCGTTCGTCCGCACCGAGAACAGCCCCGAGCAGGCCGTGCGCCTGTCGCGGGAGTATCTCGGCCTGCTCGCCTGGATGGGCCTGCCGACCGCGGCTTTCGGCTGGACCTTCGGTCGCCACGTGGTCGAACTGCTCTATGGACCCGCCTTCGCACCGGCCGGCCGGTTCTTCGAGTGGCTG
Source organism: uncultured Rhodospirillales bacterium (assembly GCA_902825855.1). Classification (GTDB taxonomy): domain Bacteria; phylum Pseudomonadota; class Alphaproteobacteria; order Reyranellales; family Reyranellaceae; genus Reyranella. Next base: position 31,265 of record CADECW010000071.1, on the reverse strand, counting down.
TGCCTGGCGATCGGCTTCAACTTCCTGAACTACGGCATCGTGTCGGCGCTGGTGCCGTGGGGCCGCGGCGATCTGCAGTTGAAGATGACGGCCGCGGCCGCCGCTCTCAATCTGATCGTGGCCGCGGTGGCGGTGCCGCTGTACGGGCCGTGGGGAGCCGTGGCCGCCGTCTTCGCTTCCGAACTGCTAGGGCTCGCGCTCGGCCTCGTGACGCGCCGACGCCTTCACCTGTTCTGGCATCCCGTGCTGCCGGCCGTCCTGCCACCTCTCCTCTGTTCAGCAGCAGCCGTTGCGATCATTGCCGCACTGCCGGCGACGCTGGACGATCTGTGGTGGCTGGAACTGGGCGGCGGCGCCTTCATGGTCGGCCTGTGCATGCTGGTGCTCGAACGCCAGAGCCTGCGCTACGCCTGGCAGGCTTTCCGATCGCGGTAGAATACGCAGGGTCGCCTGGCCGCTTCAGCGAACTCTGTTCGATGCGCCAACCCGCAGCGGAACCACAGTCCCCGAGCCATCGTCGATCTCCTCCCCTGCCCTCTCGACCTCACCCAGCAGTACCGAGCTCAAGCTCGAATTCACTCTCTTGAGCGTCTCCAGTTCGTTCAAGCTCGCGGAGATATTGCGCCGGGTGAGCCGCTGCAAGGCAATCAGCCGCCGCTGCCTGTCGATGGCGGCGCGCACTTCATCGACCATCAGGGTGAGAGTCGCCGCGACCGTGGTCGTGTCGAGCCGGCTGTGCAACTGGCGCACGTACGCATCGAGCTTGCCATCGGTGCAGAGCATGGCTTTCCCCCTTATCTCTCCCGAAGCGATTCGTGCCGGTAACGGCCGAGCGGCGACAGGAGGTAATCCATTACAGTGCGGGCGCCGGTCTTGATCTCGACCGTTACCGTCATGCCCGGAGACAAATTCAAGCCTTCTTTTCCCTGGTCCGTTTGGCCACGGTTGAGGGAAATGCGCGCCATGTATTCGAGCCCTGATGCCGCCGCCGGACGCGTATCGCTACGCGACGTGCTGTCGCGGACCACTGCATCGCTGGAGATCGTCAGCACCTGTCCGGTGATCAGACCGTAGCGCGTGAAATTGAAGGCATCGACCTTGATCTCCGCCTCCTGCCCCACGCGCAGGAATCCGACTTCACGATTCGGCACGACCGCCTCGACCTCGAGCTCGCTGTCGGCCGGGACCACGGCGAGCAACGGCTGCGCGGCGGTGACGACACCGCCCACGGTATGGATCGCAAGTTGATGTACGGTGCCATCGACTGGCGCGGTGAGCTGCTGCTGATGCGCCTTCTGCCTCGCCTTGACGACCTCCTGCTGCAGGCCGGTCGCCTTCTGCTCGGCGCGCGCAAGCTCCTCGAACAGGCCGCGCCGATACTCCGCCACCGTGCGGCTTCGAGTCTCGTCGATCGCCGACAAGGCTGCCCCCACCTCGATGCTGCGGCGGCGAAGCACCAGCACCTCCTGCTGCTGGGATGTGAGCTCCTGCAGGTCGGCAAGGTATTGCAGCCGCGAGCCCAGCTCGCGTTCCGACAAATGTCGGCGCACGCCGACGCGATGCTCGATCAGCGGCATCGTCGTTTCAAGCTTTTCGATCATGGCGGCAAGCGTTGAGAGCTCCGCCTCCTTCTGCTTCTTCTGGCGGTCGATCGCGGCCAGCTTGGCCTCCTGTTCCTCCATCTGGCTGGCGAGAAGGCCACGCTGCAGCTCGGCCTGGGCCGGCGTCGCATCGGTTGGCGGCCGGAATGCCGGCGCCTCGGCGGCCAGCGCGGCCCGCAGGCGGGCCGCATCGAGCTGTGCGGCCGCCAGGTCGCTGGCGAGCCGTCCAAGCTCGGCGCCGCTGACCGTGGGATCGAGCTCGATCAGTACGTCGCCGGCGCGCACGCGCTGGCCGTCGCGGACGTGGATCGCGCGGACGATGCCCGCCTCCAGGGGCTGCACCAGCTTGGTGTGCCCGCTGGGGATTATCTTGCCCGAAGCGACGGAGACGATGTCGACAGTGCCCACCGATGCCCACGCGGTCGCCAGGACGATCGTCGCCACGACGGTGATTGCAATGACGCGACCGATCGGCGACGGCGGTGTCTCGAGTATTTCGAGCGCGGCCGGCAGGAAAGCGAGCTCGGCACGCGAGCGGCCTGCGCTAGTGGATGCCATGGATACCTGCCTGCAGCCTGTGGAGAGCGGCGTATCGACCCGACGCACGCATCAGTTCCTCGTGGGTGCCGTCCTCGACCAGGCGCCCCTCGTCGATAGTGAGCACCCGATCGGCGATGCGCAGCGTCGACAGCCGGTGGGCGATGATCACGACGGTCCGGCCGCGGGCGATCTGGCGCATGTTCTCCTGGACGATGCGTTCGCTCTCGTAGTCGAGCGCGCTGGTCGCCTCGTCGAAGATCACGATGCGCGGGTCGCCGACCAGGGCGCGCGCGATGGCGATGCGCTGGCGCTGTCCTCCTGACAGGGTGGAGCCGCGCTCGCCGACCTGAGTGTCGTAGCCCTCCGGCAGGCGCAGGATGAAGTCGTGCGCACCGGCGAGCTTGGCGGCGCCGACGACACGGGCGAGAGCCATGGCCGGGTCGGCGAGGGCGATGTTGTCGCGGATCGTGGCGTTGAACAGCACGTTCTCCTGCAGCACGACGCCGATATGACGACGCAGCCACGTCGGGTCGGCCATGGCGAGATCCATGCCGTCGATCAGGACGCGTCCGCTTTCGGGCACGTAGAGGCGCTGAATCAGCTTGGCGATCGTGCTCTTCCCCGAACCGGAGAGGCCGACGATGCCGACCACCTCTCCGGCCGCCAGGGTGAAGCTCACGTCCTGCAGCACGCGCTGGCCGTCCGGCCGATAGCGGAAATTGACATGATCGAAGGCAATGTTGCCTTCGATTCCCGGTAGCACCGCCCGGCCGGGGGCGTATGCCGGTTCCGCCGGCGTATTGAGGATGTCACCCAGGCGTTCGACCGAAAGCCGGGTCTGGTGAAAGTCCTGCCAAATCTGCGCCAGGCGCAGCACGGGCGCGTTGACGCGGCCGGCGATCATCGTGAACGCCACCAGCTCGCCGATCGTCATGCTGCCTTCGATGGCGAGCTTGGCGCCGAAGAACAACACCGCCGCATTGACCAGCTTGGCGATCAGCTGCACGGATTCACTCGTCGCGTTGCCGAGGCTCAGCACGCGGAAGCTTGCCGAGACGTAGCTCGCGAGCTGGTCCTCCCAACGCCGCTGCATCTGCGGTTCGGCCGCCATTGCCTTGACGGTCTCGACGCCGGCGACGTTCTCCACCAGGAACGCCTGGTTTTCCGCGCCGCGCTTGAACTTCTCGTCCAACCGGCGGCGGAACAGCGGCGCCACGCCGACCGAGATCCCGACATAGAGCGGAAAGGCCGCGATCACGATCCAGCTGAGCAGCGGCGAGTAGACGAACATCACTCCGACGAAGACCAGCGTGAAGAAGAGGTCGAGCACCAGGGTCAACGCGGAGCTGGTCAGGAAGACGCGGACGTTCTCGAGCTCGCGCACTCGAGCGACCGAATCGCCGACGCGGCGGCTCTGGAAGTAGGACAGCGGCAGTGCCATGAGATGGCGGAACAGCCGCGCGCCCAGCTCGACGTCGACACGGTTGGTTGTGTGGGCGAACAGGTAGGTGCGCATGATGCCAAGCAGAGTCTCGGCGACAGCGAAGCCGACGATCGCGACAGCCACGACCTCCAACGTGGTAAGGCTGCGGTGGACCAGGACCTTGTCGATCACGACCTGGAAGAAGAGCGGCGTCAGCAGGGCGAGGAATTGCAGACAGAACGACGCCAGCAGCACTTCGCTCAGCAGACCGCGGTACTTGCCGAGAGCGCCCGCGAACCAGCCGATGTCGAATCGACGCGCGAGATCGCCGAGCTTGGCGCGGCGCATCATCAGCACCAGCCGCCCCGTCCACGCCGCTTCGAACTGCTGCTGCGTCATGACTTCGGCCCGCGCAGTGCCCGGCACGTGGACCAGCACCTTGTCGTCGGCAGCCTTGCCCAGCATCAGGAAGGAACCGTCGCGCAACTCGGCAATGGCCGGCAGCGGCGTGCAGTCAAGCCGCGCCCATCGGGTCGACAGGCTGCGCGCCTTGAGGCCGAGCTGACGCGCACAGCGCAGCATCTCGACGACCCCGACGGGCCTGCCGGCTATGCCGAGCTGGTGATGGAGCTGGGCCGGTTCCGCAGCGACGCCCTGCAGGCGCAACAGCGAAACGAGGGCGGCGAGCCCTGTGTCGTTGGCAGTCATGTGAAAATCCCCCGAGTAGAGCAGCGGAGCGGCGTCGAGAGAGCTGGCCGTCCCGGATAGAGCCTGCCTAGTAGATCTTGATGTCCTGCGGCTGCAGGACCTGTCCCGCATTGAGCTGAGCGACGGCAACCGCCGCGCCGCCGCCGCTGCCGTCGGCGTCATACGACAGGATGCCGGTGGTCTGGTTGTAGATGATGCGCTGGGCGGACGTGAGTGCTGCCGCGGCTTGCACGAACGCGGCTGCCGATAGCCCACCCGGAGTGAGAGCGCTGAACGCAGATTGCGCGAGGGCAAGCTTGTCGGTGCCCGAGGCGAAATCGGTGATACGATCGACCGTGCCGTTGGGTGCCGCCGTGAGAGCAAAGGTATCGGCGCCGCCGCCGCCCGTCAGCCTGTCGGCGCCTGCGCCGCCGGCAATGACGTCGTTGCCGGCGGTGCCGGTCAAGGTATCGGCGCCATTGCTGCCGAGCAGAGCCCGCGCAGCGGTGCTGCTCACTTTGCCGGCAGGATTGGTGGCATTGATGCCGTAGGTGTGCGAGACGCCGGCGCTGGCGTTGCCCGTAAAATTCCAGACACCATTGCTGCCGGTGACGGCAAAGCCAAGCCAGGTCGGCCCATCGTAGATCGAGATCTGGTCGCCGGCACCGGCGGTGCCGGTCAATGTCGCCTTGCCGTCGGCCGCCGATATCGATGTGAAGCCGAGGCCGCTGGCAAGCGGCTGCACCACGGGCGCGCCGCTCGTGTCGACCTTCAAGGTTCCGGCCGGATTGTAGTTGGTCGCGCCCGACAGGCTGGCGGCATTGCCCGCTGCGTCGGAGACGGTGCCGCCTTCGAGGTTGAAGGACGTAACCGCCAGGTCGGCGGCGGACTGCCCGGTCGCGACCGCATAGGTAAACGCGAGCGACGCGCTGCCGGATCCTCCGGTGTAGGTTGCCTTGCCGCCACTGCTGAGAGACAGGCTCGGCGTACCCGTGACGGTCACTGCCTCGCTCATAGCCACGGTGAAGGTGACGGTCGCTCCCGTGCCGACGGTGCCACTGCCGGCGGTCAGGCCCGATCCGGACGCCGCGATCGAGGCCACCGTCGGCGCGCCCGTGTCGATCCGGAGCGCGCCGGCGGGGTTGTAAGCCGCCGCCGCGGTCAGATTCGCGGCGTTGCCCGCCGCATCCTTGAGCGTGGCGCCGTTCAAAGCGACCGACGTGACGGCCAGATCGGCGACGTTCTGCCCGGCCTGCACCGTGTGGCTGAAGATCAGCGTCGTGCTGCCCGAGCCGCCGCTGTAGGCGGCGCTGCCTCCGTCGTTCAGGACAAGGGTGGGCACGCCGCCGCTCACGCTGACGGCTTCACTGAAGGTGGCAGTCAGGGTGACCACGTCACCGCCGTTGAGATTGCCGGTGCCGCCCGTGATGCCCGTGCCTGAAGCCGCGATGCTCACGACTGTAGGCGCCGTGGTATCGCCTGTCGGCGGGGGCGGACCGCCGGTCGGCGGCGCGGAGCCGTCGGTCGGCAGCGTGCTGCCGCCGGTCACTGAAATACTGGCGCCGGCAATCACCTTTCCACCGCCGACGAGGGACAGCGTGCCGCTGCCCTGAAGGTTCATGTACGCTGTCTGATCGGTGCCGCCGCCATAGTATTCGCCGCCGCTGCCGATGGAGACGACCTTGCCGCCGTTGAGCGTGCCCGCAATGCCGACCTTCTGCGGGCCATAGGTCGAGAAGGAATCGGCAAGAAAGGTGGAGGAGCCGCCGACCCAGGCACCGGCACCGGCGTTGTTCTCGAAGCCGGTTTGCGCCACCAGGGCGATGCCGCTGGTCGCGTAGATGCCCGCCCCGTAGTTCTCGACGAAGTACGCGCCCTGCACCGACATGTCGCGGGCACCATTGTCGAGGACCAGACCAGCGACGCCGTTCTTGCGGAACCCGCCACCGATCCACTGCAGGCCGTCTGCCGTGCCGCCACCGCTGTTGGCGAAGCGGGCGCCGCCGCCATTGTTCCCGTGCATCCAGGAATCGACCACCTTGCCCGAGACGTTACCCAGGACGTCGAGGCCGATGCCGCCGACATGCTCGATTTCCACGTTGTCGATCGCCAGGTTGATCGAACGGTCGGCGCCGGCCGCGACGATCTTGATGCCATCGCCCTCCTGGCCGTTGCCGGCGATGCTGAAGTTCGAGAGCGTAAGGTTGCTCACGTTGACGCCTGGCCCGGCGACGATCTCGATGACCGGCTGGCCGCCTGTAACCTGGGACGAGATCTTGGCGCCGCCGAGGTCGATGCCGATCGGCCCCTGGCTGGAGTTGCCGAGATAGATGACGATCGGCGTCGTGACGGTGAAGGTGGCGCCCGAAAGTTTGGCCACCGTGCCGCCTGTGAGCGCGCTGCGCACGGCGCTCTCGAGCGTACCGGTGCCCGTGCTGCTGGCCGTTGCGGTGGAGGCGACGGAAGCCAGCGACGACGGCCACGGTACACTTGACCCCTGGTTGCTCGTGGTGACCTGCGCCTCGTTGCCCCCACCCAGGCCGCTCACGGTAAGCGCGGAACCGGTGATGAGCTTGCCGGTGTCGCCCACGATATAGGCGCTGCCCGGCCCCTGCAGGTTGGCGAGGACGGTCGGATCCGAACCGCTGCCGGTATAGGCGCTGCGACTGCCGGTCACCGTGGTCTGGCCGGTCACGTAGCCCGCGATGCCGGTGCCCTGCACGCCGGAAGTCTGAAAGGTGTTGTTGTTGAAGTAGCCGTAGTTCTGGAACCAGATGCCGTTGGTGCGATTGTCGCGGAAGGTGCTGTCCGTCACCGACGTGATGCCCCACTCGGCGCTGATGCCGTAGCCCCCGTTGTTGGCGACGGTCACGCCGTCGACGCTGAGGTCGCGTGCGCCGTTGCCGAGGAAGATTCCGGCGCCGCCATTGCCCTCGATGGTGCCGCCGAACCAGCGCAGGGCGCTCACCTGGCCGCCGCTGGCGAGGTGACCGAAATAGGCACCTCCGAGGCGATTGCCGATCATCGACGAGTTCGAGACCAAGCCTTCGAACACGCTGCCCCGGACATCGAGGCCATAGCCGCCGACGCCGCGAACAGTCACGTTCTCGATCGAGAAGTTGTAGATCCAGCGATCGTTGCCGTCGGCGACGATCTTGATGCCGGCACCCTCGCTGCCGTTACCCCGGATCGTGAAATTCGACAAGGTGAGATAGCGGAGATCGACTCCCGGCCCGGCATTGATCTGGATGACCGGCTGGCCGCCCGTTACCTGTGACATGATTGTGGCGCCGCCGAGATCGATTCCCATCGATCCTTGGATCGGACTCATGACATCGATCACGATGGGCTGGGTAACGGTGTAGGTTTGCCCGCTCATCTCGGCGACGTAGCCGCCAGAGATAGCGTTCCGAAGCGCTGTTTCGAGACTCGTCCCCGCAATCTGCATCCCGCAAATCTCCTCAGTCGTTGCGAATCGAACCTGAAGCCACGACGTGGTTACAGGCGAAGCGGCGCGAGAACGTGTTCTATATCGGACAGACGGGCATTTTTTGGCGACCTCCCACCCGCAAGTGCTTGCGGTTGAGAGGTTTTTTTGATGATGCAGATGACGGGATGGGCGAAACTCGCGCTGTCGGACGCCGCCGCGACCCTCGCGAATGCAGGCATTGGAATCGATGTGCCGCGCAACGAGTTCATCTATCGCCAGGCCGAAAGGGCCGATCACGTCTTCTATATCGAGACAGGCCTTGTGAAGATCGACGGCGCATCGCCCGAGGGCAAAATGGCCGTCATAGGTCTGCTCGGCAGCGGCTCCTTTTTCGGCGAGTCCTGCCTGGCGGGCCATACGGTGCGCAAAACCAACGCCAGTGCCCTGCTCTACAGCCGCCTTGTGTCCATCCGCAAGAGCAGGATGGTAAGGTTGCTGCGCACCGACCCTAATGTCTCGCGGTACTTCAACGCCTATCTCGTGCGCCGCCTGGCGCGCGCGGAAGAGGACCTGATGGACCTGCGCGTAAACTCCATGGAGCACCGCCTGGCCCGCGCGCTGCTCGTTCTCGCCGGCATGGACGAGGGACCGAAGTCCCAGTCGGTCCTCGCCGCTATCAATCAGCAGACGCTTGCCGAAATCGTCGGCTCGACGCGGCCACGCATCAACGAAATGCTGAGCAAATTCAGGCGCCGTGGGCATGTCAGCTCAACCGGCCCCCTCAAAGTCCACAGTTCGCTCGTCAACGTACTCCTGCGCGATCGGGCATGAGCCGATGCTCATGCGGCGGCAGCGAACGCCGCATTTGCAATGCCAGCATGCGCGCAGCAAGATCGCCACCGGGCCGGGCACTCCACCTATTGTCGACGCATGCGCCGGGGTCCGCAAAGGGATGGCACTATGGGTCAGGGTTCCGGCATTCGCGAGGTCGCCTGGATCGATATCGCCGGCGGCGGGCAGGTCGTCCTGGACGGCAACTACGCCTATGTCGGGCACATGCAGCCGCCACACGGGACTTCGGTGATAGACGTAGCCGATCCGGCAAATCCAAGGGTCGTCGCTTCAATCGACATTCCGCCGGGGCTGCATTCCCACAAGGTACGCGTGGCGAATGACATCATGGTGGTGAATCGCGAGCGTACGCGGGGCGACAAGCCGCCCGGTGACTTCGTGGGGCTGCGCATCTTCGACGTCAGCCAGCCGGGCAATCCGCGCGACATCTGCCATTGGCAATGCGCCGGGATGGGTGTGCACCGTTTCACCTTCGATGGCCGCTACGCCTACATTTCGACGGAGCAGGAAGGCTATGTCGGCACCATCGTCATGATCCTCGACCTGAAGGATCCGACCAGGCCCGAAGAGGTCGGCCGCTGGTGGATGCAGGGACAGTGGGTCGCCGGGGGCGAAACTCCCGGCTGGAAGGCAAAGAACCACCGCTGCCATCATCCGATCCGGCGCGGCGATCGCCTGTATGTCAGCTACTGGTACGGCGGTGGCGTCATCCTCGACATCAGCGACATGACGAAGCCGAAGCTGATCTCTCACCTCGACTGGAGCCCGCCGTTCGGTTGGCCTACGCATAGCCTGGTTCCGATCGACGTGCCGATCGCCGGCCATCGCTGGATGCTGGTCGCGGACGAACACGTACAGCCCCTGGACCCCAAGCTTTCGCCAGAGTTGCCGGCGGCGCTTTGGATGGTGAACATTACCGATGAGACCCGGCCGGTACCGGTCAGCTGCTTCCAGATGCCGGAGCTGGTCGGGATCGAAACGCCGTTGATGACGGCATGCCATCAGCCCGTCGAAACCATCGTCGGCAACGAAGTTCCGGCCGCCTGGTTCGCCAACGGGCTCAGGGTGATCGATATCACCAATCCCCTGTCGATGAAGCAGGCCGCCTGGTGGATGCCGGACGTGCCGTCAGGAGCCCAGCGCGTCTGCAGCAACGACGTCTACGTCGACCACAGAGGCCTGATCTACCTGATCGATCGCAACCGAGGCCTGTCGATCGTCGAGCGCGTGTAGCTCCGCCCCCGCCCCGTACCGGATCGACGTTCCAGGGCGAATAGGCCAGGACCCGGAGAAAGAGCTCGGGATGGTACCACGCCATGGTGAAAGCGCCGCTCCGCTCGAACTCAAGCCCAGGGTCGCACGACCGTCGGGATCTTTTGTCAGCTTCACGGCCGCGTTCTTCTCCACCAGAGGCAGCACCTCACGCTCGACAAACTGCGTGTAGATCCCGTTCACCGCGTCGTATTCCTTGCCGCGCTGACTGCCTTGGGCATCCTGCCCGCCATCGCCGATCTGGATGGCAACGAGCGGCGGGATGCGCCGTTGGGCGATCAGGCTATCGAGGATGCCGCAAAGATCCTTGTAGGCGGTCGACCCGCCATCGCCCAACACGATGAACGGCATTTCGACGCCGCGCACGTAGCCAGCCGGCACATACACCGTGATGGGTCGCGT
>CADECW010000071.1:18307-20958 GCA_902825855.1 uncultured Rhodospirillales bacterium | reverse complement strand
GCATTTCGACGCCGCGCACGTAGCCAGCCGGCACATACACCGTGATGGGTCGCGTCCACGTGCCGGGATGGCTGGTGGTCACGATCATGTTCGACTTGTCGTCCGGTGCAGTCTGCGTGCGCATGATCGAGCCATTGCCGCAGCCTGCGGGCGTGTCGTCACGAATGAGCCCGGGGTTGTAGATGACGCTGTCCTTCGACGCCATTTCGAAGGCGACGGTTGTGCCCTTAGAAGGGCGCGGCCTTATCCTTGTCGTTCGCGCCCGAGGGAACGACGAAATTTTGCGTGACACAGACCGGCTGCGCCATCGCCGTCGGCATGCACCACATCGGCCGAAAGCATGGCGGCCGCGATGACAGCTCGCGTGCGGTTCGTCTTCGTGCTTCCCAGAAGCGGCAAGTCTCGGTGGCTCCCTGGGAGAAAACACTGTCCTCTGGTCTGCGGTCCGGTCAAGCCGCCGGCAGTCGCGTACGCCCACGGTGCTGGCGACATCTCACTCTGACGCGAGGCGTGCCCTCACCACTTCGAGCCTTTGCCGAAGCTCGTCCTTGGTTTCGACTTTCGGCTGGTTGGCAATTGCCTGAACCGACGCCGCGTCTCGCTCCGACGGTCGCTTTGCATAGTTGAGCAGCTGCTGGATCGAAGTGGCGAACGCGTCTTGCTCCATGCTTTCTACGGCCTGTACCAGGAAGTGCCGCTCCCAGCTGTCCAGATCGCGGTTCCTGGCGTCGAGCTGATCGAGCGATTGCAAGGCGCCTGCAACCAGCCTGCGCTTTGCATCGGCGGGCAACTCCATTATGGCCACGGTATCCTCTCTCCCGGGTGACCGATCACCACGTTCCCCTGGTTTGTACCAAGACACTTGCCGCGGTGGCGAGTCCCGGCAGCTTGCACGCCGTGCGTTGCCGGCCACGACCCTGAAGGTCCGCTTATTTCGGCCGGTAGCCCTTCACCGCATGCGCACGTGCGGCGCAGACAATCCTTCCTTCGGCATCCGTGGCAAGCGCTCTGCTAACTCGGTTCTTGATTGTTGCCACATCGGCGGAAGCCATGGCGGAGAAGACGGGACCAAGCGCGGGCGACTTGAGGTTGGTCGTCCAGAACTCATCGAAATTCGCAAAAGTCCGGCGTACCGTTATCTCGCGCGTTTCCACGGCTTCCAGTCCGGCGCCTGCCCACAAACCCTGCAGGACGTCCATGCGCGATGCATCCATCTGCGGTGCACGCGGGAACGCAATGCCCATCGCTTGCAATTCGTCACCGATCGGATCGAGTGGGAAGCCGCCACCGAGCATGTCCCATATGTAGGTCGCGACCGTGCCGCCTGGGCGGACTACGCGAATCATCTCCGCAATGCCCTTGGCCGGATCCGGAACGAAAACGAGCACCAGTGCCATGACGGCGGCGTCGAATCCGTCGGACGGAAACGGAAGTTCCATCGCATCGCCCTGTCGAAACTCTGCCGAAGATGACGACAACCGGGAGCGGGCAAAAGCGAGTTGAGCTTCGGAGGGATCGACGCCCTGGACCTCCACCGGCGTGCATCGGTCGACCAACAATTGCGTGAAAGCGCCGTTACCGCAGCCGATATCGATCCATCGCAGGCCCGGGAGTGGCGCCAGCCAATCGAGGAAGATCTCGCCCGCAAGCCGGCTCCATACCCCCATCATCTGTTCGTAGGCGGCACCATCATTGAAATTGATTTTCGATTCGGCCATTGGACTCTCATCTATGCGCTCGAGGCCGAACTGCATATGGGCTTTGGCATTCAGTCAACCCACGATGCGGGAAAACGGCCCGGGGATTGCCACTGGATCAGTCTCGCCGCCAAGATCTCTGTAAAATCCTTCGACCGAGGCGCGCGCCAGGTACGCCCGCTTCGTATCTGCTTCAATCGTCGACGAATGTCAGCATGGACTTGATCGAGCTTCGGCCAGCTGACCGATACGCTGGCGATACTCCTGTACGACCTGGCGAAGCTTGGCTGTTCCGCGAAGAAGGCGCATACGGCTGTCACCGGGGTCTCGCTCGATGAGTGCAAGGCCATGCTCGACGAAAGCTTTCACGCAGTCGCGCATCGTCGGTTCCGAGCTTCGGCTGCTTTCCCTGTAGAGTTGGCCGATCGGACGCGGCCGGCCATCGTTCCTGAGCAGCCACACGAGCAACGCACTGCCTTGCCGAGTGTCGATGCCGGGCAGGTTGGCCCTTTGCCAACGCCCATGGTCCTCCAGCGCTTTCCAGAATGGCGGTGCGCTCATGGTGTTCAACCCTCGTCCAGTGCTCCCCCACTCTGGATGGTGAACACACTAAAAACTGAGATACCTCGCCGAACCAGCATGAAACGGTCAAGGAATGGTGATCGTTCCGCAATTCGAGCCGTAGATTCAGAGCTTCGTGATAAGTAACGGGACGAGATATCGTCCATTTCCCACGGGAGGTCGTATGGTGAAGCCTTCGCACTTCATTTTGACACCCGAGCGGCAGCCGCGCGCGCTCAACGTAGCGGGTACCCAAGTTACCGTGCTGGCCGCGACCGCCGAGACTCAGAGCTATGGAATCACGCTGCAACGGGGTGACGAGGGCACGGGGCCTCCTTCGCACAGCCACGATTGGGATGAAGCGTTCTACGTGCTGAGCGGCGACATCGAGTT
>CADECW010000071.1:6415-18207 GCA_902825855.1 uncultured Rhodospirillales bacterium | reverse complement strand
CGCACAGCCACGATTGGGATGAAGCGTTCTACGTGCTGAGCGGCGACATCGAGTTTCTTTGCGACGGACGGATCCAGGTATGTCCGCCCGGCACGCTGGTGCATATACGTCGCGGCGCGGTGCATGGGTTCAGGTATGGCAAAGGTGGGGGCAAGATGTTGGAGGTCACCGGAGCGAACGCCCAGGCCATCCAGATGTTTGCGGCTGTCGACCATGCGACCCCCGTGGGCACCGCCCCGGACATTCCGAAGCTTATCGAGGTACTCGGGCAGAACGGAGTTACTGTCGTGGATTCAGCGTAGGTAACTACCGGCTGCTTGCACTCGCCAATTGAAGGCGGGCGGTGCGGTGGCGCCACGCCGTGGGGCTGGCGCCAAAGCGCGTGTGGAACCAGCGAGAGAAAGCGCTGAGGCTCGAAAAGCCCAGCATGTCGGCCAACGCGGCGAGCGGCCGCTCGCGGCTGGGCAGCGCGCGGGTCACGATCTCGGTGCGCACCGCTTCGAGAACCTCGGAGAAGGAGAGATTGTCCCTGGCCAGCCTGCGATGCAGCGTGCGGCGGTCGATACCGAGCTGGCCCGCCACCAGGTCGGCGCGACAGCGCCCGCCCGAAAGCTGCAGGAAGATCAGCTCGCGCACCTTGTCGGCAATGCTGGCGTCGGGCCGCGCCAGCAGGCTGTCGAGATGGCGGCGGGCATGGCGCGCCAGCACAGGGTCGGAAGTCGGGATCGGCCGATCGAGGTCGCGCCGGCTGCAGACGATGCCGTTGAAGTCGTGGCCGAACTCGGCGCGTCCGCCGAACAGCCGGCGACAGGTGTCGCGACGCTTCGGCGCATCATGGGCGAAGCACACCAGCGGCCGCCAGTGCGATCCCACCAGCTGGCGCAGGATCCGGTAAAGCACGCCCACCGTCAGCTCCGTGCCTTGCCGGATCGGCACCGGCCGGCGCACACGGATCTCGACGCTGGCGATCGCCATGCCGTCGCGCTCCTCCAGCCTGAGATGCAGTGATTCGTTGTGCAGTGGAATGTAGCGCATCAGCGACTGCAGCGCGTCACGCACCGTCGCCTCCTCGCGCACCAGCAGCCCGACCGGCCCGAGCACCGCAAGCGTGCGGGTCTCGGCGAGGCGCAACCCGAAATCGTCGACTCCGGCCGCCCGCGCCGAGCTTTCGAGTAGACGGCCCAATGCTCCCGCTGAAATCCTGACGTCGGGATCGCCGTCGAGACTGCGTCGATCGATGCCCGCGGCGGCGAGCAGGCGAAGGGGATCCAGCCCCAGCGAGCGGGCGACCTCCGGATAGGAGGAGAGGCAGGCGCTGCGGATGAGATCGGTCAAGAAGTCGAATCCCCGACCAAAATTGTCGAAGCCCTGTCCCAGAATGTCAAATGAGGCCTGCTGCGCCGTGGTACCCCTCTGCCAACCTATGGAGGAGCCAATGGCCAACCAGTCGATCGAGGTTCGGAAGCTTACGCCCACGATCGGCGCCGAGATCTTCGGCGTCGATCTGTCCAAGCCGCTCGGCAACCAGCAATTCCAGGAAGTGCACGATGCACTGATGGACAACCTCGTGATCTTTTTTCGCGACCAGCGGATGAGCATCGAGGCCCACAAGGAGTTCGGCCGCCGCTTCGGGCCGCTGCACGTGCATCCCAATGCCCCGATCGGGATGCCGAAACATCGCGAGATCCTGGTGATCAAGGCCGACGAGAACTCCAAGCGCGTCGCCGGCGAGGAGTGGCACAGCGACGTGTCGTGCGATGCCGAGCCGCCCATGGGCTCCATCCTTTACCTCACGGAGGTGCCGCCGGACGGCGGCGGCGACACGCTGTTCGCCAACATGTATCGCTCCTTCGAGACGCTTTCCGAGCCGGTCCGCAGCCTGCTGACCGGCCTGACGGCGATCCACGACAGCGCCAAGGCGCACGGCTATCGCTCGCGCGCCGGCGACCGCGGCGACATGACGTTCCCGTCGGCCGAGCATCCGGTGGTGCGCACCCATCCGGTGACCGGCCGGCAGGCGCTGTTCGTCGATCGCGGCTTTACGGTGCGCATCCCGCAGCTCAAGCGCCACGAGAGCGACGCCCTGCTGGAGATGCTGTACCGACACATCGAAACGCCCGAGCTGCAATGCCGCTTCAAGTGGCAGGCGGGATCGGTGGCGTTCTGGGACAACCGCTGCGCCCAGCACCACGCGATGTTCGACTATTTCCCGCATCGTCGGTACGGCCACCGCGTAACCGTGTGCGGCGACAAGCCGTTCTACAGGGCCTGACCATGCGACGGCGCCTGTTCCTGGCCGCGGCCGCGGCAATGCCCTTGGCGGCGCGCGCGGAGGCCTATCCCGCCAAGCCCGTGCGCGTGATCCTGCCCGGCCCCGCCGGCGGCCTGATCGACATCGGCGGCCGCGCCGTGAGCGACGTCATGCAGCGCGAGCTTGGCCAGTCCTGGCTGATCGACCCGAGGCCTGGCGCCAACGGCATCATGGCGGCGCAGATGATGCTCGGCACACCGCCCGATGGGCACACGCTCTATCTCACGGTGTCGGGCCACGTCGTGCTCGGCCTGCTGATGAAGGCGCCGTTCGACGTCATGGCCGACTTCAAGCCGATTGCCATGTTGGGTGTGAGCAGCGGACTCGTCTGCGTTCCGCCGTCGTCGCCCGCCCGCACGGTCGCCGAGTTCGTGAGCCTCGCCCGCGCCAATCCGGGCAAGCTCAACTATCTCAACCCGGGTAACGGCACCGGTGCGCACCTCATCCCCGAGCAACTCAAGATCAAGTACGGGCTCGACGTCGCATCAATCTCTTACAAGGGTCTGCCCGCAGGAGTGCAGGACCTGTTGGGCGGACGCCTCGACCTCGGAGTCATCAGCACCTCGCTGGCGGCGTCGCACGTCAAGGCGGGCCGCCTCAAGGCGATCGCCCTGGTCGGGCTCAAGCGCCACGACGACCTGCCCGACGTACCGACGATGACCGAGCAGGGCGTCGGGGATCTGGAAGTACAATCGGCCCTGCCCCTTCTCGGGCAGAAGGACCTGCCGGACCCCATCGTCGAGCGGTTGAACAAGGCAGTGGCAGCGGCGCTGGCCGACGGCGAGACGCGGAAGCGCCTGCTCGGCGCCTACATCGAGCCGCAGCCCATGAGCCCAGGCGAGCTCGGTGATTTCATGCAGCGTGAGCACGAGCGGCTGGGAGCCTTGATCCGACGCCTCGGTATCACGGCCGACGGAATCGGTTGATGGACTGTCGAATGTGACAGTTTTGCCGTCATGACGGGGGAGAGCTGTATGCGATAGTCGGCGGCCTCGCTCATCCAGTTAGAGTACAGGAGTTTGTCAATGATCAGTCGCCGCTTCGCTACCATGGGGGCGCTCGGCCTTCTCGGCAGCACCTCGATCGCCGCCGCAGCGCTCGCCAACAACAGCGAGTTTCATTTCGGCGAGGGGCTCGAGGATTTCTGGCTCGCGACCGAGGCCTACATCTACGGCTATCCGCTGGTGACGATGGAGATGACGCGCCGTGTCATGACCAATGTCGCCGCGCCCGAGGCGACGCGAGCGCCCATGGGTCACCTCATCAAAGTGCGCCAGTATCCCGATGCGTCCTACCGCGACGTGACCGCGCCCAACGCCGACACGCTGTATACGACGGGCTGGATCGATGTCGGCAAGGAGCCATGGCTGTTGAGCCTCCCCGACATGAAGGGACGCTACTTCCTGTTCCCGATGCTCGACGGCTGGACCAACGTGTTCCAGGTACCCGGCAAGCGAACCACGGGCACCGGCGCGCAGACGTACGCCATCACCGGTCCCGCCTGGACCGGCACGCTTCCCGCCGGCGTCAAGGAATACAAGTCGCCGACCAGCATCGTCTGGCTGCTTGGCCGGATCTACTGCACGGGAACGCCGGAGGACTACAAGGAGGTCCATGCCCTGCAGGACGAGTGCAAGCTCGTCCCGCTCAGCACATGGGGCAAGCCCTACACGCCACCGGAGGCGAAGGTCGATGCGTCCGTCGACATGAAGACGGCAGTCCGCGACCAGGTGAATCGGATGGACGCCAAGGAATACTTCGCGCTGCTGGCGCAGCTGATGAAGGCCAACCCTCCCGCGACCGCGGATGCCCCCGCCCTCGCGCGTTTCGCCAGGATCGGGTTGGTGCCGGGCAAGGACTTCGATGTGGGCAAGCTCAATGCCGACTTCGCCAAGCGTATCCCGCAGCTCGCCTTCGACCGCATCATGCTGCAGTTCAAGATCAACAAGGAGCTCCAGCACATCAACGGCTGGAATTTCACGACCAAGACCGGGATCTACGGCACCGACTATCTGATGCGGGCCCTCGTCACCGCCATCGGGCTGGGCGCCAACCGGCCGCAGGACGCCGTATACCCGACCTCCCTCAAGGATGCCGACGAAAACGACTACTCGGGCACCAACAAGTACGTTGTCCATTTCGAGAAGGGCCAGGCCCCACCCGTCGAGGGTTTCTGGTCGATCACGATGTACGATGCCAACTATTTCTTCGTGCCCAATTCGATCAACCGATATTCAATCAGCCCGCGGCAGGCACTCAAGACGAATGCCGACGGCTCGATCGACCTATACGTCCAGAAGGATTCGCCTGGCGCAGACAGGGAGTCCAACTGGCTGCCGGCTCCGGCGGGCAAGTTCATCCTGATGCTGCGCATGTACTGGCCGGATGAAAGCAGCCCGTCGATCGTCAACGGCACCTGGACGATTCCGCCGGTGAAACGGGCGTCCTGAACTACGCTGCGGCCTTTGGACCGTCCCGAAACCTCCCAATCGCTTTGTGGCATCGGAGCTTGCCCGATGCCTGTCGATGCCAAACGTTTCTGCCCTTCGACGACCGGGTACTTAGCGAGGATAGATGCCCAACGACAAGGCGGTGGCGTTTGGCGGCACACTGGCGGAATTCTACGACCGCTATCTGGTGCCGATGAACTTTGCTCCATACGCGGGCGTCGTTGCGGATCGTGCCAAAGCGTTTCGTCCCAATCGCGTCTTGGAAACGGCAGCAGGCAGTGGCGTGCTGACCGAGGCGCTGGTTCGGTCTCTGCCGCCGGAAGTGAGCATTACGGCTACGGACCTCAACCAGGCGATGATCGAAAGAGGAAAAGGAAAAGTTGGGACGAAGCGCGTGACGTGGCAGCAGGCCGACGCGATGAGGCTGCCCTTCCCGGACGGCGCCTTTGACCTGATAGTGTGCCAGTTCGGCGTCATGTTCTTCCCCGACAAGCGGGACTCTTTCAAAGAGTGTTCGCGTGTTCTGGCATCCCGCGGCAGCTACCTGTTCGTGCTTTGGGACGACTATGACGAGATGCCTGATTCTCCGCTATGGATCGCCGCTCAAACCGTCGGCCACATGCTGAAACGCGATCCGCATACGCTGTTGAACCCGGGCTATTTCGACGAGTCGATCATTCGCGCCGATCTCGCGGCTGCAGGTTTTCAGAACGTAGAAGTGGATCGGATTGAGCGACAGGCCACCGCCGGGAAGGCAGCGGAAGCGGCAGTGATTACAGTGCACGGCTCCCTTCTGCGCACGGCGATCGAGGCGGCCGACCCTTCGCGAATTGACGAAGCGACCAGGGCCGTGGAGCAGGTCATGTTGACTCGGTTCGGCGAAGGAACGGTCACCGGGACCACGAAGGCCCTGATGATCTCTGCGACGAAGTCGACATGACTCGTTGGGAGCGCGGGGTTCGCGATCATGTCGAACCGGAGCGCGGTGCGGTCAGCCTACCATGACGATTGCAAGATTCCTGGCAAACGGCGGCAACGATCGCCTGACTGTCTCGACAATCTGTACCCACATGGTCTTTTTTCACGAAGCAGGCTTCCGGTATTGCACGGAGCGCAGGCTGCGCACGCCGTTGGTGTGGTGGAAGCCGACAAGCTGGCGGGGCTTCAAGTGGACACGAAGCGATGATGTCGAGCAGCCGCGCAATATTCGGTGCACGTTCAATGGAGAGAGTGCGCGCTCGAAGTTCGGCGCGTCATCGCAGTCGTCATTGGGCCATTTCAAGCTGTCGTGCGACGAACTTGCGATTAGGCCGCACTGCGTTTGGGTCGTTCAAGGAAACTCACCTCGAACAACCACCGACCCGCCGATCCGCAACAGTGCTCGCAATGTCCGGAACATCCTGGTGCAGTTCGAGTACGACGGGCAATTGCAAACAGTACGTCACGGAAAACATGCGGACGTTTAGACCTTTCGGAATGGCGTCAAGGTATCCACCCCTATCAGGCCCGGCCGATATCTCTATGCTCGATGTACGTCCGCGAGATAGCGGTGGACGAAGGCGATCGCCATGCTGCCTTCTCCGACCGCGGACGCGACCCGTTTGACCAGGCTCAGCCGCACATCGCCGCAGGCAAAGACGCCAGGAACGCTGGTCTCGAGCAGATAGGGATCGCGGTCGGCGGACCAGCATTTGGCCTTCATGACATCGTCTCCGGTCAGCACGTAACCACGTGCGTCGCGCATGATGTCGGCCGGCAGCCATCCGGTTTCCGCGTCCGCCCCGATGAAGATGAAAAGGCCGCCGCAATCCTGACGGCTCACCTTGTTGCTGACCCTGTTGCGAACATCGATCGCCATCAGGTGTGTGTCACCGTGGACGGCGTGCACTTCAGACTGGAGTTCGACGGCGATGTTCGACTTGCCGCGGATCTGCTCCATGAGGTAGTGCGACATGCTGCCTTCCAACGAAGTGCCCCGCACGATGAGCGTTACCTTGCGGGCATGGCCAGCGAAGTAGAGAGCAGCCTGGCCGGCCGAGTTGCCGGCCCCGATGAGATGAATGTCGAGCCCCTGGGTGGCGCTTACCTCGCTGCGCGAAGCACCGTAGTAGACTCCCTTGCCGATGAATTTGTCCAAGCCTTCGGTGGCGAGCCGGCGCCACGTCACTCCGGTCGCGAGAATGAGGGTCCTTGCGCGCACGGCCTCAGCGCCGTCGAGGAACACCTGGCGTGTCCCGGTGTCTATCCGTGTGACCGATCGGGTCACCAGGATCTCCGCGCCCAGCCGCTTGGCCTGCTGCAGAGCCCGGCTCGCGAGCTCGTCGCCCGAGACGCCGCTGGGAAATCCCAGGTAGTTCTCGATTCGCGAGGAAGTTCCCGCCTGCCCACCAGGCGCCTCGCGCTCGATGACCAGGGTGCGCAGGCCTTCCGAAGCTCCGTAGACCGCAGCGGCAAGTCCCGCCGGGCCGCCGCCGATCACAACGGTGTCGTATGTCGGATGGTTCGCAGTGATCTGAAGACCCAGCAGCTTGGCAAGATCGCGCGTCTCGGGCTGCTTGAGTTCCGGACCGTCCGCCAAGCGTACCACCGGGCAGTCGTCGTCGGCCGGACGCGCGCCCGGCCATTTGGCCTCGAGGTCGGGGGCGTCGGGCGTGATCCATTCGAACGAGATCTGATTGCGCGCGAGGAAGCGACGCAGGTCACCGCATGCGCGTTCCCAACGGTATCCGAGAATCTTCGCACGCGGCTTGGGCGGTTCTTCCGAGATCTTCTGGAGCCCGCCGATACGCTCGCGTGCCAGCGCCCCCATTTTCCGGGCGAATTCCGGCGCGGCGGCAGCAGCGATGTAATATTGCTCGGCCGTCAGGCGCAGGACGCGCGATGGCTCGGCAGCCCGATAGCCGCCGGGAAACGGCGAGCCAAGTGCCAGCGGTACCTCACCGAATATGGTGCCTGGCAAACGCCAGCCGAGCGTTCGCGCAACGCCATCTAACAGTTTGACCACTTCGATCTTACCGGAAATGACGGCATAGAATGCGCGCTCGTCGCCCTCGTGAACCGCCCACTCGCCGGCCGCGAGCTGAATGTCGGCGGCGGACTTCGCAAGACGATCGAGCTCGACGCCAGGTATCCCTGAAAGTATCGGGACGCCCTGCACCTCATCTGTTGTGAACATAGTCCGCCTCGCTTGCTCCAGCCGATCGACACTTCAAGCGACAAGAGCGAAAAAAGCCCGTCCGCGTCAATGCCACTCTCGCGGCCTCGCGCGCCAGCCCCGCCTTGCGTACCGGCCGCCTAGGATAGGGGCGCCAAAGCCTTCCGTAACGGCTCGCTGTCGAGCTGCATCATGCCGTTGAACGGGCTGTACATCTCCAGAATGAGGAAGACTGCGCCCGAAGCTGAGAGCCCGATCAGCACGAGCGCCGCAAACGCCGCCGGGCTCATCGGAGAGAACAGGCTGAAGCTCGAGAACAGCAGCACCAGCCAGAACGCAAGCACGACGAGGAAAGGCGTCGGGATGCTGCCGCTCGCTTGCTCGAAAAGAATGAAACGCGTCTGAGCGATCTGCGTCAGAACCTGCAGGGCCTGCGCTCGGAAAAAGCGCTGCTCGTCGTCGGCGGGCTTGAGCATCCGCACTGCACGATAGGCTTCCTCGCCCGGGGCACTGGTCGAGAATGCGACGTTCGCCTTCGCGGTACCATCACTCCACAGTCGATCGGCCATCGCTGGCACAGCTGCGCGCAGAAGCTGGCGGGCCTCGCGAGCGTCCGGCCCGTATTGGATGAGCATGTGGTCAATCAGGATGATATTGGCGGTCAACTGCCGGATTTCGTCACGCTGAGCGTTGAACGCCGTGTTTGCCGAATTGATCAACAGTCCCAGCACAAGGCCAGCGATCGTGGCAATGAGCGCGCAACCCAGCCGCACTATGTCCTTGGCATGGCTATCGAGATAGTGCTCAGGCAACCGGCGGCGCAGCATGGCACCGCTCAGAGCGCCCCCGATCAGGAGAGCCCAAATGAACAGCGACGTAGCGAGCGGGCTCAAGGAGGTCTTTTCCAGTATCAGTTCTGCAACGGTTTGCACACTTTGAGGAAGCAATGCCACAAAGAAGTGGATCAGCGAGCCGCAGCAACTGCCGCCTGCTGCGATTGCGCCAGGGGCCGTTTTTGTCAAAAAGGGCTTTGGTCAATCGATGCCCGGGTTCGCGCTTGAGAACATCCTCGGCCGATGGCGGTCCAAAGGAGTAGAGGCATGCGGGCTCTTGTACTCGCGATGATGTTGGTTGCGCTCTCGGTGCACGCAGCGAATGCCTGGTGGCAGTATGCCAAGTGGGGCATGACCGAGGGTCAGATTCTGGCTGCCAATCAAGGTCGCGTATCGCCTTGCACTCCGGATGTACCGGCTTGTGCAGCGACGGCGGGCACGCATCAGTCGAAGTTCTTCGTTGAAGGGATCCACATGCTCGCGATGCCGGTTTCGGTCTCCTTCGGTTTCGACGAAGGCGGAAGATTGGACCAGACTGTGGTGGTGTTTCCGGACAGCGAGTTCGCGGTGGTGGCCAAGATGCTGACTGGTGTCAACGGAAACCCCATCAGCGAACGTCCCGGGGCGACGCCGGTCGCCACCTGGCGGGATGATCGAAGGGATTCGACGATCACGCTCACCGGCAATGGTCGGTCCTCGACGGCAGTCTATCGGCCGGCGACCTGATCCAGGGGAGTAGCCCGTCCTTCGCTAGAAGATAGGTCGTGACCGCGCCGTCGAAGCTTTCACCATCTTGAGCCGTTCGCGGAGGCTTTGCTTGGTCACGCCTGCCACCATGGACGGATCAACGGCCGCGTCACGCGACCACCGGTTCTCGGCGATCCCCGCGTCGTAGATATCCTGCATCGCGAGGCCGAACAGGCCGCGATCGGTGTTGTCCAACGCATCGCGAAGCAGCAGCTTCTGCCGGTCGGTCAGATCTTGCGGTTGGGTCAAATACCAATCGAGCGCTTCTTCGATCGCGTGCTTGTGCTCGTCGATGTCACGCAGCCACCACTGCAGAGCAGCTTCGTGCTGCGCTCGCGCAGGCACGGGAGCCTTGCTTGATTTGGGCGTTGCCATTTCCATCCCCAATCTTTGACTCTCGTCCGCCCCCCGGCGGCCATTGACTACCGGAGGCTGGCGCCTGTCTCAGCCTCCACGCAGGCGAAGCCGATCTGCGCCTAAGCTAGACAAGGTTCCATTGCAGCCATATCCGCCCCGTCGTTATGGCCACAGGCATACTACTACGATGTGATGAAAAGGGCTGTGATCTCTGTCACTATTTCGCGCATCTTCCACGCGGCCGAGCACCGGCGAACGGCCGCGCGCTGCAGTAACCCGGACGGCTAGGTGGTCACTGACAGGAACCGCTCGTTCAGTTGTCGATCATAGTAAAAGATTGCCCGACCCAGCTCTGCCTCCGTCCATTCGAGAACCGGATTGTCCGGGTAGTACTGGTATCCACCAGAAAACACCTCATTTCGATTACCCGACGGATCGAAGAAGTAGATCGTGTAGCCGCGCGTGATGCCGTGACGCGTCGGACCGATATCGAGGGGAACTTTGTGTCGCGTGATGATGTCGGCGGCATGGCTGATGTCGTTCCAACTCTCCAGGTAGAAGCTGGCGTGGTGAAAGCGGCCCCTTTCGGGGCTGCGAATGAAGGCGATGTCATGCGGTTTGTTGCTGCAACTCAGGAATGTTCCAATGATCGTCTTGCCATCACCGGCGACGATTCGTTCAGTGAGCTGGAACCCCAGCACTTCCGTGAACAGAGCGAGGTTGCCGTCAATGTCGTCGCCGTACAGAAGGCAATGATCGAAGCGAGTCGGCTTCATGCCCTTGAGCGTCTCGGGCTTGACCTCCGGATTCACGGTGCCAAGTCCATTGCCGATCTGGCGTTTCTCCGCAAAGAACTCCAGCGTATGCCCTGTTGGACAGGCAAATCGCAGACGTCGGCCGGTGGCCGGCATTTCTCCTGCGGCGAGTTCTTCGACAGCGAGGCCAAAGCGGCGCACCCGCTCTCCAAGATCAGTGAGCGCAGCATCGCTCGTGACCTTGAAGCCGACGAAATCCATGCCGGGCTTTTCGGCCTGACGCAGGATCAAGCTGTGATGGTCGAACTCATCCCATGCCTTGAGATAGAGCCGGCCGTCAGGACCACGCAGCACTTCGTCGAGGCCCACCACGTCCACGTAGTGCCGCATTGCCTGAGCGAGGTCGGTCACTCTGATCTGTATATGCCCTGGGCGTAGTACTCCGGTGAACGACATGATGGTGCCTCCCGGTTTGAAACCGCATTTCTTCACGCTTTTCCGATTCAAAGCGCGCGGGCGCCGCCACGGCCAATCGCGACGGCCCGGAATGTCCTCATTTTTGAGGTAAGCTACGCTCGGCGCATGGAAGCATCTGGGAATGGCCGGCGCCCTGTCAACTCGCCATGCCCGAAGGCGGCGAGTGATCGTCGTGTCATAGCAGGTGAAGTTGCGTAACTCGCACACTTCAAACGGCTTCCCAAACTCTCGGGCAGAGACGATGGATGGTGACCCGCCTCTGTCCATACATCCCAAGCTGGTGCATCCTTCGACATCTTCTCCCACGGCCTGCGCGCCTTTCTCCACCCGGCGAAGATCGACCTCGAGGCTGCCGAGTTCCAGCAATGATACGCATGAGCCGCACCAGCTTCGGCCGACTGGTTGAGACATTGATCATCACCAGCGGGATTCTGTTCCAAGTCGCTGCTTGTGTGTACGTGGGGGAAGTGGACGGACCCGACTACGTGACGATCGAACATGGTGCTTTTGTCAAAGACTCTACCATTGCACGCCAGGCTGAAAGGTATTGCAGTCTTCATGGGCGACAACCCGTTCTGGTACAGGGCGATGTGGAAATGACAAGGTTCAGGTGCGTTGAGGCATTGCGACTACCCAAGACCTCAGCCGAATGACGGCATCACGAGGCAATCCATTCGATGCAAAACACCTGACTTCGGAATTCCGCCG
>CADECW010000071.1:4849-6315 GCA_902825855.1 uncultured Rhodospirillales bacterium | reverse complement strand
CGCCAGACTTGGACCTGCAGCGCTACTCTGCCCTGTCGATCTGCCATCCGTTGCGCCACGGACAGATCGAGTGAACCGGCGTGCCAGCCGCCCTCAGCAGGCGTCGCTCGATGGCAATGGCGATCGCGGCCTGCAGTTCGCCGGAGTCCAGTTCATGCTGTCGCAAAGCTTCCTCAATGTCCGCAAGCATCACCCAACGTGGCTCGCCTCCCGGTCGGTGCCTGGTCAGCTCGACCGCGAGGTCATAAACAAGGGAGACAAGCCCCTCGAGTTGGGCGCAGGGCATGGGCATTACGGAGGAACCGATCGGCTGCTTCATCCCTAAACTTCGCATCGACTTCAAAGCTGCGCTTACCCAATTGAGAGTTTCCCCAAAATGGTACAACCCGTCAACGCACGATGCCGGAAGACGACTTGGTGATTTGTCTGCGAGAAGCGATCTACGATCAGCAGTCGCGGCTCGCCCCACCTCGCTCTTGGCTGCTTCTCTACGGCCGACCGGACAGCGCGTCGATCGCCCGCACCTCACCTGTCGTAATGGACATCAGTCGAGCCGCAGGAAGCGCCTGGCGTTGCCATATAGCCACTTTTCCACCACGGCCTCCTTCAACGGCAGTGCCTCGTACAGCTTCACCATCTCCGGGATCGAAAGTCCGAACTGTTCGGCGGAAAATCCGACCATCACCTTGTCCTGCAGCAGCGTGTTGCCGAACTGCAGCAGCATCTCCCAGCCCGAGCCCTTGGTGTCGAAGTAGCGCGGGTGGTGCGAGGCGGTGTCGCACACGAGGTTCGGGTGCCGGCGCAGCAGACCGACCATGTCGTTGATCCACGGCCACCCACCAAGGCCGGCGATAATCCTTAGCTCCGGGAAGTCGCTTGCCACCTGGTCAAGGTGGCGCGGGTGACCGAGATCGTAGGGTCGGTCGTTGGCGTAGTTCATCGAGGTATAGATGCGCACCGGAATATCCAGCTCGACGCATTTGGCATAGAGCGGATAGTAGCGCCGGTCGCTGGCGGCAAGGCCGTTGTAAAGTGCGCCGACGCGCATGCCTTGCACCTTCTCATCGCGCACCAGCCTTTCGAGTTCGCGTACGCCGCGCATTCCGTCGAACGGGCTGAGCGTGGCGAGGCCGAAGAAGCGTGTCGGATAGGCCTGCACGATCTTCGCCAGCAGGTCGTTCGGCATACGATGGATCACCGAGCTTTGCACGCCGTCGCGATCCATCTCCGCAACGATCTGCACCAGCGACTTGCCGGCTGGCTTGGCGGCATCCGGCCGGCGCGCGCCGCCTTCCCGCCGCGTGAAGATGTTGCGGTAGTTCTCGAAGCCGTAGCCTGCCAGCGGCGGCAGCAGCTCCGGATCGCCCTCGCCGATGCGATGACCGGCAGCACCGAAATATTGGCGCGCGATCCCGTTCTCGTCCGGTGGCAGCACGCATTCGAGATCGATGACTCGTCGCATTCGT
>CADECW010000071.1:0-4749 GCA_902825855.1 uncultured Rhodospirillales bacterium | reverse complement strand
CCATCGGCGCGGCGCAGATAGCGTTGCGCGACAAGGGACCGGCGATCGTCGCGGACACCGGCCGCATGTTGAGCTTCGGCGGCAGGAGTTCGGCTGTCATCGCCGCCGGTGCGGTGCTGTTCAGCGACCCGGTCGAGCTTTCCGTTCCGCCGCTCGCCGACCTGGCAGTCAGCTTTCATCTGCCCGGCGAAGTTTTGGCGAACTTCGCGATCACTGGCCGCTATGCACGGCAGACCAACTACATCTCGCCACCCGGCAATTTCGTTGCCGACAGGGTAATGCCCGTCGGCAATCTGTCCGACCAGTGGTTCTTCCTATGCGGCGTCGATGTGCTCGCCTCGAGCGATGCCGGCGGCGTGGTCGCGCTTGGGGACTCACTGACCGACGGCAACATTTCCACGATCGACGCCTACTGCCGATGGCCCGACCAGCTGGCCCGCCGCCTCGTCGCGCGTGGCAGGCGCCCGATCGGCGTCGTCAACAACGGACTGGGCGGCAACCGGATCCTGCACGACATTCGCGGCGACAGCGGGCTCCGACGCTTCGACCGCGACGTGCTGGCACAGCCCGGCATAACGCACGCAATCGTCATGCTCGGCACCAATGATCTGCGCAACCGTTGGGCCAGGCCTGAAGAGGAAGTCACCGCCGATCAGATGATCGCCGGGCTGAACCAGATGGTGGTACGCGCCCACAGCGCCGGCATCAAACTGATCGGCGCGACGCTGACCCCGTTCGGCAACGAGACCTTCATGGCAAATGCCTGGAATCCGACGCGGGAAAAGTACCGGATCGCGGTCAACGCCTGGATACGGGAAAGCGGAGCTTTCGACGGTGTCGCTGATTTCGACGCCGCGTTGCATGATCCCGAGATACCGACGCAGATGAGAACTGTGGACGACTGCGGCGACGGCCTCCACCCGAGCGACAGCGGCTATTGCAAGATGGGCGACGCGATCGACCTCGCGTTGTTCGATTAGAAGCGAAACGCGGCAGCTCAAACGCCGGCGTCCGATCCGTCGGCAATGCCCGGTCAGCCCGGCGGCCTGCTGGATCAAGGCAGCCCGGCTTGCCGCATGGCGGCGAACAGACGCTCCTGGCCGGGCGTCCGACGATAGGGTCCTGTCTCGGCCAGATGACGCACGGTGTAGCCCGGCTCCAGCGCCAGATAGGCCCGAGCCGCTGCCCGCGCCTCGGCATCCCGACCGGTCAGGGACAACGCGCCAACCAGATACCGATGGGCCGCTCCCCAACGCGGATTCTCCTGGATGCACTTGCGTGCCCATCGCAGCCCTTCGTCGAGCCGGTCACTCGTCAAGAGGGCAAACACCATACCGAGCGAGTAGGTGTTCAGCCATTGATCGAACGGGCTGAGCCGAATCGCCTTCGCGAACTCGTCGATGGCGTCCTCCGGGTTGCCGGCAAAGGCGCTGACAAAGCCACGCCATGCCCATGCATTCGCGGAGTTGGGATCGATGGCGAGCGACCGGTCTATCAAGTCCCAGGCCAGCGGGTAGTCGCGCTCGGTGAACAGCACGACGAAGCCCGCATTGCGCAGCACAACCGGGTTCCCCCGATCGGCCTTCAAGGCCGATCGGGCCAGCTCGGCCGCATCCCGGAGGTCGCGCGCAGGATCGCTGCTGTATCGATTTGAGGGACGCAAGCAACGGCACCATGCGCCAAAGGCCAGCGCCTCGGCATAGTCCGGGGACAAGGCAACGGCGCGGTCCAGCAGGTCGATCGCTTCGCCGAGGCTGGCCTTGCTCATCGTTGCCTGCAGCGGCAGCGATTTCAGGACCAGATCGTAGGCATCCAGGCTGTCCGGACGCTTGCGCACGGCCCGCGCGATCTCAACCGCCCGCAGCTTCGGCGCGATCGCCCCGATCACGCTGGCGATGATCTGGTCCTGAAGCTCGAAAATCTGATCCGGTGCTCCGTCGAACCTGTCGGCCCAGAGCTGAGTGCCAGAGGCTGCCTCGACCAGCTGCGCCGTCAGGCGAACACGCGATCCCGCCTTTCGGACACTGCCATCGACCACATAGCGCACACCCAGCTTCCTGCCGATCGTCCGGATGTCGTGCTTCGCCTGCCTGAAGGCGAAAGAAGAGTTTCGAGCGATGACGAACAGCGACGAGGTCCGGGACAAGGCGGTGATCAGGTCTTCTGCGATGCCGTCCGCGAAGTATGCCTCCTCCGAGTCGCCGGAAATGTTGTCGAACGGCAAGACGGCGATCGAGGGCTTGTCCGGAAGAGCCAGCACGGGAGCGGGTGCAGTACTGTCCTTGGAGGCGTATTCGGAGACCTCGGAGTCCAGAAGGTACCCTCGCCGGGCGACG
This sequence comes from uncultured Rhodospirillales bacterium, assembly GCA_902825855.1. GTDB lineage: Bacteria > Pseudomonadota > Alphaproteobacteria > Reyranellales > Reyranellaceae > Reyranella. The sequence goes on along the minus strand of CADECW010000071.1, from coordinate 2,413 downwards.
GTCTTGATCAGGCGGTGTTGGTCGTCGCCCAACGTGCGACGCAACTGTCGGATGCACTGTACGAGCGAATCGTCGGACACGGCGATGTCCTTCCAAACGGCCTTCTGGAGCTCTTCCTTATTGACGAGGCGGCCAGCGCGTCCGGCCAAGATGCAAAGAACCTCGAAAGTCTTAGGTCGCAGCTCGAGCTCGCGATCGTCCAGCCGCAGGCTGGCGCGAGCCTGATCCAGTACGAAGCGATCGAACTGAAGTATGCGGGGGGCCATCTCATCCACGTCCCTGCTCCCGACCGACGATGGAAAAAATAGGTGAAAAATCGTCGATCGGCCACCTACAGATCAGGACTCGAGGCGATGGAGGGTTTAGGCAGGTAGCGTCGTCAGCACCCTGTCTTGTGCCGCCAAACCGGAGCAGCGGGATGGTCAAACCGGTCGCGTTTCACCGCTCGACAGCGCAGGAAAACGTCCTGTTCGTCGGCGGCTGCCACGGCACGTTCCTGCTCCGCGATTCGGACGATGAGGAGGGCGCGAAGGGACGCGCCCAGCTCGTGCGGGCCAACACGATCGTTCTGACGGCCTCTTTGGCAATAGTTGCAGTTCTTGGTGCGATCGTCTGCGGCTAACGCGTTTCGAAAGCAAAGGGGACGTGGCCATGTTCGACCTCGAGCGGTTCATTGCAGACTGCGACTCGGCAGTACTGACCGGCGGACAGGAAGCTGCGCGAGAGGTGCTGGCACGAGCCATCGCGGATCCAGGGGCCGTTCTGGCCGTGCTGGGGGAGCCCCACAGGGCTGAGCTCAAGGTTCTGCATCGATCGCCGCGACTGACGATCCTTAACCCGCTGTGGCCGCCGCATCACACGCAGGTGCCGCACGACCACCTTATATGGGCAGAGATCGGCGTCTATTGCGGCCGTGAAGACAACATTTTCTGGCGCCGCTGCCCGCCAAATGACGAATGGCAGATAGAGGCTGTCGGTGCGACTTCGATCTGCACGGGCAGGTGCCACTCGCTCGAGCGGGACGCCATCCATTCGGTGACCAATCCACTCGATCGGATAACGGCCGCCCTGCACGTATATGGCGGGGATCTGTCGACACAACCGAGAAGGATGTGGCACAGCGAAACGCTGGTCGGAGGCCCCATCGACAATGCCAGGGACTATCGCGCCATGGATGCCTACAACGCGAGCCTTTGCCTTGCATCCCGGTGACGTCAAGAGCCGACAAGGTCGGTGAAACGCCGACGAGCGGGTGTCTGTTGTTAGCCTATGCCGGATCGTCGTGAAGGAGCGCGATGGCCTGAAGTTGCTTGTCGACCTGTCGAAGTCGGACAAGACCGAGGCCATCGCGATCCTCGAAGAGGTGCTCTCACAGCTCAAGGGCTAACACATTCGCTTCACACAGATCTGGCCCGGAGAAATGACAGATGACTGCGTGAAGCTTTCCACGCGGCATCAACAACCGATCAGCCCGACTCTCGGTCCGTGTAGCTCCACGGCAGCGTATGGGGATCGCCTGTTCCTCGGCTTGATCGAGAATACTTCGCGCGCACCAAAGAGCCGCGACGCCCGAAGCCGGATGGTGGGTTGTGGGCTACTCGAAAAGAGAAAGCTTCCGCAAAGTCACGAAGGTTCGTCTGAGCCCAGTTTGCGAACATCTTCGCTGGCCTGGAGAATCCGTGACAATCCATCCGCCGCAGAAACATCCTTCTTGGCCAAGAGCAGAACAGCTTCCTGAAGAGCGCCGCTGTTCTTGACGACGCTTGAAACCAGCAGATCGCGGGCCTGTGCCATCGCAAAGGTGGTGGTTGGTGCAGTGGGTCCAGGTGATCGCGATGATGGCTTCACGTTGAGGGTGAAGGGCCTCTCCTCTGCCATTTCATCACGATGTTTCGAGGGTGTCATGGGCAGACCGTGCGGGAACATCTTCTCCAGAGCATCGGCTTCACGACGTTTCCTACGGTAGCTGATCACAAACGAGGCTATCAAAAAGAGCAGTCCAGGTATCAAAACGACTAGTTGGAGCGTTTCGATTCCCTTGGGGAGTCGATGACGGATCTGCCAGTCGTAGAGCACCAGGATAAGCGAGCTGATGACCAGCCAATAGCCGGCCATATACCGCAACACCGTGACCATCGGACTACTCTAGTAGTTTGACCTGCACTACGGTCGGACATCTCGTGGCAGATGACGACCGGTCTCGTTGTCGCAAGCGACACATCGTGTGAAAAAACAGTTACCTAACAATGACGGCGGTTCGTACGTGCGACGCCGCGCGAGGTCGCGACGTCATCGATCTGCACGAGGCTGCTTAGCGTCTTGAGCGCAGATCTTCGAGCTTCCGCCAAGGCGCATGTCGAAAGTGGTTTGCGCTCTGACACACGACCTCTTCCCCATCGCTCGCCAAGCGGAC
>CADECW010000070.1 GCA_902825855.1 uncultured Rhodospirillales bacterium | reverse complement strand
GCCGACCGCACTCGGCGACCGTGCGCCCCACTATCCGCAGGTCGATGAGCGGTGCCTTCTTGGAACGCAGCTTCCTGCAGGCTCGCTCTAGTAGAAGGCGCCAATCGAACGCGCCACTGCGACACGGCGGCCTGGCAACCCGAGGCCGGCGCATTCGATCCGAGCTTTCCGGGCGAAGCTCGGATCGACCCGAGCCCGGGCATCAATTGAGAGTAGGACGACAACGACGGCGACAGGCGCCCGCCCGTCAGACCCGTTCGATGGCGAGAGCGATGCCCTGCCCGACGCCGATGCACATGGTGCACAGCGCGCGCTTGCCGCCGGTGACCTCGAGCTGGTTCAGTGCCGTGATCATCAGCCGGCCGCCCGAGGCGCCCAGCGGATGGCCAAGAGCGATGGCGCCGCCATTGGGGTTCACCTTCTCGGCGTCGTCCGACAGGCCGAGCTGGCGCAGGACGGCCAATGCCTGCGCGGCGAACGCCTCGTTGAGCTCGACCACGTCGAAGTCGCGGATGGTCATGCCGAGCTTGGCCAGAAGCTTCTGCGTCGCCGGCACCGGTCCGATGCCCATGACGCGCGGCGGTACGCCGGCGGAGACCGCACCCAGGATGCGCGCCCGTGGCGTGAGGCCGTTGGCCTTGGCGGCAGCCTCCGAGGCCACGATCATGGCGCAGGCGCCGTCGTTGATGCCCGACGAGTTGCCCGCCGTCACCGAACCGCCCTCACGGAATGCCGCGGGCAGCTTGGAAAGCGTCTCCATCGTGGTATCACCGCGCGGATGCTCGTCCTTGTCGACGATGATCTCAGCTTTGCCCTTCTTGACGCAGACCTTGATGATCTCCTTGTCGAAGAAACCGCGATCCTGCGCGGCCTTGCAGCGGCGCTGGCTGCGATAGGCGAAGGCGTCCTGGTCGGTGCGGCTGATCTGGTGCTCGCCGGCGACGTTCTCGGCGGTCTGGCCCATCGGGTCGATGCCGTAGGCCGCCTTCATGCGCGGATTGATAAAGCGCCAGCCAAGCACCGTATCCTCGAGCTTCATGCTGCGATCGAACGGACCTTCAGGCTTGCCCATCACGTAGGGCGAGCGCGTCATACCCTCGACGCCGCCGGCGATCATCATGTCGGCCTCGCCGAGCTTGACGGCGCGGGCCGCATGACCGGCCGCCTCGAGCCCCGAGCCGCACAGGCGGTTGACCGTAGCGCCTGCGACCTCGACCGGCAGGCCGGCCAGCAGGCCGGCCATGCGCGCGACATTGCGATTGTCCTCGCCCGCCTGGTTGACGCAGCCATAGATCACGTCGTCGACCGAACCCCAGTCGACGTTGGCGTTGCGTTGCATCAGTGCCTTGATCGGATGCGCGGCGAGATCGTCGACGCGCATGGCGGCGAGGCCGCCATTGTAGCGACCGACAGGGGTGCGAATGGCGTCGCAAATGAAGGCTTCGGTCATCCTGGGTACTCCCATAACTTTGCTCTGCCCGGTTACCACCGTGGCCCCCGCCTCGCCAGTGCCTTGCCCGACGCGACTTTGCAGGGCAGCCAATGCCGCGGCAGGCGTCTCGGCAAGCTTTTCCCTCGACGAATACGAAAATCGAGTAAATTCCTACGGGCGGAACCGTCCCGGGAGAGAGGCTTTTCTGCTCATGCTATGAAGCCACCGAACCTTGGCGGGCATTCCCACAGGAAGCGCCGGATGCCGATTGCGCAAGAAAAGAAGCCGGGCAAACGCCAGCCTTCAGCGGAAGACATACTGGTCGCCGGACTCGACGTTCTGGGCGAGGGCTTTGCCTTGTTCGATCCGTCCCAGGCCTTCGTCTGTTGCAACCGACCGTTCGTAACCCTTGCCGGCTATCCGATCGGTCTCTGTCAGCCCGGCGAGCCCCTCAGCTCGTTCCTGCGTTTCGACGCCGAAGGCGAGAAGCGACCGGAGGCGATCGACAAGTCGATCGCGGCGCGCCTCGCAGAAATTGCATCCCATGACGAGGGCACGATAGAGCGCCGCGGCGCCGAGAACCGGCAATTGATCACCCGTCATCGCCGTATGGCGGACGGCAGCCTGCTGCTCACCCTGGCCGACGTCACCGACGTGCGCCGGGTCGAAGCCGCCTTGCGCGCCAGCGAGCAGCGTTATGCCATGGTCACCGAAGCGGCGACCGAGGGTTTTTACGAGTGGGATATCGCCAACGACACCCTGTTCGTGTCTCCCCAGCTCAATCGCATGTTCGCCTTCGATTCGAGTGGCCTCAGCGCCCAGCAATGGAACGAGCGCGTCCTGCCGGAGGACTATGCGCACTATCGCGATTCTCTGCGCGACTACTTCATGCAGCGCACCGACCGCTTCCAGTGCGAGTACCGCATCCGGGTCGGCTCGGGCGAGGTACGCTGGCTGAAGGATCGCGCCAGTGCGGTGCGCCGGCCCGACGGCCGCGCCATTCGCCTGGTCGGTGCGGTAAGCGACATTACCTCGGAGAAAGAAGTGCAAGGCGCCCTGGCCGCGAGCGAGCAGCGCTATGCCCAAGCCCTCGAAGCGGTCAACGAATCGATCTACGACTGGAACCTGGTCGACGACACGGTCTTCTTCTCGCCGCGCATCCTGGCGCTGTTCGGCAAGACCCATGACCAGCTCCAGACACCGGAAGACTGGCGCGCGCTGGTTCATCCCGACGACATGGCAGGCTACCACGCCGAAAGCGTCGCGCACCTCAAGGGCCGGACGCCGCGGCTGGTCAGCGAATATCGCTATCGCCACGGCAACGGCAGCTGGCGGTGGGCGCGTCAGGTCGGCGTGGCGCAGCGCGACGCGAACGGCCGCGCTGTCCGACTCATCGGCTCGACCAGCGACATCACCGCCGAGAAATCCCTGGCGGCGGCCCTGAAGGAGAGCGAGGCGCGCTATGCCCACGCGCTCGAGGCGATCGGCGAGGGTCTCTACGACTGGGACATCGAGAAGGACGAAGTCCTCTATTCGCCCGGCGTGCGCCGCCAGATCCTGATCCCCGAACCCGAGCTGCGCACGCCGCAGGACTGGGTCGACCGCATCCACCCCGACGACCTGCCGGCTTTCCAGGAACGCACGCGCCAGCATCTGCGCGGCGCCACGCCACGCTTCGAATGCGAGGTCCGTTATCGGGCGGGCGACGGCAGCTGGCGGTGGGCGCGCCAGCACGGCATCGCGGTGCGCGACGCCACGGGCCGGGCCGTCCGCCTGGTCGGCTCGACCGGCGACATCACCGACAACAAGCGCCTGGCCGAGGCGCTGGCCCAGGCCGAGGCCCGCCTGAAGGCCGCCGTCGAAGCCGCCTCCGAGGGCTTCGTGGTATGGGACGAGCACGACCGGCTGGTGATGTGCAACAGCGTATACCGCAACTTCTTCCGTGGCCGGCTGCATCTGGTCGTGCCGGGCGTCGCCTTCGAGACCATCATCCGCGCGGGCTTCGAAGTCGGCATGTTCCCCGAGGCCGGTTCGGACTTCCTATCCTGGTTCGCGATCCTGCAGCAACGCCGGCACGACCATGCCGGCCGGCGTGAGCAGCACCTGTTCGGCGACCAGTGGCTGATCATCAGCGACCGCCCCCTGGCGAGCGGCGGCGTGGTCTCGGTCTATACCGACATCAGCGAGCACAAGCGCCGCGAGGGTGAGCTGGCCGCGGCCGCCGACCGCTTCGCGCTGGCGCGCGACGAAGCGGCGCGCGCCCGCATCCAGCTCACCGAGGCGATCGAAGCGATCTCGGAAGGGTTCGCCCTGTTCGACCGCACCGATCGGCTGATCCTGAACAACAGCCGCTACCGCCAGTTCAACGCGCCGGTCTCGCACTTCATCCGTGCCGGCGCCAGCTTCCGCCTGATGCTGACCGAGGCCGTCCGGCGCGGCCTGATCAATATCGGCAATCGCGATCCGCAGGAATGGATCGAATGGCGCATGGCGATCCATCACAACCAGTCGGAGCCGCTCGAGCTGCAGCTTTCCGACGAACGCTGGCTGTCGATCAGCGAACGGCCGACCGACGAGGGCGGCGTCGTCTGCATCTACACCGACATCACGACGCTGAAGCAGCGTGAGACCGAGCTTTCGCGCCTGGTCGACAGCCTCGCTGTGGCCCGCGACGAGGCGCAAGAGGCCAACCAGGCCAAGAGTCGCTTCCTCGCCACCATGAGTCACGAGCTGCGCACACCGCTCAACGCCATCCTGGGCATCGGCGACATGATGCGCGAGGAGGCCGAGGATGCCGGCCAGAAGGACCTGCTCGATCCGCTTGGCCGCATAAACCGCGCCGGGCGGCATCTGCTGCAGCTCGTCAACGACGTCCTCGACCTTTCCAAGATCGAAGCCGGCCGGCTGGAAGTGCATCCGGAGGAAGTGCTGCTGCGCGGCTTCGTCGCTGACATCGAGACCACCGGTCGGCCGCTGGCCGCCCGCAATGCCAACAAGTTCATCTGCGACTGCGCCGACGACATCGGCAGCCTGCAGGCCGATCCGATGCGGCTGCGCCAGGTCGTCCTCAATCTGGTGGGGAACGCCTGCAAGTTCACCGAGGGCGGCGAAGTCCGCCTCGCCGTCGGCCGGCGCAACGGGCGCGTGGAGTTCGCCGTTTCCGACACCGGCATCGGCATCACGCCGCAGCAGCTCGAGAAGCTGTTCACCGACTTTACACAAGCCGACGCCTCGACGACGCGCCGCTACGGCGGTACCGGGCTGGGGCTGGCGATCAGCCGGCGCCTGTGCCGGATGATGGGCGGCGATATCGAGGTGACAAGCACGCCGGGGAGCGGCAGCACGTTCACAGCGTGGCTGCCGGCGCACGACGATGGCCGCTGATCCCGTGCGCATCGTCTATGTCGAGGACGACGGCGATAACGTCTTCGTCCTGACGCGCCGTCTCGGGCGGCGGGGTTACGACGTGACCGTGGCAAGCGATGGTGCTTCCGGCGTCGAGACCGTGCGCAAGCTCAAGCCCGATCTCGTGCTGATGGACATGAGCCTGCCGGTGATGGACGGCTGGGAAGCGACCCGGCATCTGAAGTCGGATCCGGCGACGCGCGCCATTCCAGTCATCGGCCTGTCGTCGCACGCCATGGTCGGAGACCGCGAAGCCGCCCTGGCAGCCGGTTGCGACGACTACGAGACCAAGCCGATCGAGATCGATCGCCTGCTCGCCAAGATGCAGGGCCTGTTGGCGCGAGGTGCGCCATGAGCGACGCGCCGCTGATCCTGGTCGTCGACGATATCGAGGACAATCGCTACGCGCTGACGCGGCGGCTGAAGCGTGAAGGCTACGAGCGCATCATCGAGGCCGCCAACGGGCGCGAGGCGCTCGACAAGCTTGAGAGCGAGGATGTGGATCTCGTACTGCTCGACATAATGATGCCGGAGATTGACGGCTTCGAGGTGTTGCGCCGCATGCGGGCCGACACGCGCCTGCGCAATGTCGGCGTCATCATCATCTCGGCCTCCGAGGAACTGGAAAGCATCGTCAAGGCGGTCGAGCTCGGCGCCGAGGACTACATCCCCAAACCGTTCAATCCGACCTTGCTCAAGGCCCGCATCGGTGCATCGCTCACCCGCAAACGGCTGCGCGACCACGAAGCCGCATACACCCGCCGCCTCGAGGAGGAGCGTCGCCGCGCCGACCGCTTCCTGCGCGCCATCCTGCCCGACGAGGCGGTGCGCGAACTGAAGGCCACCGACAAGGTGAAGCCGCGCCGATTCACCGACGTCGCCATCCTGTTCTGCGACGTCGTCGGCTTCACGCCCTATTGCGAAGACAATCCGCCGGAGCTGGTGGTCGAGGCGCTGGGCCGGCTGGTCGACCGCTTCGAGGAGATCGCCGGGCAGCACGGCCTGGAGAAGCTGAAGACCGTGGGCGACGCCTTCATCGCCACGGCCGGCCTGCTGCGCGTGGTCGACAGTCCCGTGCTGGCCTGCGTGAAGGCCGGCCATGACATGGTCGCGGCGGCGGCCAGGCTCGAGCCACCCTGGCGCGTGCGCGTCGGCATCCACCAGGGACCGGTGGTGGCTGGCATCATGGGCAGCCAGCGCTTCCAGTTCGACCTCTGGGGTGATGCAGTCAATACGGCCGCGCGCATCGCCTCGGTCTGCCAGCCCGGGGCCGTGACCGTCGCCACCGACACCTGGCTGCAGATCCGCGACGAGTGTCGCGGCCGCAGCCGTGGTCCGATCGCGCTCAAAGGCAAGGGCGATGTCGAGCTGATCGAGGTCGTGTCGACTTAGCGACGCAGTCATGCCCCATCGAAGCGTAGGGTAGATTCATCTTCGAGGCCGGCGGATGGCCCTCACCTTGCCGCTCGGGCCACCGCCGCAAAAGAAGCGCTCGCCGCCGTCAGATTCGAGGCCCGACACGCCTGTGCCAGCCGGCATTTCCAGGCTTTCCATGACCTCCCCCGTGCGCGGATCGATGCGCCGCACGTCGCTCTCCTCGCCTTCCCAGGTACCGTGCCAGAGTTCGCCGTCGACCCAGGTGACTCCGGTGACGACCCGCTTGGATTCGATGGTGCGCAGGATCGCCCCGGTCTCGGGATCGATCTGATGGATCTTGCGGCCGCGATGCTGGCCTACCCACAATGTGCCTTCGGCCCAGGCGAGGCCCGAATCGCCGCCGTTGCCGGGAGCCGGGATCGTCGCCAGCACCCGGCCGGACTTGGGATCGATCTTGTGGATGCGATCCTCGGCGATCTGAAAAAGGTGCTTGCCGTCGAAGGCCGTCCCCGCATGCGAGGCGACGTCGATCGAGCGCTCGACATTGCCGTTCGCCGGATCGAAGGCCTTCAACGCCTCGCCCGTTGCGAACCAAACGTGCCGGCCGTCGAAGGTGACACCGTTCACGCGGTCGGTGCCGGGGAACGGTCCATATTCACGGAGGATTTCAGCGGTGGATCGCTTCATGTCGTTTCTCCTGCATTCACCCTCACCCTGAGGAGCGGCCGCTCGCCTCTTCTAATCACTCGGTAGCGGACCGGGGAGTAACAAGGTTGTCGTGAAACCCGGCACCGGGCGGCTGAGCCACCGGCGCGCCCGCCCAAGGCCGAAAGACTGGACCTTGCCCGCCGCCGCCAACGCATCGAGGGCACGCTGCACGGTCCGCTGACTCGCCCCCAGCGCCAGCGCCAGGGCGGAGCTCGACCACGATTCGCCGTCGGCCAGGAAGGCGAGCACGTCCGCATGCTCCTCGTCGACGGGCCGCGCCAGCACAACGATCTCGCGATCGCGCCGCGCCACCAGTGCAAACCCCCGGCTGGTCGCACTCACGTCGGCGAGCTCGCGAAGTGCCGAGCGCAGCCGGCCGATCTCCACCCGCAACCGAGCGCGATGCGATTCGTCGGCATACCGGCCCCGGAATGCCTGCGCGATGAGCGTTGCCCTCGGCACGTCCGCCGGCCAGGCCTCGCCCAATGCCCGGGCGAGCGCAAACAGGACCGGACGCCGGGCGAGCGAGACCACCGTCCCGGCATCGCGCACGGCATGTCGGCACGCGTCGACGACGAGAGCTTTCGAGTCGAGCAGCGCCTCGACGTCCTCGAGCCGCAGGAGCCGCTGGTCGCCTCGCGCCAGCAACCGTGCCGCAGGCGTGTCGAGGACCTGCGATGCGCTTTCGACCTCAATAGTCAGCGCCGGGATGCCGGCGTCGTGCGCCGCCTGTGCCGCCCGATCAAGAGCCGCACGCGCCGTCTTCGTTTTCAGCCGCCGCAGCGCAATCCCGGCCACAACCAGTTCGTGGTTGGCTTTCAACGCCGGCGGCAAGGGCGCCGGGTCGACTCCGGCAAGCACCCGCTCGGCCTCGTCGAGATGGCCGATTAAGAGCAGGCGCCGCAGTTCGAGCGTGCGGGCATGGGCGGCATTGATGGGGTCGCCGTGTGCCTCGAGGGTCGCCCGCGCTCCATCGAGCGTCTTCGCCGGCCAGCCGAGATCGCGCGAGACCAGGGCGATCTCGGCCTCGGCGACGACGCAGCGCGCTCGGGCGACGGCTTCCCTCGGGCCGAAGGCGCGCGCGGCGCGACGCAAAAGGACCTTGGCCCGATCGAAGTCGCCGAGCTGCGCCATCGCGATGCCGCGAAGGGCAAGGGCCGGCGGGTCGTCGCGCAGGGCGACCCGCTTCAAGGCGCCCAAAAGATCGCCCGTTGCCAGGGCTCGCGCGGCGGCCGTAATCAGTGAGTCCATTGGACTCCAAGTCTATCACGCAGGGCCGGGTGACAACTTACCGGCGAAACTGTGCGTATTGCGCGTAGCCGCCGTAGGGACGTTCGAAGCGCACGACCTCGCCGCAGCGGTCGGCAAGTGACGACAGCTCGGCCTGCAGCGCGTCACGCGGGCTGACGTGGAAATAGCGCAGCCATCGCCTCAGGCCGGCACGGAACAGCACCGGCAGCCGCTCCTGCCCGCCGAAATCGACGATGTGCAGCTCGCCGTCCGGTGCCAGCCAGGTCGTCGCCTGCGCCAGCGCAGAGGTCCAGCCTGGAATCATCGACAGGCTGTAGGAGAAGAAGACGCGCGAGAAGCAGGGCACGCCGAACAGCCACGCAGGGTCGAAGGCGGTCGCGTCGGCACGCGCCAGCACGATGCGGTCACCGACCTCGGTGCGTGCCACGAGCCGGCGCGCGGTGCCCAGCATCTCGCCCGAGATGTCGATGCCGTAGAACTGCGCCTGTGGCCATCGGCGCGCGGCGGCGATCAGGTTGCGCGCCGTGCCGCAGCCGATCTCGAGTACACGGCCGTCGGTTGGCGGCGCCAACCGCTCGATCAGCTCGTCACGGCCCAGCAGGTAGTATTTGCGGGTAAGGTCGTAGATGTGGCGCTGCCGCCGATAGATGCGGTCCATCAGGGCCGCCTCGTCCGCCATTTCAGCGCTCGAGGACATAGAGATGGAAGCCGCCGTAGATCGCCGAGCGATCGCGGTCGGTGAGTTCGCGTGACAGCGTTTCCTCGTAGCGCCAGCGACCCAGCAGACCGGGATCGAGTCGCCCCGGCAGCAGCGACGGTTCGGCCGCGGTCCGAAAGATCACACGCGCGTCCCGCCGGGCAGTGCGCGTGATCTGGCGCCACAGCGCGTCGAGCTGCGCATCGGTCATCCAGTCCTGGGCGTCGAGCAGGATGTAGCGGTCGCGCGAGGAATCGGGACAGCCCGCGAGATATTCCGTGATCGACCGGTTCATCACCTCGACGCGATGGGCACGACTGCGCACGGCATGGAAGTGCTCGCGCCTGAGATAGGGCGGCAACGGGCCGGTCGCCTCACCGGCGTAGGAGCGGCCGAACGCCTGCCAGGCGAAGTAGTTGTCGTTCAGGCTGAAGCCGCAGGCGAGCCGCTCGACGCGCGAGCGCAGGACGTGCCGCATGTCGCTTTCGCCGGCCAGCGCCTCGTATTGCGCCGGCGGGATGCCGAGGCCGTAGAGCGAGAGGCGATTGGCCGTCGCCCAGCGCACCGCCGGCTTGTCGAACAGCGGCGCCAGCATGGTTTCGAAGAAGCGCCGCTGCTCCTCGATCGAACGGGCCGTGAGAAATTGGCGCAGGTCGACACCGTAGAGGCGCGCCGCGATGTGGCTGACGCCGATAAAGCGGCCTAGCACGCCGTGGCGATAGGCATTGCGCGCAAAGATCGAGATCCGCCGGCGCCCGCCCTGATGCAGGCTGCGGCCCTGCCAGTAGAGGCGGCTCTCGACGTCGAGATAGGGTGCGATCAACCGGTCGTAGGCGTCGATATTCGCGGGATCGTCGGCCGCACCGAAGAAGCGGTAGAATGCCTGCCAGGTCGGCAGACGACGGACGGCCGTGAGCTTGAGCCGGTTTAGCGCCACATGCGCCAGGCTGAGATCGACAGCGGTGATTCTGGCTGGATCGGCCGTCAGATAGGACAGGACGTTGCACCCGCCCGAGGCGATGGCCACGACATGACAGTCGGGACCGAGCGCCAGCGCCTCGAGATCGATCTCCGGATCTTCCCAGATCTGCGTATAGACCAGGCCGCGGAACAGCCGCTCGAACAGGCGTTCGAGAAGACCTTCTCGGGAAAATGCTCGATGGCGGCGCACCGCTTGCTTCAGGCGGACGCGGCTCTCGCCTCGCGGATCAGCCACTCGAGCAACTCCGAATTCAGCTCAATCCGCTACAAATAGCCCACGATCCGTTCCAATTTGATGACGGTCATCGACATGTTGATCGGCTGGCTTGGAGCCGCCGATCGTCTTCGGGCGTCGGCGCCGATTGTTGGCAATCAGGCCGCGATAGATCTCGAGATATTCCTCGGCCATGCGCCGCGCCGTGAAACGCTCCTCGAAGCGGGCGCGGATTTGCGGGCGCGACAGCTGTGCGAGCTGACTGCGGATGGCGTCGACGGCAGCAGCCTCGCTGTCGACGATCAACCCGGTCACGCCATGTTCGATGACCTCGGGCACCGAGCCACTGGGAAAGGCGATCACCGGCGTGCCGCAGGCCATCGCCTCGATCATCACGAGGCCGAACGGCTCAGGCCAGTCGATGGGCATGAGCAGCGCCAGCGCGTTACCGAGGAATGCGGATTTCTGCTCATCATCGATCTCGCCGACATAGTCCATGCCCGGCAGGTCGAGCATCGGCCGGATGCAACGCTCGAAGTAGTCGCGATCGACGCGGTCGACCTTGGCGGCGATCTTCAGCGGCAACCCGGCGGCCACTGCGATTCGAATGGCGCGATCGACCGACTTCTCCGGCGCGATGCGTCCGAGGAAGGCGAGATACGCAGGTTCTGCCTTGCCCGGGGTCAGCAGGTCTGCAGGCAGACCGTGATAGATTGTCTTCATCCAACGCGCCTGCGGCACTGGCTTGCGCTGCATGTCCGAGATCGAGATGACCGGCACGGAGCCGAACGCGTTGAACACCGCTTGATGCTCCGGCAGGTCGAGGCGGCCATGCATCGTGGTTATGAACGGCGTGGCCTGCCGCGAGAACACCGAGAAGGGCAGATAGTCGAGGTGGAAATGCAGGACATCGAAACGGCTCGCGAGCCGGCGTACGCGCTCAAGCATGGTGATGTGCAGTGCCATCGGATCGCGCACCGTGTCGTCGAGACGCAACGCGCGCGGCCACATCGCCTCGAGCTTCGCCGCGGTTCGCGAGTTGCCGCTGGCGAACAACGTGACGTCGTGGCCGAGTGCCACGAGTTCTTCCGTGAGCCAGGAAACGACGCGCTCGGTGCCTCCGTACAGTTCCGGTGGGATCGCCTCGGTCAACGGTGCAATCTGCGCAATTCGCATGTAACCCGCCTCCTTGTGAACGCAGTGTCCGGACACAACAAACCCCGGTTTGGACCGGGGTTCGAGAAATGAGCTTCGCCAGGGTGGCCTCGAAATGTGGTCCGTGGACGGCGGTCCTTTTTTTGTCACAGCGCGTCCGGCGAATCTTGGGTAACGACAATGGTCTCCCGAACATCGTGACGAGCGGAATGGATAGCCTCAGCCCCTATGCCAAACGACCGATCGCTTTCCTGCTGCGCTACGTGCGACGGCGCGGCCTGTCGCATGGCGCGATCCTCGCGGCGGTGATCGGCGCCGTTGCCTGCTCGGTAAGTTCTCAGTACGGCGTGAAGTTCCTGGTCGACATACTGTCGGGCAATGCGGCCGAGGGTGCGATCTGGCTCGCCTTCGCCTTGCTGGTATTCCTGATCGCCGCCGACAACCTGTTGTGGCGGCTGGCCGGCTGGATCACCAGCCATGCCTTCGTAGGCGTCACCGGCGATGTGCGCAGCGAGCTTTTCCGCCATCTCACCGGACATGCGCCGAACTATTTCTCCCAGCGCCTGGCCGGCACGCTGACAGGTCGCATCACTGCAACGTCGAATGCCGCATTCGCAGTGGAGAATCTTTTCATCTGGAACGTCCTCCCGCCTTGCCTCGCGACGCTGTGCGCCATCGGCTTCCTCGCCGTGGTCAGCGTGCCCATGGCCGCCGCTCTCACCGGGATCGCCGCCATCGTCATGCTGATGCTCTTCAGGCTGGCAGCGCGTGGCACTCCGCTGCACCATGGCTTCGCCAATCGGGCGGCCAAGGTCGAAGGCGAACTGGCCGACGTCATCGGCAACATGCCGCTGGTGCGCACCTTCGGCGCCATTCATCGCGAACATCGCCGATTCGACCGTACGGTGGGGCGCGAAATGGCCGCGCGGCGTCGCAGCATTCAGTACCTCGAGCGGGTGCGCCTCCTGCATGCGGCGCTGACCATCGTGCTGACCGTGGCAGTGCTCGCCTGGGCGATCGCGCTGTGGCAGCGCGGACAGGCGAGCGCAGGCGACGTTGTGCTGGTGTGCACCCTCGGCTTCACCATCCTGCATGCCACGCGTGACCTCGCCGTGGCGCTGGTCGACGTCACTCAGCACATGGCGCGCCTGGCCGAGGCCATCGGCACGCTGTTGCAGGAACACGAGATGCGCGAGCATCCCATGGCGATGCCGCTGGCGTCGCGGCACGAGCGCATGCCCCACGCGGCGTTCGACGGTGTCGCCTTCAGCTACCCTGGCGGTCGTCGGGTGTTCGAGAACTTCACGCTCGATATCGCCGCCGGCCGCCGCACCGGCCTGGTCGGACCCTCGGGCAGCGGCAAGTCGACGGCGCTCGCCCTGCTGCAGCGCTTCCACGATCTCGATCGCGGGCGCATCCTGATCGATGGCCAGGACATCGCCCACATCACACAGGACAGCCTGCGCCGCGCCATCTCCTTCGTGCCGCAGGACATCTCTCTGCTGCACCGCTCTATCCTGGAGAACATCCGCTACGGACGGCCCGAGGCTTCCGATCGCGAAGTCAAGGCGGCGGCCGAAGCGGCGCGTTGCGATTTCATCGAGGCGCAGCCCAGCGGCTATTCGACCGTCGTCGGAGATCGCGGCACGCGCCTGTCGGGCGGCCAGCGCCAGCGCATCGCCATTGCCCGCGCGCTACTCAAGGATTCGCCGATCGTGCTGCTCGACGAGGCGACATCGTCGCTCGACATCGAGGCCGAGGAAATGATCCGCCAGGCGCTCGATCGGCTGATGCAGGGCCGTACGGTCATCGCCATCGCCCACCGGCTGTCGACGCTGCGCGGTTTCGACCGCATCGTCTTCCTCGATCGCGGCCATGTCCTGCAGGACGGCCCGCCCGACGAGCTCATGCGCCGTCGCGGCCCCTATCGCGCCATGGTCGAGAACGAGGTTGCGCGCCTGCGCCGGGCAGCCTGAAATCGACCCGGAGGGACCACTTGACGGGATGACTGGTTAGGTGGACCGTTGGGCCATGGCGGCACAAGCCTTCGCCCTCTTCGAAACGCCGATCGGGAGCTGTGGAATCGCCTGGAATGCCAGGGGCATTGCAGGCTTCCAGCTGCCGTCGGCGACCACTGACGTCACGCGCGCGCGCCTGGGGAAGCGCTGGACGGACGCGATCGAGAGCACACCGCCAGCCGGCGTGCAGCGGGTGATCGATCGCGTGCTGGCGCTCCTGGCCGGCGAGGCGATCGATCTCAGCGACATCCCGGTCGACCTGGCCGATGCGCCCGAGTTTCACCGCAAGGTCTATGAAGTCGCCCGCACCATTCCACCCGGCCGGACCATGACCTATGGCGAGATCGCCAGGCGCCTGGGCGTACCACACGAGGCGCGCGAAGTCGGTCAGGCGTTGGGGCGCAATCCGATCGCCATCATCGTGCCGTGCCACCGGGTGCTTGGCGCCGACGGCAAGATGGGCGGCTTCTCGGCCTCGGGCGGAGTGGCCACCAAGCGGCGCATCCTCGAGATCGAGGGCGCGGCGGCGCTTTCGGCCGGCCCCCTGTTCGAGCGCCGATGACGGGCTTCGGCTTCGATCCGGAGCGCGCGGTCGCGCATCTGCGCAAGGCCGATCCGGCCCTGACCGAGGTGATCGGTTCGGTCGGACCGTTCGGCATGCAGCTCAAGGCGTCGCGCAGCCTGTTCGGCGCGCTGGCCGAGGCGATCGTCTACCAGCAGCTTTCCAACAAGGCCGCGGCCACCATCTACGGCCGCGTCGAAGCACTATATCCGCGCGCCCGGCTGGGCTTCACGCCGGCACACATCCAGCGCACGTCGGATGATGTGCTGCGCGGCGTGGGCCTGTCCCGCGCCAAGGTGCTGGCGCTGCGCGACCTCGCCGAGAAAGTCGCGAGGCGACGGTTGCCTACGCTCGACGAGGCGCTGCTGCTCGATGATGCCGCGTTGATCGAGCGCCTGGTGGAGGTGCGGGGCATCGGCCGCTGGAGCGCCGAGATGTTCCTGATGTTCCGGCTCGGCCGGCCGGACGTGTTGCCGGTCGACGACTACAGCCTGCGCAAGGCCTACGCGACTGCATTCAAGAAGCGCAAGCTGCCTACGCCGGAGGCATTGGCCAAGGCCGGCGAGAAATGGCGGCCATTCCGTACGGTGGCGAGCTGGTATCTGTGGCAGACTTTGAACAAGTGAAGCTTCGTTCATGCGTGACACTGGAGTGACGCATTCGCCGTGACATAATCGGCGCATGGCACTTCCCTTCTCGAACACGGTCGACCGTACTCTCGAACGTCTGCGCAATGCTTTCGTGGAAACTGCCCGCGGTGCCCGCGAAGTCGCCGGCCTGCCGCTCAGGCCCGATCTGCCCGACGACGACATCCCGCGCTTGAAAGGCCGCATCGACGCCTGCCTGGAAGGCAAGGGCGGCGAGACGGCACGGCGCGGGCGCGCGGCCGAGTTGGGACAGGCCTTTCTTTCGCTGTCGGCCGCCGGCCGCAAGAAGTTCCTGCTGACGCTCGCCCACGACTACGGCCTGCCGCGCGAGGCGGCGGCAGCCGCTGTCGAGCGCTGGCGTGCCGGCAAGGAACCGCCGCGCGCGCTTGTCCGCGCGCTCGAGCCGCCGGCGGTGCGCCTGCTCCGCGAGTTCGTCGGTGTACCACAGGGCGTGAAGTTCGTGGTCGACCTGCGCGCCGAGCTCCTGATCCTGGGCAAGAGCGATGTCGCGGCCCGTGCACTGAGCGAGGACCTGCGGCCGCTGCTCAGCGCCTGGTTCGATGTCGGCTTCCTCGATCTGGTGCGCATCGACTGGCAGGCTTCCGCGGCGCTTCTCGAGAAGCTGGTCGACTACGAGGCGGTGCACGCCATCCGCTCGTGGCGCGACCTCAAGAACCGGCTCGACTCGGACCGCCGGTGCTTCGCCTTCTTCCATCCGCGTATGCCGGACGAGCCGCTGATCTTCGTTGAGGTGGCGCTGGTCGACGGCATGGCGGGCAACGTGCAGCGCCTGCTCGACGCGCGCGCCGAGACGCACGATCCCAAGCACGCCAACACGGCGATCTTCTATTCGATCTCCAACTGCCAGCAGGGCCTGGCGGGCATCAGCTTCGGCAACTTCCTGATCAAGCGCGTGGCCGAGCAGCTCGCCCGAGACATGCCCAACATCAAGGACTTCGCGACGCTCTCGCCGATCCCCGGCCTGCGCCAGCATGTCGACGGCCGCCTCAAGAACGAAGGCGACAGTGCGCTCACCCAAGGCGAGATCGCCTCGCTGGTGCCGGTGACCAATCAGGCTGCCGGCGCCGCCGCAGTCCGCCAGTTGCTCGATCGATCGACCTGGTGGGAGGTTCCGGCGATCAACAAGGCGCTTCGGCCCATCCTGACACGGCTCGCGGCACGCTATCTGACGACGACCGACGAAAGGGGGCGTGCGCTCGACCGAGTGGCGCATTTCCATCTCGGAAACGGCGCGGTCGTCGAACGCCTCAACTGGCTCGCCGACACCAGCGCCAACGGGCTGAAGCAGTCCTACGCCATGATGGTGAACTACCGCTACAAGCTGGGCGACGTCGACGCCAACCACGAGGCCTATGCCACCGGCAAGATCGTCGCCAGCCGAGAGGTCCGAGCACTGGCGAAAGCCTGAGCCATTGTTTGCAGCTGGCGGAGTTCGCAACCTACTCCCAGGGCCAGCGCCAGCCGGAGCGCCGCTGCTGCGGCGGCGGAGGCGGCGGCGCGACAGGCTGCTGTTGCTGTCGACGCTGTTCGTCGGCCACGAGGCGTCTTTGGGCATCCTCCCATTTGGCAAGGGCGGCGGCACCCTCACCCTCGAGCGACTCTTTCTGCTTTGCCGTCAGGAACCCGGTGGCGGGTTCGCCGCGCTTTCCTTGCCACGCGGCAATCATCTGGCGTGAGCGCGGCCCAAAGATGCCATCGACGGTGCCGACATCGAAGCCCAGTGAACCCAAGGCGACTTGAACCCTCTTCCTGTCCCGAACGGTCAGTCGCAGGCGCACTTCATCGGGTTCTGCGTTCGCAAACGCTTCCCCTTCGGACACTTGCTTGATGGCAGCATTCAGCAAATCGCGCTGTCCTGTCGCGACTGCGGTGTCTTCTTCCGTCCGGCGTGGTGTCTCTGCTTCACGAGGACGCTGGATCGCTGGTTGAGCGTCGGCCTGGCCCGCCGAGGGAGGCTGCTTCACGTCTGCGGCTGGCTGCTTCGCGTCCGTGGCTGGCTGCTTCACATCGGAGGCTGGCTGCTTCACGTCCGAGGTTGCCTGCTTCACATCGGAGGCTGGCTGCTTCACGTCCGAGGTTGCCTGCTTCACATCCGAGGGCGGCTGCTTCACATCCGAGGGTGGCTGCTTCACTTCTGCAGCTGGCTGGCGGCTCTCTGCTACCGGCGAAGGCACGACAACCTGTGCAGTGCCACCCTCTCGAGGCTTTTCTGAAGGAACAATGATGAAATAGGAAGCCACTGCTGCGGAGACAATGAGCAGAACGATCAACGAAAGTCGCTGGATGTGTCGTGAAGAAGGTGCGTTTCTTGCGATCTGAGGATCGACAGCAGGGGATGCTGCGCTCGTCTGCGCCGGGGCCGGTGACTCCAGCTTGTGCTGAGTCTTGTCACCTGAATGCCAAGCGCCGGTGGCAAAGACCTCTCGCCACTGCGCGATACTTTGCGGGCGAGTGTGCGCCTGAAGCAGAAGCCCGGCATCGATAGCAGATTTGAACGACGCGCTGTAACCCTGAGGATCCGCGTCGAAAGCCGATGTGCCGGTGTCATCGAGCAAGCGGTCCAAAGCACTTTGCGGTGGCTTTCCGCAGGCGCAGGCATAGAGAGTTGCCGCCAATCCATATATGTCGGTCCAAGGCCCTTGCTTGCCTATGCTCGCCTGCTCGGGCGCCGCAAAGCCGGGAGTGAAGATCGCCGTCATCACCTGCGAACGATCGGCAATGGCAGCCCGCGACGCGCCGAAGTCGATCAGGGTTGGCGATCCATCGGACGCCAGCATGATATTCGCCGGCTTGATGTCACGGTGAAGGAAGCCGACAGCATGTATCTGTTCCAGCCCATCCAACAAGGGGACGAGCATCTTCTCAATTCGCGATTGGGAAAGACGTGTCTCGCGGATCAGGCATTCGGCCAGGGTCTCGCCGACGAGCAGCTGCATGACGACATACGCGGTGCCGTGCGCTTCCAGGAAGTCATGGACCCTCACTACACCAGGGATGTTGCTCAACTTCGCAAGTGTGCGAGCTTCATCGAGGAAGCGATTGCGGCCCCAGACGAAATCGCTCGACACGGCAGTCGATCGCGGAAGCACCTCGGTGTCGCCCTGTCGAATCGCTAGAGTGCTCGGCAGGTACTCCTTGATGGCGACGTCGCGATGAAGCTGGGTGTCGTGGCAAAGATACGTTATGCCAAAGCCACCCTCGCCGAGGACGGACGTGATCTTGTATCGGCCGATGAATGATCCAATGGGCAGCGCAGAATGATATTCGGTGCGGTTCGGCCGCGCAGATTTCTCCGTAGATGCGTTCCCCAAATGACGCTCCATAAAGACTGCCGTGCGCCATCGCGGTCAGCTGGCCCACGATTGCACCCTCAATCCCCAAGGCCTGTTAGAGTCACGGCTGATGCGGTTTGTGTCAACAACGCATGGGCCAAGCGGGTTTCGGCAGAATCCCCCGTGTTGGACGGCGCGCCAACGACGACGCGTGGCGGCATGCAGTGCCTGCGCCCGCGTGCAAGCGGCTCGATCCGCCCACCATCAATTCTCGCTATCACAATCATTCCCGCGACATTCTCTCTACTGGCCGTTAAGCTTTGAGGCAGCATCCACAGGGAGGAAGCAATGGCACCTGTGCGGATCAACCGACGGGAAGTGTTGCACTTCGGGCTCAGGGGCGTTGTTGTGCTCGGCCCGCTTCCACTTGGTACCTTCGGAGCAAGCAGCGCGATGGCCGATACCGTTCTTGAGACCGTCGTCTATGTCTCCAATGCCGGAAGCCGGGACATCAGCGTCCTCGCGATGAATCGCGATACGGGAGTGTTGACCCCGATCGAAAAGAAAGAAGTCCCGGGCAGCGACAAGTCGCCTTCCAGCCTGCCGATGGCATTGTCACCAGACAAGCGCTTCATCTATGCGCAACTGCGTGGCCAGCCCTATCCAGTCTCGACCTTCTCGATCGATCACAGAAGCGGAAAACTTGCCCTCGTAGGTACGACGCCGCTCGTCGACCAAATGGCCTATGTCACCGTCGACAGATCGGGAAAGCACCTGCTGGGCGCCTCCTATGTAGGCGCCAAAGTTGCCAGCTACCCGATGGACGGCCGTTCTGCCGTCAGCGAAAAGGCAACGCAGATCATTGACACGCAGCCCAAGACGCACTGCATCCTGGTCGATGCCTCCAACAGGCATGTCTACGTGCCGGTCCTGGGGGCGGACCACATCATGCAGTTCAGGTTCGACGTGGCGAGCGGCAAGCTCGCTCCCAGCGATCCGCCCGTCGTCGCCACCAAAGCGGGCGCTGGTCCGCGCCACTTCACCATCCATCCCAATGGCAAGTGGGGATATCTCCTCACAGAGACCACGGCGACGATCGGCGCCTATTCGATCGACAAGGACAAGGGAACGCTGACCGAACTCGCCTTCGTCGATACCGGCGACCACAACGGCAAGGACTCCGCCTTCGCCTCGGATATTCATGTCACCCCGGATGGACGTTTCGTCTACGGCGCCGTCCGCACCACCAGCACCTTGCATGGCTACCGGATCGACCCCGACAAGGGCACGCTGACGGCGATCGGCAAATGGCCAACCGAAAAGGTACCGCGCGGCTTCGCCATCGACCCGCGAGGGAAGTTCCTGCTCTCGGTTGGCATGGACTCGTCGGCAATGACGGTGCACGCGATCGACCAGGGCAGCGGGGCACTTACGCCGGTCCACCAATACCCGATGGGGACGCAGCCGAACTGGGTTGAGATCGTCGACTTGATCAAAAGTTAGGCCGTTTCTCCTTCTCCCGTGCGCCCCCCGGAGACTAGCTAGAGCAGCGGGTCACCGTCGCGCCGCGCCCTGGCGATGCGTTCGGTGGCGCCCTCCTCGTTCATCGAGCCGATACCCTGCGCCGCCTTGGTGCGCATCCACC
This sequence comes from uncultured Rhodospirillales bacterium, assembly GCA_902825855.1. Lineage (GTDB taxonomy): Bacteria > Pseudomonadota > Alphaproteobacteria > Reyranellales > Reyranellaceae > Reyranella. The sequence continues at coordinate 20,030 of CADECW010000070.1, read as the reverse complement.
AGCCCGCCAGCAGCATGAAGGCGCCGATTCCCGACAGCATTAGCGCAAACGAGCTCGGTCCCGGCTCGAGGTAGGCCACGCCGGGATCGTCAGGATCGTAGGCGACCTCGGCCTGCGAGCCGATCGGATGGCGCTCGCGCATCCTGGCGGCGCCCGCCGAGTTCTGCATGCCAAAGTCGTAGGGCTCAACGCCGCCTGACACATAGTCGCGATCGCCGACGCGATACTGATAGAGCACATGGAAGCTGTTCCAGCCGTTCTGGGTAGAACTGCCGTCCATTCCGCGGCTCGTCGACGTCTGGCGCAGCAGCTCGGCGCTGGTGATGGTGGCATGGGCTCGTGGCCACTTGAGCGTCATCGCGCCCCGCGCGACGCCGTAGATGCCGATCGCCAGGATCGGCGCAGCCAGCACCATCAGGTTGCGGCCGAACGCCATGCCGCCGCGGTTGGCGGCGGCGTTCTTCCTTCGACCGCGCGCCACGAAGGGCCTACTTGTTGAGATACTCCAGCTTCAGGCCCGGCCGCGGCCACTCGAAGCTCACCAGCTTGCCGGTGAGCGAGAGCGTGGCGAAGGCCGTGCGCAGGTCCTGGCCGCCGAAGCAGACGTTGGTCACCATGGCATCGGGAAGCTTGTACTGCGTCACCGACTTGCCGTCGGGCGAGATGTCGGAGACTGCGCCGGTGATCAAGGTGGCGACGCAGATATGGCCCGCCGAATCGACGGCCAGCGAATCGAACATCTGATAGCCGCCGAGGCCCGTGACCACGCGGCCCTTCTCGCCGCGGTACGGCCCGTTGGCCGACTTGATCTCGCCGGGCGAGGAAAGCTCGAACGACCAGCAGCGCGCGGTCGGCGTCTCCACCACATAGAGCGTCTTGCCGTCGGGCGAGAGGCCGCAGCCGTTGGGCCGCTCCAATGGAAAGATCTTCTCCTCGATCTTCGAGCCGTCGGCCTTGGCGTAGTAGACGGCGCCGCGGTCGGCCTGGCGTTCGTGCGTCTTGCCGAGGTCGGTGAACCAGAAGCCGCCGGCATCGTCGAACACCAGGTCGTTGGGCCCGTTCAGCTTGCGGCCGTCACACGAGTCGTACAGGGTCTCGAACTTGCCGGTCTCCGGATCGACCACCTGGATCGAGCCGCCCTTGTAATCGCTTGGCGCCGTGCCCGGGAACATGCGGCCGTCTGGCAATTGGATCCAGTTGAAGCCGCCGTTGTTGGTCACGTAGATCTTGCCCTTGGGGCCCATGGCCGCTCCGTTTGGACCGCCGCCCAGCTTTGCGATCACGTGCTGCTTGCCGTCGGGCGTGACGCGGGTCAGCGTCTGGCGTGCGATCTCGACCAGGATCACCGAGCCGTCAGGCATTGCGACAGGCCCTTCCGGAAACTTCAGGCCCGAGGTGATCTCCTTGTGCGGCGTCGTCATGCTTCCCCCTACTTGCCCTTGAAGGCAGGCTTGCGTTTGCCGAGGAAGGCCGAAACGCCCTCCTTGAAGTCCTCGCTGCGGCCGAGCTCGCGCTGGAAGTCGCGCTCGAGATCGAGCTGCTGGCTGAGCGGATTGCCCGAGGCGCGGTTCATCGCTTCCTTGATGCGCGCGATCGACAAGGTCGGCCCGTCGGCCAGGCCCTGCGCCACCTCGGTCGCCGTCCTCATCAGCTCGCCGTCCTCGACGACATCCCAGATCAGGCCCCATTCTTTGGCCTGTTCGGCGCCTATCTTGGGCGCCAGCATGGCGAGCGCCCGCGCCCGCTGCTCGCCGACCAGGCGCGGCAGGAACCAGGTGCTGCCGCCGTCGGGCAGCAGGCCAATGCGCGCGAACGCCTGCAGGAAGCTCGCGGACTTCGCGGCGATCGCAATGTCGGCGGCGAGCGCGAAGCTCATGCCGACGCCGGCCGCCGGTCCATTCACCGCGGCCACGATCGGCTTGGGCATCGAGCGCATCAGGCGGATCACCGGATTGAAGAACTTTTCGAGCGCCGAGCCCGAATCGCCGCCCTCCTTGCCACGATCAGGATCGCTCAGGTCGGCGCCGGCGCAGAAGCCGCGGCCCGCACCGGTGAGCAGCACGGCGCGCACCGAACCGTCGGCGGCCAGCGTCTCCCAGCAATCCTTCAGCTCTGCGATCATCTTGCGCGAGACGGCATTCAGCTTGTCGGGCGCATTCAGCGTCAGCGTGGCGAGGCCCCGGTCGCGGGCGATGGTGATGGTCGTGTAGTTCATGGTCTTCACCGTCCTGCGAACTGCGCCGGCCGCTTGGCGAGGAAGGCGGTGACGCCCTCGCGGTAGTCAGCGCTGCGGCCGAGATCGCGCTGGCTGTCGCGCTCCAGGTCGAGCTGCCGGTCGAGCGTGTTGGTGGCGGCTGCGTTGATCGCCTGCTTGATCGCGGCATAGGAGAGCGTCGGCCCGCTGGCGAGCTGGCGTGCGAGCTTCGTCGCCTCGGCCATCAGCGCGGCGTCATCGACCGTCTGCCAGATCATGCCCATGCGCTCGGCCTCCTCGGCGGGCACCGACTTGCCCAGCATCGCGAGCCCGCGGGCGCGAGCGTCGCCCACCGTGCGCGGCAGGAAATACGTGCCGCCGAGGTCGGGCATCAGCGAGATCCGTACGAAGGCCTGGTCGAAGCGCGCCGACCGCGCCGCCAGAACGATGTCGCAGGCGAGCGCAAGGTTGGCGCCGCCACCCGCCGCCACGCCGTTGATGGCGCCGACAATCGGCTTGGGCAGCTCGCGCATGGCGCGGATCATCGGGTTGAAGATGCGGTCCATGTTGGCGCCGAGATCGGGCGGCACGGCAGCCGTCGAATCGACGGTACCCCCACCCGACAGGTCGGCGCCGGCGCAGAACCCGCGGCCGAGCCCGGTCAGCAGCACGCAGCGGATGTCGGCATCGTCGCTGGCGCGCGCCAGATGATGGTTCATGGCTTCGATCAGCGCATTGCTCATGGCGTTGAGCCGCTGCGGGCGGTTGAGCGTCAGGGTCAGCACGCCGCCCTCGAGAGCGGCAATGACGGGGGTTTGTTCCATGGTCGGGGCAGCCTTACACACGGACCGTCGGCCGCGCCATCCGGTCGCGTCGCATCGCGGCACTTGCTGGCCTATCCCCTCGGCGATGGCGACGATCCTGATCCTGGTCGGCACCGAATCGGGCAACGCCCAGATGGTGGCCGATGCGCTGAAGCCGGTGCTCGATGCGGCGGGTCATTCCGTCGACGTCACCGACAAGGCGGCGACGACCGCCGATCTCATGGCGCACGATGTCCTGCTGGCGATCTGCGCAACCCACGGCTCGGGCGACATCCCGACCAACATCCTGCCGCTCGCCGAGAAGCTCGAGCGCGAGCGGCCCGACCTGTCGGGCCACCGCTACGGTGTCATCGCTCTCGGCGATATGACTTATCAGGATACGTTCTGCGGCGGCGGCAAGAAGGTCGACAAGGTGCTCGAGCTCTGCGGCGCGCGAAAGCTCGGCGACCGTCTGGAGGTCGATGCCTCGAGCCAGCCTCTGCCCGACGAGGAAGCGCTGGGCTGGGTCGAAGGCTGGAAAGCCCTGGTCTGACATTCAACCCGGCAGGGTGAAGATCTCGACCGGCGCGGGCACGCCGCGCAGCCGGTGCTTGCCGAGCGACTTCATCGGCTCCTGGCAGACCTCGTTGAATTCGGCCGAGGCACAGACCCTCACGCCGAGTGCCTTGGTCATGCCTTCCAACCGCGATGCGCGATTGACGGCGGGGCCGATGACGGTGAAGTCGAGCCGGTCCTCGGTGCCGACATTACCGAAGGTCACGTCGCCGACATGCAGGCCGACGCCGAACCGCACCGGCTCGCGGCCGCCCGTGGCGCGTGCTTCGTTGGCCGCCTCGATGTCCGAGATCAGGCGGCGGGCGGCGGCCAGCGCCTGGCCGGTCACCATCGGCAGGAACAGCGCATCCTCGGCCGGAAAATAGGCCATGACGCCGTCGCCGATGAATTTCAGTATTTCCCCGCCGTTGGTGGTGAGCGCATCGCCGACCAGCTGCAGATAGTTGTTCAGGAGCTCCAGCACCTCGGCAGGAGGCAGGCGCTCGTTCATGCCGGTGAAGTCGCGCAGGTCGGAGAACCACAACACGGCGCGGATCTCCTCGCCCTCGCCGCGGCGGATGGCGCCGTTCAACACGCGCTGGCCGATCTGACGCCCGAGATAAGTGTTGGCCACGGTCTCGGCCACGCTGTGCTCGAGATGCATCTCGGTCACCGCACCCATGATGTCGACCAGCCGTACAAGGTCGGCAATGTCCTCGTCGGAGAAGCCCGGGCGCACGTCGGTGGCGAAGGTGACGACAGGCGGCGCCGCCTCGCGGCGAATGCGCATCGGCATGGCGACATAGTCGACGCCGCCGTCGGCCTTGAGTTCGTGCAGCACCGCGTGGTCGTGCTCGGTGAGCTTGCCGAGGTGAACGCGGACCACCCGGCCCTCCTCGCGCGCCGTCTTCATCGGGCTACCGATGTAGGCCGGCGTGAACTGGACGCCATAGGCGCGGGGGAATTCCTTCACCTTCTCGCCGCGCTTCCACATGTAGGCCATGGCCTGCAGCTGTGGATGGACGAGTTGCAGGCCGATGTAAGCGCGCCACACGGGGATGCCCGCTTTCACCACGCGCATCATCAGCTGCTCCATGAAATCGGCTGGTCGGGCGACCAGCCTGCCATCATGCGCCAGCCATTCGACGACCGGCGCCAGGCGATCGCCCGAGGTGACCCCGGCGTTCAGGAGCCGACCACCGCCGCCACTTCTTCCGTCGAGGTCCGGTAGACCTTGTTGGTCGAGAGGTCGGCGATCTTCTCGATGTTGTCGGCCACATCCTCCACGGTGGGCGCGCGGCCGGAGATGCGCAGGCCCGGCGCCTCGCGGTACTCGATGCGGGCGAAGTTGCCGGCGCCCGCGCTCCAGATCTCGCCGGTGCGCTGGCATTGCTCGCTGCACAGATAGGCGACCATGGGCGAGACGAAGGACGGGTCGAGCTTGGCCAGCATTTCCGGCGTCATCAGGCTCTCGGTCATGCGCGTGCCGGCGACCGGCGCCAGCGCGTTGACGAAGATGTTGTACTTCTGGCCCTCGAGACGCAGCGCATTCATGAAGCCGACGACGGCGAGCTTGGCGCCGCCATAGTTTGCCTGGCCGAAATTGCCGTAGATGCCGGAGTTCGACGAGGTGACGACGACCCGGCCGTAGGCCTTGGCACGCATGATCGGCCAGGCGGCATGGGTCACGTAGGCGGTACCGAGGAAGTGGACCTTCACCACGAAGTCGAAATCCTCGACCGTCATGTTGTGAAAGGTCTTGTCGCGCAGCACGCCCGCGTTGTTGACCACGATGTCGACCGTGCCGAAGGAATCGACCGCCGTCTTGACGATGTTGGCCGCCCTCTTCGGGTCTGCCACCGAATCGTAGTTGGGCACTGCCTGGCCGCCCGCCCGCTTGATCTCGGCCACGACCTTGTCGGCCGCCGCATGGTCTCCGCCTTTTCCATCGACCGCGCCGCCCGGATCGTTCACCACCACGCGCGCACCACGACTGGCCAGCAGCAGCGCATGCGCGCGGCCAAGACCATTGCCGGCACCCGTGACGATGGCCACGCGATTGTCGAAGCGGATTGTCATTCCTCAGTCCCCAATGTTGGTTTCACTCGTCTCGTTTCAACCCTGCGCGGCGTGGGTTCAACCCCGCTGCAGAATCACCACCGAAGCCACAGCTTCTTCCATGCCGATGACGCCGCCGCCGTTCTCGGCCAGCGCGATCTCCGCGCCTTTCACTTGCCGCATGCCAGCCTCGCCACGCAATTGCGTGGTGAGTTCGGCCAGCATCGAAAGACCCGTGGCGCCGACGGGATGGCCCTTCGACACGAGGCCACCGGAAGTGTTGACCGGCAGCTTGCCGTCCGGCCCCGTCGCGCCGGAATCGACGAACTTGCCGCCCTCGCCTTCGGGGCAGAAGCGCAGCATCTCGCACTGGTAAATCTCGCAGAAGCTTGTGGCGTCGTGCACCTCGGCGACGTCGATGTCGTCGGGCCCCAGACCTGCCATCTTGTAGGCCTTGTCGGCGGCGGCGCGCGTCAGGCCGGGTTCGTCGAGGTTGCGATACTTGCCGCCCGAGAAGCCGACGCCCGCGATGCGCACGGCGCGCTCCCTGACACTGGCCGGCAGCTTCTCCAGGTATTCCTTCGAGCAGAGCAGCGCAGCCGCGGCGCCGTCGCCGATCGGCGCACACATGGCGCGGGTCAGCGGATAGGACACCGGACGGTCCTCGAGGACGGACTGTGTCGTCATCTGGAAGCGGTACTGCGCCTTGTCGTTCAGCGCGCCGTAGTTGTGGTTCTTGGCGGCTCCGGCCGCGATCTGCGCCTGCGTCGTGCCGTACTTCCACATGTGCCACTTGGCCTGCATGGCATAGGTATCCATGAAGATGGTGCGGTCGTCGCCCGGGGCGAACTTCGAGCCCACCATCTCGCCGACACGGTTCATCTCCTGTACCAGCCGGTCGTGCTGGCTGGTTATGTAGCCCTGGTTGAACAGCCCCGCGGTGCGCTCGGGCGCATCGGGGCTGAAGAGCTTCTCGATGCCGATGCAGAAGGAGAGCTCGTGCGTCCCGGCCAGGACGTCCTTCCAGGCGCCCATGAACGCCGTCGAGGCCGTGGCGCAGGCATTCTCGACGTTGAACATCGGTACGCGCTCGGGGAACAGCCCCTCCTCGACCAGCGGCTGAAAGAGCGCCTGGGCGCGGATCGAGTTCTGCCCCCAGAAGCCCATGCCGCAATTGCCTAGCCAGCCTGCCTCGATGTCGGCGCCATTTTTCATGCCGGCATCAGAAAGCGTGCCGAGATAGGCCTCGCGCGACAGGTCGCCGAAGCTCATGCCCGGATGCTTCTTGAAGGCGGTGGTATATGAGCCAATTACATAGACATCGCGCATGGTCGTCCCCTCGGTTGGCTTTCGCCGTATTTGAGCGTATCCAACCGGCCTACGCTAGGAGAACCCATATGGCCGCAACGGCCCAGGTAAAGGCCCCTCACGTCGACGCCACCATCGCCGAGCTGAAGAAGCTGTTTGGCGAACGGGTCAGCACCGCGCACGCGGTGCGCGAGCAGCATGGCAAGGACATCTCCTTCCACGAAGCCCACCTGCCCGACGCCGTCGTGTTCGTCGAATCGGCCGAGGAGGCCCAGCAGGTCGTGCAGATCTGCGCCCGGCACAAGACGCCGATCATCGCCTTCGGCACCGGCACCTCGCTGGAAGGCCACATCAGCGCGCCGAACGGCGGTATCTCGCTCGACCTCAGTCGCATGAACAAGGTCCTGCAGGTCAACGAGGCCGACCTCGACGTCGTCGTCCAGCCGGGCGTCACGCGCAAGCAGCTCAACGAATACATCCGCGCCACCGGTCTCTTCTTCCCGATCGATCCCGGCGCGGACGCCTCGATCGGCGGCATGACCAGCACGCGCGCCTCGGGTACCAATGCCGTGCGCTACGGCACGATGCGCGAAAACGTGCTGGCGCTGCAGGTGATCACACCGGACGGAAGGCTGATGCGGCTCGGCCGGCGCTCGCGCAAGTCCTCGGCCGGTTACGACCTGGTGAAGCTGTTCGTGGGCTCCGAGGGCACGCTCGGCATCATCACGGAAATCACGCTTCGCCTGTACGGCATCCCCGAGTCCATGGTCTCGGCCACCTGCGCCTTCGACACGCTGGAAGGCGCGGTCAACACCGTGATCCAGACGATCCAGTCGGGCGTCCCGGTGGCGCGCATCGAGCTGATGGACACCGAGACGGTCGACACCGTGAACAGGTATTCGAAGCTCGACCTGCCGCTCAAGAGCACGCTGATGCTCGAGTTCCACGGCACCGAGGCCAGCGCCAAGGAGCAGGCCGAGATGGTGCAGGCGCTGGCCGAGGAGAATGGCGGCGGCCACTTCGCCTGGACCGGCCAGGCCGAGGAGCGCACCAGGATGTGGCAGGCGCGCCACGACGCCGCCTGGGCAGCCAAGGCCGCCAAGCCCGGCTGGGGCATGTGGGCGACCGACGTCTGCGTGCCGATCTCCCGCCTCGCCGAATGCATATTGGAGACACAGAAGGACATCGTGGCGAGCGGTCTCTACGCACCGATCGTGGGTCATGTCGGCGACGGCAATTTCCACCTCACCATGATGGTGAACCCCGACGATCCGACCTATTTGAAACGCGCCGAGGAGTTGAACGACCGCATGGTGGCGCGCGCGCTGTCGCTCGGCGGGACCTGCACCGGCGAGCACGGTGTGGGCCTCGGCAAGATCAAATTCCTCTACGAGGAGCACGGCGAAGCCATGTCTCTGATGCGCTCGATCAAGAAGGCACTGGACCCCGACAACATCATGAACCCCGGCAAGATCATGGGGCCGATCAACTGACGATCGGCCGGTCCCAGGGCAGTGCGAGTCGCGCGGCACCTTGTGGAACCTGCCACGCATCGCCATTTCAGGACGATGGCTCTGCTGCCCCCGATGTACACGACCAGCAAGACCGGAAGGCCAAAGTCCCGGTCGAAGAAGTCGAAGGCCCTGTTGAAGGCCGAGGCCGAACATGCGCGTTTTCTGAAACGCATGGGAGTGGGCAATCCCGGCCGAAAGATCGTCGCACCGGCCAGGGAGCCCGCCTACGCCAGGCCCTCGCCCGACATTCCGTCGCTGAACAGTCGCGGCGACGTCCCGACAAAGCCGGAACCGAAGGTCTATCGCGGCAAGCGCAAGCTCCTGGGCGTGGCCACCATGCACAAGTCCAACATGGTGCCGGTGTTTGCCGACACCCCTGAAGTAGCGGTCGAAATCGCAAAGATGAGGCGATAGACCTGAGGGCGTTGCTCGGAGTTACCATCGTATGCTTGGCAAGGCTTGGGATTGGCTGACAGCGCGCCTCCGTGGCCAACCGCAAGGCCGCCTGCGCTTCCTGGTCCATCGCGATCCGGCGTACCAGTCATTCTGGCGGCCGAGCGACAGCTCACAGCCAACGCCGCGGATGGAGATCCAGATCTACCTCGAGGCGAGCAACTTGACGAATGCTCCCCGTCGGATCACCGCCGCAGAGTTCGTCGGCATGCCGGCCAATGCGGACGTACTCGTTGGCGTGCGAGACCCGAACACGGGCAAGTTCGCCGCGCAGAACCCTCTGCCGCCGCGGCGGATTTCCGTCGTGTCGCTGCGCTTCCTGATCGACGGCCAGTCCAGGTCGGCTGACCAGCCGTTCAACGTCATCTTGTGGCTGACCGACGACGTCGGCGAACGGCACTCCGTCAAGGTGATCATGCATTAGTGATCCCCGGTGCGAGCGGCCTGCTCCTCCGGCACGTTCAGGCCAAGCTCGCCTCGCAGGTCGTGAACCAGCCGGCGCTCGCGGAAGCGCCAGCCGTCGGGCGCTCGCACCAGCACGTCCTCGTAGGTGCCGGCGACCGACGGCACCAGGCCGGCGCCCGCCGCCTGGAGGACGACCAGGTAGCTCGTGCGGGCGGTTGCCCGATCGCCGGCGATCTGGATCAGGCTGTTCATGATCAGGTGCTTGCGCCTGGGCTCGGCCGGGATGTTGCGCGCCATCAAGGCCGCGATCTCGGCCGGGCCGCACGCCCGCGCATAGGGCGCGATCCATTCGCCGTCGGCGACAAACAGCGCGCCCAGCTCGGCGAAGCGGAATTCATCCATGCGGAAGCAGTACTCGCTGAAAAGCTCCCGGATGGCTTCCTTGTCCTCAAGTGGCGTCGGCATGTGCAGGCACCGTGAGACGGTAGAACGATGCAGCGTTCTGCCAGAAGAAGCGGTCTCGATCGGCCTGCGAACGGTCGGCAAGCATTCGGTCGAGGGCACGGACAAGCGTGTCGTAGTCGATCCTGAGACTGGCGACGGGAAAGTTGCTCGCGAACATGCATCGCTCGATGCCGAAGATCGCGATCGCTTCGACGACAACGCGCCGGTTCGATTCGTAGTCCCAGGCCGCGTCCTTCAGGCCGAACTCGGAGACTTTTACGTGGACGTTGGGCTGGCGCGCCACCGCCTCCATGCCCCGGCGCCAGGCGGCGAGGCCCTCTTCGCTGCGATCCCAGGGAAAGCCGGTATGGTTCAGAACGATCGGCACGCGCGTGAACTGCCGCGCCACGTCGGCAGCCTCGACAAGGTGCCAATAGGGCACGCGAAGGTCCCAGGACAGGCAGTACTTCTCCAGGAGCGCAAAGCCGCGCAGCCATTTTTCGTCCTGCATGGTGCCGGACGCTCCCGGCTTCGCGGCATCGGGGCGAAGCGACGTCACCGGCTTCGACCGGATGCCGCGCACCAGGGGATAGCGCGCCTGCGCGGCAAGGATTTCCTCGGCATTGTCGGTGTGGAACCAGGCGTGGGCGACTATGGCGCCGGGGAAGCCCCAGCGTGCATTCACTTCGGTCAGCCACTCGGTTTCGGCGACTTGCCTGGAGCGATCCATCTCGGCTTCGCAATGCACCGTGGTCAACACGTTGTGGGACTTCGAGTCCTGCAGATAGTCCTCCGGCAGGTAGTTGCGCCTTATCTTGTCATACGACCCCAGGAAGAAGTGAGGTTCCGGCGCGTCGATGAGGAAGGGGTAGCGGTTAGCCTTCAGATCCCAAAGGTGATGGTGGGCGTCGATGAGAGTAACCGCGCCCGGCGCCGCGTTCCATTGGCCGCTGATCGTCTTCATTCAACCGCCATGCCTTTTTCAGCGAGCTCCTTGCGTGCGTTTTCGTTCTTGGCGAGTCGCTCGAGCTTCATGCCGCGCAGGACGTTAGGCGCCTTGGTGAACTGGATGTTGTCGTAGCCCACGATCTCGATGCGATTGCCCCATGGATCGCGGAAGTCGAGGAACGGGCCGGGCAGCAACTCCACGCCGGCCGCCTTCAGGGCCTGGCGCGCCGCCTCCTTGTCGTCGACCACCAGGCCGAAATGGCGGCCATCGTCGGGCGCCTGCCTGCGGCCCTTCTGCAGGGCAATGAACTGGTCGCCGAGATCGATGAAGGCCATGTCGGCGCTCTTGCCGCGCAGTTCGAACTCGAACAGCCGGCGATAGAAGGCCAAAGCTTCCTCGATGTCGCCGACCTCCAGCGCCACATGGTTGAAGCCCACGACGCGCGGTTTGGATCCTGCCATGAGGCCGCCCTCCTTCTGCTGCTCCAAGAAGCCGAATTGGGAGGTGACTGTCTCCTGCACCTCGATCCGACAACCTGGCGATTGAAAGTCATCCACCATCGTCGCGGTAGGCGAAGGACGGCGCAAGTCGTACGATCCGTCGGCCGGATTTTGGAGTTGGGCAATGGCGACACGCAAGGGGGTCTGGGTGAAAGCCCTTTCCGCGGAGGATAAAGCCATCGTGTCGGCGACCTGCGAACGTTTCGTTACCGAAAAGCTGAAGCCGCGCTTCCTGCCCGAGATCAAACCAACCCGCTTCAACTACCCGATCGACATGTTCGGGAAGTGGCGCGGAAACAAGTACAGCTTCCTGCTGCGCTACCGCTCCGGATGGCAGGAAAACGAGGGCGAGACGTTCGACTCTGCCTTCACACGCTTCGACCATGTCGAGGAGAACCTGACCGAGACCCGCTTCGACGTGATGTGGCATCGGCACAATGGGCAATGGTGGCGCACCCATCGTTCGGCAACCCTGGACGAGGCACTGGATCTGATCGAAACCACGGCTCTGCTGCAGCCGCAGACGTGAAAGGCGGCAAGTCCAGGACAGCGATGCCATCGCGCTTCGACATCACAACCCTACGCAAACTGGCCGGCGACAAGGTCTTCGAGCGCGGCAAGGCCTACCATGCGCACGAGCAGGTCGAGATTCTCTCGCTCGAACCGCAGCGCGTACTGGCCCAGGTCGCCGGCAGCGACGACTACCGTGTCGTGCTTACCGGTCGCGGCAAGAAGATCGGCGGCGAATGCTCGTGTCCGGCCTTCACGGACTGGGGTTTCTGCAAGCACATGGTGGCGACGGCGCTCGCCGCCGATGAGGAGCCCGCTGAAGCCGGGGACAGCGCCACGGCGCTCGGCCGCATCCGGGCACATCTGAAAAACAAGGGAATCGATGGCCTGGTCGACATGGTCCTGGAGATGGCCGAGCGCGACCCTGCGCTGTGGCGCAAGCTGGACATGGCCAGCGCGACTGTCGAGGACGACGACACGTCGTTGATGAAGCGGTTGCAGCGGGCAATCGACGGCGCCACGCGCACCCGGGACTTCGTGGAATATCGGGCAGCGGCCGGTTGGGCCGACGGCGTTGCCTCTGTCCTGGATTCCATCGCCCGTCTCGCCGCCGGCAAACAGGCCGGCGTGGCCCTGAAACTGGCCGAGCACGCCATCGATCGCGTCGAGCGCGCCATCGAAAGCATCGACGACTCCGATGGCCATTGCGGCGCACTGCTCGAACAGGCACGCGACATCCATCTCGCCGCTTGTCGTGCCGTTCGTCCTGATCCAGTCAGCCTTGCGCGCGTCCTGTTCGGCCGCGAGAAGGATGGAGAGTACGATACGTTCTATCGAGCGGCGGAGATCTATGACGACGTGCTGGGCAAAGCAGGCCTCGCCGAATACCGGCGCCTGGCCCGCGACGCTTGGAAGAAACTACCGCCCCGCACCAAGGTCTACGAATCTGCCGAAAAGCGAGGGCAACTCGAAGACATGCTCGACTTCTTCGCCGAACGCGAAGGCAACGTCGAGGAGCGGATTGCCCTTCGCTCCGGCGACCTCACCTCACCATTGGACTATCTTCGTCTGGCCGAATTCTGTCTGGCACAAGGCCGCAAGGACGAGGCATTGCGACGAGCCGAGGAAGGCCTGTGGAAATTCGAGGACGACAAGCCGGATGAAAGGCTCGTCTTGTTCACCGCTGGTCTGCTGACGAAGGCCGGCCGCAAGGTCGAGGCCGAGAGGCACTTATGGCGCGCCTTCGAGCAGGCGCCGAGCGATGAGCTGTACGCACGGCTTCGAAAGCTCGGCGGGATCGCCGCGCGCGATCGGGCTCTGACGCTTCTCGATGCGCGCCAATCAACGGACCACGACGTTGTCGATCTGCTGGTCCAGACGCTGATCAAGGAAAAGCTGTTCGATGCTGCGTGGTCTGCCATGGAGCGGGGTGGCGGCTGCGGAGCGCAATTGCGTCATGAGCTTGCCGAGGCCACCAGGGCGACCCACCCTGGCAAGGCGCTGCTGGTCTATGGCGACCTGGTCGAGCAACAAGTCAAGTTCGGCCGCTATGAGGAGGCGGCGAAGCTGATACGCCGCATGGCCTCATTGCGCAGTGCCGCAAAGCAGACAATCTATCTGGCTGATCTCAAGGATCGCCACAGGCGCAAGCGCAACTTCATGAAGCTGCTATGAGACCCGACTATGCGGGAACTGCCCAAAGCCGAGAAGAGGATCGCGCGTCGCGCCTACGAAAAGGGGCGCGAAGCGGTACTGGCGAAAACTCTTGCCGAGTTCAAGGCGAAGGCCGCTGCGGCGACGACGATCGAGGACATGTGGTCCCTCGTCGATGACTCTCGCTCAGTGGGCCGGGAACTCGACAACCTGCTCGAATACCGCAATTGGAAGCTGACGCTTATCCTGGCGCGCCTCATCTTCGAAGGGTATCTCGACGAGCGGGAGCTTGCCGGTCTGTCCGAGGAAACGCTCGAAGAAGTCCACAGGCACCTTTCATCCCTCCGATGGGTTTTGAGCGCACGCGAAAAGGGCCGGCAATAGCCGGCCCTCTGTCCATAGGACGGATGCCGCCTACTTGGCGGCCTGCACCATGATCTCGACCTTGAGCGCCGGGTTGGCGAGCTTGGCCTCGACCGTGGCGCGCGCCGGCGACGAACCCGGGGCGACCCAGGCGTCCCACACCTCGTTCATCTGGCTCCAGGTGCCGATGTCCGTCAGCCAGATATTGGCGGACAGGATCTTCGACTTGTCGGTGCCGGCTTCCTTCAGGAACTTGTCGACCTTGTCGAGGATCTGCTTGGTCTGGCCCTTGACGTCGGCCTTGGTGTCGTCGGCCGTCAGGCCCGCAAGATAGACCGTGTTGCCATGGACGACCGCGCTCGACATGCGGGGGCCGGCATTGATGCGCTGGATGCTCATTGTCTCTCCTCCTCCAAAAACGGCGCCGACCTTAGAGCAGATTCCCTCGAGGTGGAACCGAGCAAAGCTTGGGCTTACATTGAGCCGATGGAGGGCAAATGAGCCGAGAGGTCCGCGGAATGCTCCTTGGCTTGTGCATCGTCGTGCTGGCGGCGGCCGCGTATTTCCTGAAGGATAAGCCCGCGAACATGCCTAGCGGCGCCCCACCGACGACGCAGCGCACCTCGCCTTAGGCGCTAGATGATCTCGCTGGCCGCGATCAGCGCTCCCTGTTCGCGCAGGACATCACGCACGCGGATGCTGTCCAATTCACCGCGGTCGGCAAGCATCGCCGCTGCGACGCCCGCGGCCTGTCCCGTCGCGAAAGCCGTGCCCATGACGCGCAGGCTGGCGCCCGCCTGGCGGTCGGCGTCGACGACGCGGCCGGCGGCGAAGAGATTCTCGGTGTCGCGGCTGATCAGGCAGCGCAGCGGAATTTCGTAGGCCGTCTTGCCGGGCGGATAGATGAAGCTGCTTTGCAGCGTCGTGCGATCGTGCCATTCCACGCCCCACGCTCCGAGCGCGATACTGTCGGGCTGCGGCCGGCCTTCGACCACGTCCTGCCAGGCCAGTCGATGCACCGCCTCGATGTGACGCGCTTCGCGCGTGCCGAACTCAGGACCGGTCGAGACGAGCCAGGCATTGGCGCAGCCCGGCAGGCTGCGGATGACCTCAAGATACGCCCACGCCTGCTGCCGGCCGCGACGCTCGGCGGCGCTCTGGCTCTTCGCATCGCGGGGATCGTAGTCCTCCGAGGCGAGATAGCAGACGAGGTCGCCCGAGAGCGGCAGCCGCGTCAGCACGCTGCGATCCTTGCTGAGGGGTTCGCGGCCAGCCGCCTTCGCCGCCTGCACGGCAGCGGTGAGCTGATCGGCCGTGACGACGACATCGCGCGGGATGCCGCCGAGACGCGTGGCGAGCGTACCGAGGTTCACGGCACCATCGTTGCCGTAGCGCGTCGCCGCACCGGCGAATTGGGCAAGATCGCCCTCGCCGCTGGCATCGACGAAGGCGCGGGCTCGGATGGTGTGCTCGCCGCCATGATCCTGCCAGCGGAGATCGACGATGCGGCCGTCGGTCCGCGTGGCACCGCAGACGAAGGCGTTGAACATCACCTGCACGCCGGCCTCGGCGCACAAGGAATCGAGCACGAGCTTGACCGCCTCGGGATCGAACACCACGAAAACGCCGCGGTGGCGCTGCGGGCCGGTGACGGCTCCCAATTTGCGCAACCCGGCCATCACCTCCTCGGCGACCCCCAGGACTGCACGGCGCGGCTCGTCGCCCAGCGTGTAGAGGCCGCAATAGGTGAGCACGTTGCGCAGCGTCGCGGCACCGCCGAGGCAGGGTCCCTTCTCGAGCAAGATGGTCAGCGCCCCGCACCGCGCCGCGGCGATCGCGGCCGCGGTGCCGGCACTGCCGCCGCCGACGACGGCAACGTCGTACTGCGGCGCCTCCATGTCAGATCGCCGCGACGACCATGATCTCGACCTTCATCCTTGGGTCATTGAGGCTGGCTTGCACGGTGGCGCGAGCCGGCGTTTGGCCGGGCACGACCCAGGCGTCCCACACTGCGTTCATGGCCGCGAAGTCGCCGATGTCGCGAAGCCAGATCACGGCCGACAGGATCTTCGTCTTGTCGCTGCCGCCCTTCTTCAGGAGCGCATCGATTTCGGCCAGCGACTGCTTCACTTGCCCGGTGATGTCGAGCGACGTGTCCTCCGGGATCATGCCCGACAGATACATGCGATCGCCGAACACGGTGGCTTCGCTCAGCCGCGGGCCGGGATCGATGTGCACGACTTTGGCAGCGCTCATGGCGGGTTCCAGTCTCTGGCGATGACGTGAATGTTCTCTAGCAGGACATTCCGGCCGGCAGGAAGCCGATCATGTTACGGCACCGCTCACCTGGGCGCGGTCTTGATCCGGCCGCCCTTGTCGACGATGAGCTCGACGGGCTCGTTCCCCTTCTTTCCGTGGACGCGCCAGACTCCCATGCTGTCGCGTGCCAGGTCGGCGATCTCGGTGTAGCCGGCCTGCTCCATCTTCGTCCGGATCGTCTCGGCGTCGGCCCGCTGTTCGTGCGGCGGGACAGGCCTGACGGCCAGCGGATCGGCCGCCGGTCGGTCGGTCTGCGCCAGGGCGATGGCGGGAATCAAGGTGGTGAGGCCAATCGCTGTCACTACGGGCTTCATGGGCACCTCCCCCGTTCCTGACCAATGCCAAAAAGGCTCCCGCAGTTGCCCGCCCGCTTCGCAGAACGATCCTGATCGGCGCTTCACCCGCCCGCAGCCTGTCACTTCACGGTAAGGTCGGCCTCGGGAGGTGATGCATGACCGATGAAGAGGCCGGCCGCGTCCGCGATTTCGTAGGCTACGGGCGCCATCCGCCGGATCCCAAGTGGCCTGGCGGCGCACACGTCGCGGTCAATTTCGTGATCAACTACGAAGAGGGCGGCGAGCGCGCTGTGCCGGACGGCGATCCGGCGAGCGAGGCTGCCCTGACCGAGGGCTCGACAGCCAGCTTTACAGGCCGCGATCTCGGCGCCGAGAGCATGTTCGAGTACGGCAGCCGGGCCGGCTTCTGGCGGCTGCACCGCATCTTCACCCGGCGCAGGCTCCCCTGCACGGTGTTCGCCATCGCCCGCGCGCTGGAGCGCAATCAGGAGGCGTGTGCGGCCATGCGCGAGGCGGGCTGGGACGTTGCAGGCCACGGCTACAAGTGGGAGATGCACGCCACCATGGCGCCCGACCACGAGAAGAAGCAGATCGAGCTGGCGACCGAGAGCATCACCCGCACCATCGGCACGCGGCCGGCCGGCTGGTACAGCCGCTATGCGCCCTCAATGCAGACGCGCAACCTGCTGCTCGACGCCGGTTACGAGTACGACAGCGACACCTACGACGACGAGCTGCCCTACTGGCTGAAAGTGGGTTCTCGCAATCAACTGATCGTGCCGTATTCCATCACCCACAACGACGTGCGGTTCGCGCGCCAGGGCATGACCTCGGGCGACGAGTACCTCGCCTACATCAAGAACGCCGTGCAGTGCGTACTCGAGGAGGACCCGCCGCGCATGCTGAGCTTCGGCCTGCACAATCGCATCATCGGCCATCCCGGCCGCGCGCTGGGGCTCGCACGGGTGCTCGATTGGCTCTCCGCCCAGCCGCGCGTCTGGATCACGCGGCGCATCGACATCGCGCGGCATTTCAAACAGGTGCATCCTGCGGCGAAGTAGAAAGTGATATGCCACACCACCCCCGTCATCCCGACCGGAGCCGAGCGCAGCGAGGCGAAGTGGAGGGACCTGATCTGTCGATGCGTCGACAAGACGAGGTCCCTCGACTGCGCCGCCCTTCGGGCGGCTTCGCTCGGGATGACGGGAAAAAATTGCCATGAGCGATAGCCCCTTCGGGACGAGAGAAAAGGAAACAG
The DNA here is from genome assembly GCA_902825855.1 of uncultured Rhodospirillales bacterium. Classification (GTDB taxonomy): domain Bacteria; phylum Pseudomonadota; class Alphaproteobacteria; order Reyranellales; family Reyranellaceae; genus Reyranella. The sequence goes on along the minus strand of CADECW010000070.1, from coordinate 2,448 downwards.
TCATGGAGATCCGCCGCCCGCTCGACGGCATGCTCGTCCTCGATCTTGGGCAGATCTACAACGGACCCTATTGCGGCCTGACCCTGGGGTTCATGGGCGCGCGCGTGCTGAAGGTCGAGCCGCCGGAAGGCGACGTCGTTCGACGGCGCAAGCGGGAGGTCGAGCCGTGGCCGCTCGTCATGCTGAACTCCAACAAGGAATCGGTGGTCCTCGACCTCAAGCAACCGCGCGGCAAGCAGATTTTCCTCGACCTGGTCGCCAAGGCCGACGTCCTGATCGAAAACTTCGCCGCGGGCGTCATGGACCGGCTGGGGCTGGGCTACGACGTGCTGAGCAAGCTCAATCCGCGCCTGGTCTATGGCGGCAGCTCGGGCTACGGGCTCGACGGGCCCTATCGCGATCTCGCCGCCATGGATGTCACGGTCCAGGCAATGACCGGCATCATGAACTCGACCGGCCAGCCCGATGGTCCGCCGACCAAGGCCGGCGCCGCCGTCTGCGATTTCCTGGCGGGCATCCATCTCTGTGCCGGAATCCTGGGCGCGCTGGTGCAGCGCGAGCGCACCGGCAAGGGCCAGCGCGTCGAGGTCGCCATGCACGAGGCTGGAACGATCGCCCTGGCCTCGGCGCTGGGCGCGGTGATGGACGGCGACACCAGCGTGCCCGAGCGCACCGGCAACCGCCATCCCGCGCTCGCCATGGCGCCGTACAACACCTATCGCTGCAACGACGGCTACGTGGCGATCTTCACCTCGGCCGAGCGGCACTGGCAGTCGATGTGCCAGTTGCTCGGCCGTCCCGAGCTCGCCCAGCATCCCGAGTATGGCAGCACTGTAGCGCGGGCTCGCAACATGGCCGAGATCGACGATATCGTCGGCGCCTGGACGTTGTCGCGCAGCAAGGCCGAGGTGATGCGACTGCTCAACGAGGCGCATGTCCCCTGCTCACCGGTGAAGACGGCGAGCGAAGTGGCGCGCGATCCGCATCTCGAGGCACGCGGCTTCTGGGTCGACGTCGACCATCCGCGCCGCGGCAGAACGCGCGTGCCGATCTCGCCGATCCGGCTCCATACCGGTGGCAAACCGGAGATCCGCAGCCCGGCGCCGACGCTCGGGCAGCATACGGAGAAGGTGCTGGCGGAACTGCTGGGGCTGAAAGCGGCCGAGCTCGCGGAGTTGCGAGCCCAGCACGTCACCGAGCCGGTGACGGAGCGCAAGGGTTAGCGGAGGACGCCGATCCGAAAGACTATGACCGTTCCCTGATATCGGAGAACTTCACCTTCGGTGACTTCTCCGCGATGTAGCCCAGTTCCCAGGCGTTGCGGGCCAGGAAGACCGGCGCGCCGTCGCGGTCTTCGGACATGCCGCCGCGGTTGGCCGACATGAACGCCTCGAGGTCGGCCTTGCTGTCGGCCGAGATCCAGCGCGCTGTTTCGAAGGGAGCGGGCTCGAGGTCGATCTTGACCTGGTACTCGGCCTCGACACGGGTCTTCAGCACGTCGAGCTGCAGCTCGCCGACGACACCGACGATGTGATCGCCGCCGATGACGCGGCGGAACACCTGGGTCACGCCCTCCTCGGCCAGGTCGTCGAGCGCACGCTTGAGCTGCTTCGACTTCATCGGATCCTCGAGCCGCACGCGCCGCAGAATCTCGGGCGCGAAGTTGGGGATGCCGACGATCTTGACAGTCTCGCCCTCGGTCAGTGTGTCGCCGACGCGCAGCACGCCGTGGTTGGGCACGCCGATGATGTCGCCGGGCCACGCTTCGTCGACGATCTCGCGCTCGCGGGCGAAGAACAGGATCGGCGAATTGACCGACAGGGTCTTGCCGGTGCCCATCTGCGTCAGCTTCATGCCGCGGCGGAACTTGCCGCTGCACAGCCGCAGGAAGGCGATGCGGTCGCGGTGGTTGGGGTCCATGTTGGCCTGGACCTTGAAAACGAAGCCCGCGACCTTGGGCTCGGTCGGCTCGATGGGCCGCGGCTCGGCCGGCTGCGGGCGCGGCGGCGGCGCCCAGGCAGCCAGAGCGTCGAGAAGCTCGCGGACGCCGAAATTGTTGTAGGCGCTGCCGAAGAACACCGGCGTGAGGTGACCGGCGCGGTAGGACTCCATATCGAAGGCTGGATAGCCCGCGCGCACCAGCTCGACCTCCTCGGCCAGCCGGGCATCGTCGATGGTGTAGTTCTCGATCACCTCGCCGATGCGGCTGCGGTCGCTCGAATCGAACACCAGCATGCGGCTGTTGGTCAGGTCGTAGGTGCCCCTGAAGGCCTGGCCCGAGCCGGTCGGCCAGGTCATGGGAGCCACATCGAGCGCCAGGGTTGAAGCGATCTCGTCCAGAAGCTCGATCGGGTCCTTGGCCTCGCGGTCGAGCTTGTTGATGAAGGTCACGATCGGCACGTCGCGCAGGCGGCAGATCTCGAACAGCTTGCGGGTGCGCGCCTCGAT
>CADECW010000069.1 GCA_902825855.1 uncultured Rhodospirillales bacterium | reverse complement strand
GCTCAGGATGACCGGGCAATCGCCTCCAGGTGCTCGACGAGTTCCTCGGTATTGCTGAAGAAGGGCGAGTGGCCGCACTCCATGCTGATGACCTTGGACGGGGTCATCTTCACCATCAGTCGCTGAAGGTTGATGCGCACGGCGTTGTCGTGCGTGCACTCGATGTACCAGCGCGGCACCGAGCCGAAGCGGTCCTCGGTCAGGGTCACCGGCGTGGTCGAGATCGAGATCGGCTGCGGCCGCAGGCGTTCCATCGCCTTGTAGCGATCCTCCGGCGAGACGTCGGCGTAGAACAGCGTCGGCAGCTTGTCGCGAGAGAAGGTGTAGGTAAGTCCGTCCGGGCTGACCTGGCGCGAAAGCCGGAACATCGTGTCGGGCTCGAGCGAGGTCATGTCCTTGCCGCACTTGCCCGAAGTCGGCAGCAGGGCGCAAAGATATACCAGGGCCTTGAGCTTGCGCCGCCGGGCTTCGGCGACCGCGCTGATGGTGATGCCGCCGAGGGAATGGCCGACCAGCACGACCTGTTCCTCCATCTTGTCGAGCAGCCGTGAGACTTTCTCGACATTGTCGGCCAGCGTGACGTTGGCGGGCGGCGTGTCGTCCTTGCCCAGGCCCGGCATGTCGGGCGCGCAGACCTTGTGGCCGTTGGCTTCGAGCAGCGGCGCGACCTTTTCCCAGCACCAGCCGCCGGTGCAGGCGCCATGGATCAGCAGGAACGTTGCCACGATCTACGCCCGGCCGACGACCGTGCGGGCGCCTTCGGCCGGCACGAAGAAGTCGGGCATCAGCGGCGTGCCGGGTGATACGGCATATTTGTCGAAATCGGTGACGCCTTCGGCGGCCAGAACCTCGTCGTCGATGAAGAAGTTGCCGGTGCACTTCGTCGCCGGCCTGTTGAGGATGGCATAGGCCGCGTCGGCCATGATCTCCGGCTTGCGGCAGCGCTTCATGCCGTCCTCGCCGCCCAGGATGTTCTGGATCGCCGCGGTCGCGATGCCGGTGCGCGGCCACAGGCAGTTGAACGCGATCTCGCCCTTGAACTCCTCGGCCATCGCCCAGGCATAGATCGACATGCCGAACTTGGCGAGGGTGTAGGCCGCGTGGTTGGAAAACCACTTCACGTCGAAGTCGAGCGGCGGCGAGAGGTTGAGCACGTGGGGATTCGCGGCCTTCAGGAGATACGGGATGCACTTTTGCGAGACCATGTAGGTGCCGCGCGAATTGATCTGGTGCATCAGGTCGTAGCGCTTCATCTGCGTCGCCAGCGTGCCGGTGAGGCTGATGGCGCTGGCGTTGTTGATCAGGATGTCGATGCCGCCGAACCTCGCCACGGTCTCGGTCACCGACTTCTCGACGCTCTGCTCGTCACGGATGTCGCAGGCCAGCGGCAGCGCCTTGCCGCCTGCCTTCTCGACCTCCTCGGCGGCGGTGAAGATGGTGCCGGGCAATCTGGGATCGGGCTTCACCGTCTTGGCGGCGATGGCAACGTTGGCGCCGTCGCGTGCGGCAGCGAGCGCGATGGCAAGTCCGATGCCGCGGCTGGCGCCGGTCACGAACAGTGTTTTGCGAGCCAAACTCATGGCGTCCCCGAGAATACCTGGGGCTCTATAGCCGGGTGCGGGTGAGGCGGCTAGTGTCCGAGACGTGCAAGAGGGACATGCATGAATCCGTGCTTTGAGACGGCGACGCGGCTTGCCCGCGCCATACGAAACGGCCGGCTGAGCTCGGTCGAGGTGACGAGGGCGCACCTGCAGCGCATCGACCGGCTGAACGGCCCGCTCAATGCACTTGTGGTGGTCGACCGCGACGGCGCGTTGAAGGCTGCGCGCACGGCGGATCGCGCACTGGCGATGAACAAGCCGGCAGGTCCGTTGCACGGCGTTCCCATCACCATCAAGGAGGCGTTCGATATCGCTGGGATGCACACGACCTCGAGCCACCCGCCGCTCAAGGACAACGTGGCGCGCGAGGATTCGAGCCTGGTCGCACGTTTGCGCGCGGCGGGCGCGGTGATCCTGGGCAAGACCAATGTGCCCGAACTGTGCGCCGATTTTCAGACCGAGAGCCCGTTGTTCGGCACCTCAAAGAACGCCTGGGATGACCGCCGCACCGCCGGCGGCTCGACGGGTGGTGGCGCCGTGGCCGTCGCCGCACGCCTGTCGCCGCTCGAACTCGGCAGCGACATCGGCGGCTCGGTCAGGAATCCGGCGCACTACAACGGAATCCTTTCGCTGAAGCCCACCGAATGGCGCGTGCCGGGCCATGGTCATGTGCCGGGACTTCCCGGCCAGACGCGCACCATCCGCTGGATGGGCGTGTTCGGCCCCCTGGCCCGTTCGGTCGAAGATCTCGAAATGGCGCTACGCGTCATCGCCGGGCCCGACGGCCATGAGGCCGAAGCGCCGCCCGTGCCGCTCGGCCCGGCGCGTGCTGCAGTTCCCAAGGGACTGCGCATCGCCGTGCTCGAGAGCAATCCGCTGGTGAAGGTCTCAGGCGACACCGCGGCAGTGGTGCACCAGACCGTACGTTTGCTGACCAAACATGGAGCCAAGGTCAAGCGCGCTGTCCCGGACATCGACTGGCGGCAGGGCTGGGACGACTGGATCGATCTCTACCAGTATCAGGTCCGCGCGCTGCAGCCGCTTGCCGAGCGCGAGCGCAGCTTCGGGATGGAAGCGGCGTCGGACCCGAGCGCGCGCTCGATCGGCCGCACCGCGCGGCTCGATATCGCCGAGTTTCTGGCCGTGCTCGACCGCCGCGATGCGATCATCCGGCAATGCGAGGCTTTCCTCGACGACTATGACGCCTGGCTGATGCCGGTGATGCCCGATGCTGCCTTCATCCGGCAGCAGCAGAGCGAGCCGCTGGTCATCGACGGCACGCCGCATCCCTATTTCTTCGCCGGCACGGCCTACAACTTCCTCGCCAACCTGACTGGCCAGCCATCGATCGTGCTGCCGTGCGGCTTCTCCAGCGAAGGGTTGCCGATCGGCCTGCAGCTCATCGGCAAGCGCTGGGGCGATGCTCGTCTGCTCGGAGTCGCCAAGGCGCTGGAAAAACTGTTGCCGCCTTGTCCGCTGCCGCCGAACTACAGGGATGTCACTCCGCCTTGACGCCGGCGGCTTCGAGGATCGGCTTCCAGTAGGCGAGCTCGGCCTTCTGGAAGGCGGCGAAGGTAGCTGGCTTCATTTGCTCGGGCGTCGGGGTGTCGAGACCGAGTTCGTCCATGCGTTTGCGAACGGCGGGATCGGCAAGGGCGGCGACGGCCGCGGCATTCAGCCTGTCGACGATGTCCTTCGGCGTACCCTTGGGCGCCCACAGGCCGTTCCAGATCGACACTTCCATCGGGAAGCCCGCCTCGGCCGCGGTCGGGATGTCGGGCATGGCGGGCGAACGCGTGGCCGAGGTCACGGCATAGGCGCGAATCTTGCCGGCCTGAACCTGCGGCAGCGAATTCGCCGACTGGTCGACCATCACCTGGATCTGATTGGCGATCAGGTCCTGCATGGCGGGGCCGGTCCCACGATAGGGCACGAGCTGGTAGGCGACCCCGGTCGCCTTGTTGAAGGCGAGCGCCCCGAGATGCGCGCCCGAGCCGATGCCCGCGGTGCCGCCCGACGTCTTGTCGGGATTGGCCTTCAAGTAGTCGACGAGTTCCTTCAGGGTCTTGGCCGGCATGTTGTTGGACGACACGACCAGCATGGCATTGGCCGGGAGGCGAGCGATCGGCTCGAGGTCGCCGAGAAGGTCGAAGCCGAGCTTGGTGTAGATCACGGCATTGGCGACATTGGTGCCGACATGGCCGATGCCGATCGTGTAGCCGTCGGGCGCCGAGCGCGCGAGCTTGGCCATGGCGATGGTGCCGGCGGCGCCGGTGACGTTCTCGATGATGAATTGCTGGCCGAGCTCCTTGCCCATGCGCTCGCCGATGACCCGGGCGATCAGGTCGGTCGGGCCGCCGGCGGCGAAGGGCACGATCATGGTGATCGGCTTGTTCGGATAGCTCTGGCCGAAGGCGGGCGCCGCCGCCACGACAAGAGCGGCGGCGAGCATTTGTCTGCGGAACATACTTTCTTCCTCCCTAGCGCCAGCGGAGCACGGAACGCTCGACCATGCCAAGTGCCCAGGCGATCAACAGGCCCAGCACGGACAACAACACCACGCCGGCCATGAGCTGGTCGGTCTGCATCAGGTTTCCGGCCTGCAGCACGAAGGCACCGATGCCGTACTGCGCCCCGATCATCTCGGCCGCCACGACCAGCAGCAGCGCCACCGACGCCGAAATTCGGAACCCAGCAAGGATGCCCGGCATCGATCCCGGCAGGATGATCTTGGCGACGATGTCGGTGGCCGGCAGGCCGAAGCTCTGGCCCATGCGTATCAGGTTGCGCGGCACCGAATCGCAGGCGCTGTAGGCCGAGATCACCGTCGGGAAGAACACACCGAGCGCGATCGTCGCAACCTTGGACGGCTCGCCGATGCCGAACCACAGGATCAAGAGCGGCAGCAGGGCGATCTTGGGGATGGGAAACAACGCCGACACGATCGGCAGGCCGGCCGCGCGCGCAGCGGAGAAGATCCCCATGGAGAGGCCGACCGCGAGGCCGGCGCCCGTGCCGATGATCCAGCCGGGGATGATGCGCTTCAGCGATGCCGTGACGTGCTCGACCAGGGTGCCGTTCAGCCACAATTCGACCAGCGCGCTCACGATCGTGGCGGGGCTTGGCATGAACAGCGCCGGCAGCGTGCCCGCGCTCGATGCAGCCTGCCACGCGGCGATCAGCAGAACGAAGACCAGCCAGGGCAACAGCCGCCGCGGCACCGGGTTGAAGCCGCCGCCGCGGAAGGGCACGGGTTGGCGGACGGGCTGCTGCGCATACCGTTGGTCAGTCCGCTGATCAGGCCGCTGGTCAGACATGCTGCATCTCGCGGTCGGCGGTGACGACTTCTTCGCGGATCAGCGACCAGAGCTTCCTGTGTACATCGACAAGCAGGCTCGCGTGCCTCGCCTGGCCCCGCTCCGCCACCGGCACGTCGATCGCGATCACCTCGCGGACGCGGCCAGGGCGACGAGACAGCACGACGACACGGTCGGCGAGGCGGGCCGCTTCCTCGAGATTGTGCGTGACGTATACGCGCGTGCTCTTCTCACGCGCCCAGATGGCCAGAAGGTCCTCCATCAGGAGCTCGCGCGTCTGCGCATCGAGGGCCGACAAGGGCTCGTCGAGCAGCAGCACCGCCGGCCGGACGACCAGGGCGCGGGCGATACCGACGCGCTGGCGCATGCCGCCCGAGAGCTGCTTGGGATAGGCCGCCGCAAAATCCCCGAGGCCCGTGAGCGCCAGCGCCGCCGCGACGCGCTCGCGGCGCTCGGTGGCCGACAGCGCGCGGTGTTCGAGGGCGATACCGACATTGTCGGCGACGCTCCGCCAGGGCAGCAGAGCGAAATCCTGGAAGATGTAGGTGAAGGGGTTGAGCGAATCGCCGGGCATCTGCCCGGAGAAGGTGACGCGGCCTGCCGTGGGCTCGAGCAGGCCGCCGACGATGCCGAGCAAGGTCGACTTGCCGCAACCTGACGGCCCGATCAGCGCGACCGTCTCGCCGTCGATGATGTCGAGCTCGATGCCCGACAGCGCTTCCACGGTGCCGTAACTGTGGCTGACCTTCTCAATGTGCAGCGGCATCGGCCGCCATCGTCACGAGGATCGTCCGGTTGGACACCTGCTGGCCTTCCTTAACCGTCACCGATTCGACCCTGGCGTCGAGCGCGGCCTTGAGCTGGTGCTGGATCTTCATGGCCTCCAGCACGATCAACGTCTGGCCCTTGCTGACGCTGTCGCCGGCGGCGACGTTGATGGCGACGATCTTGCCGTCCATCGGTGCCCGTAGCTTGCCGTCGCTGCCGGCTGCCGCAGCGGCGGGCGGTGCGTAAGTCGTGTCGGTGAAGCGGATCGTCATTGCGTCGAGATCGACGACGATGTCCTCGCCGTCGATGTGGAACGGGGCGGATTCAATCGGCTCGGCGCCCGTCACGTGAAGAAGGCGCTCAGTGTTGCCTGCCGTAAGGCGGATCGGCGTCGGCTCAGGGTTGGAGTTGCGCCAGCCGCGCAGGGTCGCCGGATGGCGCGCCGCCGACTGCCGCCACAGCAAGGCCGCCGCGAGCTGCCAGTGGCCATCGCTGATCGCCGGCGCGGGGAAGTCGTGCCTGCCGAGGAATGCCGTTGTCGCCTCGCCGGCCGCGAACTCGGGATGCTCCAGCAGCCGGATCAGGAAATGCCGGTTGGTGGTCGGGCCCAGCACCACCGTTTCGCGCAAGGCATGGACCAGCCGCAGGCGCGCCTCCTCGCGCGTGGCGCCGTGGGCGATGAACTTGGCGATCATCGGGTCGTAGAACGGCGAGATCGCAAGGCCCTCTTTCATGCCGTGGTCGACACGTATGCCAGGGCCGCTCGCTGGCCGCCAGACATCGATGCGGCCGGTCTGCGGCAGGAAGCCTGCGTAGGCGTCCTCGGCGTAGAGCCTGACCTCGATTGCATTGCCCGCGAAGGTCACCTGCTCCTGGGTGAGCGGCAGCTTCTCGCCCGCGGCGACTTTCAGCTGCCAAGCGACCAGGTCCTGGCCGGTAATCGCCTCGGTCACCGGATGCTCGACCTGCAGTCGGGTGTTCATCTCCAGGAAGTAGAAGGCACCGTCGGCGCCCAGCAGGAACTCGACCGTACCGGCGCCGCGATAGCCGATGGAGCGGGCCGCGGCCACGGCGGCTGCCCCCATGCGACGGCGCAGGTCGTCATTGACGGCGGGAGAGGGCGCTTCCTCGATCACCTTCTGATGGCGGCGCTGCACCGAGCAGTCGCGTTCGCCGAGATGGATGACGTTGCCATGGGCGTCGGCGAAGACCTGGATCTCCACGTGGCGCGCGTCTTCCACGGCCTTCTCGAGGATCAGCTCGCCCGAGCCGAAGGCGCTCTCGGCTTCGGTGCGCGCCGAGTGGATGGCCGCCAGGAGGTCGGCCTCGCGCTCGACCAGCCGCATGCCGCGACCGCCACCGCCGGCCGCCGCCTTCACCATCACCGGCAGTCCGATCTTGCGCGCTTCTTTCTCGAGGTTGCCGTCGCTCTGGTCGGCGCCCTGGTAACCCGGCACGCAAGGCACTCCGGCGGCAATCATACGCCGCTTGGCAGCAGCCTTGTTGCCCATGGCTGCGATGGCCGCCGGCGGGGGACCGATGAAGACCAGGCCCGCCTTCTCGCAAGCGGCAGCGAACGTCTCGTTCTCCGAGAGGAAGCCGTAGCCCGGATGGACCGCATCGGCGCCGGACTTGTGCGCGGCCTCGAGGATGCGATCGATGCTGAGATAGCTCTCGCCGACCGGCGATGGGCCGATGCGCACTGCCTCGTCGGCGAACGAAACGTGCGGCGCCTCCTTGTCGGCATCGGAATAGACCGCGACGGTGCGATAGCCCATCGCCTTGGCGGTGCGCATGACGCGCCAGGCGATCTCGCCGCGATTGGCGACCAAAACCTTGGCAAAGCTCATTTCAGCGGCCGTCCGTCCTTGGTGGCGTACCCCCAGCCGTCGGCATCCTCGCGCACCATCATGTCGATGTCGGAGTAGTGCGCGACCTCCTCGACCGTGCGGGTGCCGACTTCCAGCACGCGTGCCGGGCGGTCAGAGCGATTGACGAGGTGATGGCCGTTGCCCGAGCCGGCGCGAAAGCCCGCAATCATGCCCGGCATCAACATAGTCTCGCCCTCGTCGGTGACCAGCACGACCTCGCCTTCGAGCACGTAGATGAACTCGTCCTGCCGCTCGTGCCAATGGCGCTGCGACGACCAGGCGCCGGCCGGCAGGTCGAGCAGGTTGACGCCGAACTGGGAGAGCCCGAAGGCGTCGCCCAGCGCGCGGCGGATGCGCGCGAGACAGGGTGCGTCGTGCGGCGCCGGATAGTCCGACCCGGTACGGGCGGGGAGATCGAGCGCGCGGGCTGCGATCATTCCGTTACCCATTTCGGTTGGCGCTTCTCGGCAAAGGCACGCAGGCCTTCGGCGGCTTCGGGGCTGCGACGGGCTTCGGCGAACCTGTCGGCAGCGAAATCGAGCACCGAGGACAGCGGCTCGCTGCCCACCTTCATCACCACGGCCTTGGTCAGCGCATTGGCGAGCGGCGCGCAGCGGTCGATCTGTTTCAGGACCTCTTCGAGCCTGGTATCCAGCGCCGCGCCATCCTTGACCAGGTGATGCACGATGCCGAGGCGCAGCGCCTCGGGTCCCTTGAAGCGCGCCGCCGTCAGCGCGAGGTGGCGCGTCTGCGGCACGCCGATGCGGGCGGCGACGAAGGGCGCGATCTGGGCCGGCACGATGCCGATCGCCGTCTCGCTCATGGCGAAGCCAGCGTCCTCGGTGCAGATCGCCACGTCGGAGACGCAGAGCAGGCCGAAGCCGCCGGCGATAGCGTAGCCTTCGACCGCGGCGACGACGACCTGCGGCGTAGTGTTCACCATCTCCAGAAACGTGCCGTATTCGCGGTTGTTGAGCGCGATGGGATCGCGTTCGCCCGGCCGCTTCTCGGTGATGCTTTGCTCCATGTTCTTGAGATCGGCGCCGGCGCAAAAGGTGCCGCCGGCGCCGCGCAGGATGACGACCTTGATGTCGCGGCGGTCGCGCAGATTCTGGAACACCGTGCGCAGCTCACCGATCAACACTGGATTCAGGGCATTCTTGACCTGCGGGCGATTCAGCGTGACATGCAGGCGCGAACGCTCGCGGCGCAGCAGGAGCGTTTCATACTTGGACGCGAACTCGGTCATGACGTCCCCCATCAGCGGTTCTCCAGACGCGGCAGCGTCCCCATGAGCTTGGAAATGATCTGCAACATGACCTCGTCGGCACCGCCCCCGATCGAGGCCAGACGCGAATCGCGGAATGAGCGGGCGGTTGGCGATTCCCAGAGATAGCCGGCACCGCCCCAATATTGCAGGCAGCCGTCGGTCACCAGGCGCAGCATGCGGCCGGCCTTCAGCTTGGCCATCGAGGCCAGCATGGTGACGTCCTTGCCGTCGAGATACTCCTCGCAGGCGCGATAGCAAAGAGAGCGCACCAGTTCGACCTCGGTGCGGAACTCGGCAAGCTTGAAATGGATCACCTGGTTGTCGAGCAGGGGCCGGCCGAACACCTTGCGCTCGCGCGTGTACTCGACAGTCTGGTCGATCAGGCGTTCCATGCCGACCACGGCCGAGATGGCGCCCCACAGGCGCTCCTCCTGAAACTGCTGCATCTGATAGACGAAGCCCATGCCTTCCTGGCCGATGGTGTGGCGCAGAGGGATCCGTACGTCGTCGAAGAAAATCTGCGCGGTGTCGGAGGAACGCATGCCGAGCTTGTCGAGCTTCTTGACGACCTGGACACCCTTGGTCTTCATCGGCACGCAGATCAGCGACTTGTTCTTGTGGACCGGCCCCTCGCCGGTGTTGGCGAGCAGGCACATCCAGTCCGCCTGCGTGCCGTTGGTGGTCCACATCTTGCCGCCGTTGATCACCCAGTCGCCACCCGCTCGCCTGGCCGTGGTCTTGAGCGAGGCGACGTCGGAGCCCGCCCCGACCTCGGATACGCCGAGGCAGGCGACATAGTCGCCGGCGATCGACGGCGCCAGGAACTCCTTGCGCAGCTCGTCGCTGCCGTAGCGGGCGAGGGCAGGCGTGGCCATGTCGGTCTGCACGCCGATCGCCATGGGCACCGAGCCGCAGTTGATGTGGCCGAGTTCCTCGGCCATCACCATGGCGTAGGAATAGTCGAGGCCCATGCCGCCGTACTCGACGGGCTTGTTGATGCCGAGAAGCCCGGCATCACCCAGCTTCTTGAAGACCTCGTGCGCGGGAAAGATGCCGTCCTCCTCCCACTTGTCGACATGCGGATTGATGTCCTTGTCGATGATGGCGCGGAGCGTGCGGCGAATCTCGGCGTGTTCGGGAGTGAATTGCACGACTGACCTCAAGTGTCCTCAACGGTTACCCAGACGGGGCAGCGTACCCATCAGCTTGGAGATGATCTGCAGCATGACCTCGTCGGCGCCGCCGCCGATCGAGCCGAGCCGGCCATCACGGTAGCTGCGTGCGACGGGGTTGTCCCAGAGGTAGCCCGCGCCGCCCCAGTACTGCAGGCAGGCGTCGGAGACCTCGCGACGCAGGCGCCCCGCCTTCAGCTTGGCCATCGAGGCCAGCATGGTGACGTCGGTGCCGGCGAGGTATTCCTCGCAGGCGCGATAGACCAGCGAGCGCAGCGCCTCGACCTCGCTCTTGAGCTCGGCCAGGCGGAAATGGATCACCTGGTTGTCGAGCAGGGGCCGGCCGAACACCTTGCGCTCGCGCGTGTACTCGATGGTCGCGTTTATGATGCGGTCGCACCCCATCAGCGTGCCGGCGCCGGCCCATAGCCGTTCCTCCTGGAACTGCTGCATCTGGTAGATGAAGCCCGAGCCTGGCTCGCCGATCGTGTAGCGCACCGGCACCTTCACCTCGTCGAAGAAGGTCTGCACGGTGTCCGAGGCGCGCATGCCGAGCTTGTCGAGCTTCTTCACGATCTGGACGCCCTTGGTCTGCATGGGCACCACGATCAGCGACTTGTTCTTGTGGACCTGGCCGTCCCCGGTGTTGGCCAGGAGGCACATCCAGTCGGCCTGCGCGCCGTTGGTTGTCCACATCTTGCCGCCGTTGATCACCCAGTCGCCGCCGACGCGGCGCGCCGTCGTCTTGATCGAGGCGACGTCCGAGCCTGCGCCGGTCTCCGAGACGCCGAGGCAGGCGACATAGTCGCCGCTGATCGACGGCGCCAGGAACTCCTGGCGCAGCTCGTCGCTGCCGTAGCGTGCCAGCGCCGGTGTCGCCATCGAGATCTGCACGCCGGTCGCCATGGGGATCGAGCCGCCGTTCACCAGCCCCAGCGACTCGGAGCAGATCATGGCGTAGGAGAAGTCGAGGCCCGAGCCGCCGTACTCGACCGGCTTGTCGACGCCCAGGAGGCCGGCATCGCCCATCTTCTTGAAGAGTTCGTGGGCGGGAAAGGCGCCTTCCTTCTCCCATTCGTCGACGTTGGGATTGATCTCGCGATCGATCAGCGTCTTCCAGGTCTGGCGCAGGGCCTCGTGTTCGGGGGTGAATTTCATGTCCTACATCCTGGCGACGCCGAAGGTGATGGGATTGAGCGGCCGCACGATCGATTCGCGGGCGATCGAGAGCGTGAAGGCGAGGATGCGCCGCGTATCGCGCGGATCGATGATGCCATCGTCCCACAGATGCGCGGTGCCGTAGAGCGCGGTCGATTCGCGGTCGAACTGAGCGACGATCGACTTGAACATCCTGTCGATCTCCGCCTGCGGCGGCTCCTTGCCTTCGCGCAGGAATTTCTGCTCGGTCACCGTCTTCATGACCCCCGCGGCCTGCTCGCCGCCCATGACGGCGGTGCGGCTGTTGGGCCAGGCGAAGATGAAACGCGGATCGTAGGCGCGCCCGCACATGCCGTAGTTGCCGGCGCCGAAGCTGCCGCCGATCACGATGGTGATCTGCGGCACGGTGGCGTTGGCGACGGCCTGGATCATCTTGGAGCCGTGCTTGACGATGCCGCCGCGCTCGGCCTCGGTACCTACCATGTAACCCGTGGTGTTCTGCAGGTAGACGATGGGCGTGCCCTGCTGGCAGCACAACTGGATGAACTGCGCCGCCTTGACCGAGCCCTTCGTCGTGATCGGCCCGTTGTTGCCGATGAAGGCGACGGGCTCGCCCTCGATCTCGGCCCAGCCGCAAATCGTCTGCTGATCGTACAGGCCCTTGAACTCGAGGAAGTCCGAGCCGTCGACCAGACGGGCGATCACCTCGCGAACGTCGTAGGGATCCTTGTGCGAAGGTGGCACGACACCGCAGAGCTCGTCGATGTCGTACAGCGGCTCCTTGAAAGGTCGCGCCGTGCGGGGCGGCAGCTTGTCGTTCCAGTGCCACCTGGCGATGACCTCGCGCGCCATGCGGATGCCGTCGGCATCGTTCTCGGCCATCCATTCGGCGACGCCCGACACGGTGGCATGCATCTCCGCTCCGCCCAGTTCCTCGTCGTTGGCGATCTCGCCGGTCGCGGCCTTCAGCAGAGGGGGGCCGGCGAGAAAGACCTTGGCCTGGTTGCGCACCATGATGACGTAGTCGGAGAGGCCGGGCAGATAGGCGCCGCCTGCGGTCGACGAGCCGTGCACCACGGTGACCTGCGGGATGCCGCGCGCCGACATCCTGGCCTGGTTGGCGAAGCCGCGGCCGCCCGGCACGAAGATCTCGGCCTGGTACAGGAGATTGGCGCCGCCCGATTCGACCAGGTTCACGACCGGCAACTTGTTTTCCAGCACGATCTGCTGCACGCGCTGGCCCTTGCGCTGGCCTGACGGAGCGACGGTGCCGCCTTTGATGGCGGAGTTCGAGGCGGTCACCACGCAGCGCACGCCCTCGACGTAGCCGATGCCCGCGACCGAGCCGCCGCCGGCGCTTGAGCCGTCCTTGTCGTCGTGCATGCGGTAGCCGGCGAGCGGCATCAATTCGAGGAACGGCGCGCCGCGGTCGAGGAGGAGGGCGATCCGTTCGCGCGGCATCAGCTGCTTGCGCTTCGCGAAGCGGGAGCGTGCCTTCTCGGAGGCCGCCTGCACGCTCGCCTCGGCATCGCGGAACTCGGCAATGGCGGCGAGCATCTTCTCGCGATTGCTCTTGTAGTCGTCGCCGTTGCGCTCGACCTGGCTTTCGATGATCGGCATCGTGGTCAGCCGCCCAGCACTTTGGGCCTCACCGCCAGGTGGAAGCCGTTGAACTCGTTCAGGCGCTCGGCTGGCCGCAGCTCCATCGAGCGGTTGCCGAGCGGCGTGCCACCGTCGATGCGCAGCTCCGTGCCGGTGATATAGCCCGCCGCGTCGCTCAGCAGGAAGCACACGGCGGCCGATACTTCGCTCTCGGTGCCCAGCCGGCCGAGCGGGCAGTAACCCTTGAGCTTGGGGATCTGCTCCTTGAACTCTCCCTGATAGGTGTCCATGCCAGACGAGGCGATCCAGCCCGGCGACACGGCGTTCACCCGCACCCCGGCATAGGCCCATTCGTGCGCCAGGGTCATGGTGAGGTTCACCATGCCGGCGCGCGCCGCGCCGGTGTGCGCCATGTTGGGGAAGCCGTTGCGAAAGTCGGCGGCCATGTTCACGATCGAGCCGCCGTGCTTTTCCATCGACTGGCTGAAGGTCTCCCGGCTGACGATGAAGCCGCCGGTGAGGTTGTTACGCACCACGACGTCGAAGCCTTTGGCACTCATGGCGACGGCGGGAGCGGGGAACTGGCCGCCGGCATTGTTGAACAGGCCGTCGAT
The DNA here is from genome assembly GCA_902825855.1 of uncultured Rhodospirillales bacterium. GTDB lineage: Bacteria > Pseudomonadota > Alphaproteobacteria > Reyranellales > Reyranellaceae > Reyranella. The sequence continues at coordinate 27,100 of CADECW010000069.1, read as the reverse complement.
GCGGCCATTCTTCCGCACGATGGCAGCGACCGCCTCCTTGACCTGCGCTTCTTCGCGGATGTCGAAGGCGTGGCTCTCGCAGCTGCCGCCGGAGGCCTCGATCTCCTGCTTCACCGTCGCCAGCTTGTCCGGCTTGCGGCCCGTGATAACGACGTGAGCCCCGAGGGCGGCGATCTCGTGCGCCGTGCAGCGGCCGATACCGCTGCCGCCGCCGGTAACGACTATGGTGCAGCCCTCGAACAGCCCCGGCTTGAAGACCGAGCGATACGCCATGTTTCCTCCCGACCCCATGAACGGCCGTTCATCGGCCTCTATTTGACGTTTACGTAAAGGTCAAGTAAGCCCCAAGGACTGCCGACTGGAGGACCCGTCATGACCTTGGCCGAACTGACCGCGAAAATGAAGGAAGGCGCGTCGAAGAAATCCTCCTTCGGCAACACCGTGAAATTCACGACCGATCAGGGCGTCGTCTACATCGACGGCAACCAGAACCCGCCCACCGTCAGCAACGACGACAAGGCCGCCGACTGCACGCTGAAGATGGACTTCGGTGATTTTGCCGACCTGATCGGCGGCAAGCTCGACGGCATGACGGCCTTCATGACCGGCAAGCTCAAGATCGAAGGCGACATGGGCGTCGCCATGAAGCTGCAGAGCATCCTGCGCTAGATCCCGGCTCATCGAGGGCAACGCCCGGCCGTCGGCTTACTGCTCCCGGCTCTTGTGATAGTGGCGCCGCGCCTTGGCGCGGTTGCCGCAGGACGACATCGAGCACCAGCGCCGTTTGCCGGCGCGGCTGTCGTCGAGGAACAGCCAGCCGCATTCGGGATTGGCGCAGCGTCTGACCTTGTCGAGCTTGTTGCCGGTCAAGAGATCGCCGGCGGACCACAGCACGAGTGCCAGCTGGCCTAGCGCGGTCGCACTCCGCATATCGACATCCCACGAGAAGCCAGTGCGCTCCCGCCGCAGCATCGTACGGGCGGGCGAGGCAGCCAACAGGCCATTCAGCGCTTCCAGATCGGGCGCCGCCGGCGGCTTGCCGCGCGCCGTGGCGTCGAACACGCGCCAGATCGTCTCACGCGCTTCGATCGCCCGCTCGAACTCGCGCCGGCCCAATGGCCGCGCCTCCTTCGAGACGTTCGACGCCGCCCAGGCGCCGAGATCCTCGGCCGAGTTCAGCGTCTCGGTCGGCAACTCCTGGCCGCGCCAATAGCGGGTGTTGACGAACTCCAGGCAGAGATCGGGTCGGTTCATCACCTCGGACTTAGTAACCGGTTGACCGGTTGACAAGCATGGTCGTTGTCATTAACCATATAACCAGTTAAGGAGTTATACCGGAGGAAAGACCGATGTTCGACCATATTTCGATCGGCGTTGCCGACATTGCGCGTTCCAGGAAGTTCTACGACGCGGCGTTGAAGCCGCTCGGCATCTCCTTGTTGAGCGACGGGGAAAGTTCATTGGGATACGGCGAGAAGGCGGTGCATCTGTGGCTCGGCGCCACCGCCAAGCCGGTGAAGGCCGATGTGGAATCCGGCCTACATTTCTGTTTCGCCGCCAACGATCGCGCCGCCGTAGACGCCTTCCACGCAGCGGCGGTCAAGGCCGGCGGCAAGGATAACGGCAAGCCTGGCGTCCGCGCGGACTATGGTCCGAAATACTACGCAGCATTTGCCATCGATCCCGACGGCTATCGCGTCGAAGCCTATTGCGGGAAGTGATCGGTCGCCCAATCTTGGAGTGATGGCGACGCTCGACGTGAAAGCGGCGACGGCGGATGAGAAGACTGCCGTCTTCGCGATCCTGGCCCTGGCATTCAGCGGCGATCCCGCGGCGCGCTGGACGTGGCCCGAGCCTGCGGCCTATCTCGCGGCTTTCCCGCATTTCGCCGAGGCGTTCGGCGGTGCGGCTTTCGGCAATGGCAGCGCGCTGCGTGTCGGCTCTGCCGGCGCGGCGCTGTGGCTGCCGCCAGGAATCGATTCCGACGAAGCGGCGATGAACGACCTGATGGTGCGAACGGCCGATGCGGCAACGGCGATCGACGGCCCGCAGCTCATGCAGCAGATGGCAACCTTTCATCCCAAGGAGCCGCACTGGTACCTGCCGTTGATCGGCGTCGATCCGGCGCACCAGAACAGTGGCGTGGGCGGTGCGCTGCTGCGGCCCGTCACCGGCCAGTGCGATCGCGACGGTGTGCTCGCCTATCTCGAATCGTCCAATCCCCGGAATATCCCGTTCTACCAGCGGCATGGCTTCGAGATCGTCGGCCGCGCCCAGTCCGGCGGATCGCCGGTGATCACCCCCATGCTGCGCAAGCCCAAGAGATGACAAGCCCAAGCGATGACAAGCCCAAGCGATGACACGGGGCGATGACAGGAGGCGACTATGCTGCGAGGAGGCTGCTTCTGCCGTGCGCTGCGCTACGAGATCGACGCCGAGCCGACCAACCAGACGATCTGCCATTGCACGATGTGCCGGCATGCCGCCGGGGCGCCATCGGTCGCCTGGTTCAGCGTGCCGCCTGACTCCGTCCGTTTCGTGGAGGGCGAGCCGCGGTACTTCAAGTCGTCGGAGCATGCCACGCGCTCGTTCTGTCGGGACTGCGGCACGACCTTGACCTACCAATCCACGCGCACGACCGGTGATCTCGACATCACCACCTGCTCGCTCGACGAGCCCGACCACGCTCAGCCAAAGGATCACACTTTCGCGCGGTCGAAGCTTTCATGGGTGACGATCGCTGACGGGATGCCGGCCTATCCGACGACGAGGTCGGTGGAACCGTGACCTGACCAGGCAGATCACCGCCGCCCCGGAGTGCCGTCCCACACAACTGACACACTCCGAGGCGACTTCCGGAAGCACTTCCCACCGCGCTGCCGGCGGCGAACAGTCCGTATACAGGGTGACCCTTATAAGGCCGCCGCATGTCGGACCAACGGCAGTCGTTTCTCCGGGCGGCTGGACCGCAAAGTTTGAAAGCCCCGTGTAAGCTCTATCTCACATTCTTCCAGTACCTGGGGTCCGAGAACGCCGGTCGGCCGCGTCTCGCTCGCTCTTCGCCAGGAAAGCGGCACTCACTTAGGCAACGCGGACCACCACGGTCTCGCGCCGCGTGAAGGGCAAACGCCCTAGCGGAACGCAACGAGTTCCAGCGCTGCCGATCCGGCTTCAATGAGCAGGCCAATGCCGAGAAGTACGAAAGCTGCGATCGCGATGCGTCGCATGATGTCAGCGAGGTCCGCCATCACTTGCGCCTCCAAGCCCAAGTCTGAATCGAACGAGTCGCGAACTGAAGGACACCTGAGCATCGCATAATTTCGGCGGAAGTGCCTGTGGAGAACTTCCGTCGCGGCATACCGCGATGAAGCGCAAGCTCAGACGCCGGTGATTTCCTTCAGCAGACCGAAGAACGCTCGCTTGCGCGTCGACGAGATCGTCCAATCGACCGGCAGAGACTGGAAGCCGTCCTCGAAACGTTCACGGATGCGGCGGAAGTCGAAGTACCCCCAGCTTGCGCCGCTGTCGATGGCAGCCACCAGGTGATTGTCGGGCTTGTCGAAGTCGAAATGGTCGTCCTCGTTGTAGACCATCGGCTGGCCGCGATAGCCCGCGCCGGCACGCCAGCGGGCGACCTGCAGGCGGATGCCATGCGGGCTCGACTGCGGCGGGCCATCGGGGCCGCTTACGCCGTTGCCGTGGGGCAGATGGAAATCGGAGGCGGCCAGCATGGCTTCGGATGGCGCGTTGATCGAAATCAGGCTGGTGCTGACCAGAAGCTTGCCTTGGCTGCGCTTCTTGGCGAGGTCGATCAGCTCGTGGCAGCGCGACGCGGTGATGATGGGATGGACGAACACGTTCGGCAGGTCGACCTCGTTGCCGACCTCGAGCAGGACGTTGGTGGCGTTCTGCTGCAGCAGCCAGTCGACGCTGTTGGTGACGGCGGCCTTGACCGCGGCTTCGTCCTTCAGCGTCGGGCTCTGCTTGCCGTAGAACAGGCCCAGGATCACGACCATACCGAGGGCGTCGCAGGCCTTGATGACCTTGTCGAGTCGCGACAACCAGGCGGGCTTGATCGTGCCGTCGGAGGTGAAGCCGCCGATCTTCCAGGGCTGGTGCCAGGAATAACCCTGTGGGCTGCCGCCCTGGATATTGACGCAGACGGCGAGCAGGCCGTGGGCGCGGTAGGAGGGCAGGGCGGCGATGAACTCGCGCGTACTGCGCTCGGCGTCCCAGTCGCCATCGGCGTACGACCAGGCGCCGCGAGTCGCCGGGTTCTCGTCGTCGGCGATGGCGTTGGCCATGCGGCTGTTGAACAGCAAGCCCTCGATGCGATGGCCCTTCCAGCTGCGGCCGGCATAGGTCGGCGTGCCGTTGATGGCGAAGCCGCCGTTGGCGACAGACACCGTGGTGATCATGGTTCGTCGCTCAAACCGCGAGCTCCAGGTCGTTCATGATCGCGAGCGCACAGGGCGCGACATCAGAACCCGACCGCGGCGCCGTCGCGGCGGCTTTCGGAGGCGCCCAGGTAGGGACCGCCTTCGGGGAAGCGCCAGATGATCTGGCTGGAACCGAAGTCGAAGCTCGGCGATTTGGTGCGCGTGACCTTGTGGCCGCGCGCTTCCAATCCGCTCAGCGTGTCGGTCGGCATGTGTTCCTCGGTCCATACCGTCTTGTCGGACTCGTGGAAGCGCCAGCGCGGGCCGTCGATGGCCGCCTGCGGGTTCTGCCCGTAGTCGACGATGCGCGAGAACACCTGCATGTGGCCCTGCGGCTGCATCGCCCCGCCCATCAATCCGAACGTCGCGACCGGTTTACCGTTCTTGGTGATGAAGGCGGGAATGATCGTGTGGAATGGCCGTTTGTTCGGCCCGACCTGGTTGGGATGGCCCTTGGTCGTTACGAAGCCGGTGGCGCGATTCTGCAACGCGATGCCGGTGCCCGGCACGACGATGCCGGAGCCGAAGCCTGTGTAATTCGACTGGATCAGCGACACCATCATGCCCGAGGCATCGGCCGTTCCGAGATAGATCGTGCCGCCGTCCTTGGGCGTCCCCGGGCCGAAGTCCTTGGCCTTCCTGGGATCGATCAGCTTGGCGCGGGTCTTGAGGTAGTGCTTGTCGAGCAGCTGTGCCGGCGTCACCTCCATGTGGCGCGGATCGGCGACGTAGCGCCAGATATCGGCGAAGGCGAGCTTCATCGCCTCGATGCGCAGGTGCGCCACTTCGGGTCCATCGCAGTCGTGCCCGGCGATGTCGAAGTTCTCGAGGATGCCGAGGGCCATGCAGGCGGCGATGCCCTGGCCTGAGGGCGGGATCTCGTGCAGCGTGGTGCCGCGATAGGTGATGCCGATGGGATCGACCCAGTGGGCCTCGTGGTCGCGGAGGTCGTTGCGACGCAACGTACCGCCCGTCGCCTTGGCGTGGCTGTCCATCGCATCGGCGAGCTCGCCACTATAGAAGGCCTCGCCCTTGGTCTCGGCAATCTTGGCGAGAGTCGTGGCCTGGTCGGGGAACTTCCATAGTTCGCCGGCTTGCGGCGTGCGGCCGTTGGGCATGAAATCGCGCACCCAGTCCTGCTGGCCGCGCAGCCGGTCGACGGCGCGCGCCCACTGTCGCGACACCATGTAGGACACGCGGAAGCCGTCGTGTGCGTACTTGATCGCCGGCTCGAACAGGTCGGCGAAGGGCAGCTTGCCGTAGCGCCCGTGGAGCGTCATCCAGAGCGACACCGCACCCGGCGTCGTGACGCTGCCCCAGCCCGTGCTCGGCATCGCGGCCTGGCCCTCGTACTGATCGGCGGTCATCAGCTCAGGTGAATGGCCCGAGGCGTTGAGGCCGACGAGCTTCGTGCCGTCCCACAATATGCAGAAGGCGTCGGCACCGATGCCGTTCATGGTCGGCTCGACGACGGTGATGGCGATCGCGCTCGCGATCGCCGCATCGACCGCGTTGCCTCCCTTGGCCAGCATGCGCAGGCCGGCCGTGGCCGCGAGGTGCTGGGAGGAGGCGACGACGTTGTCGGCGAAGATCGGGAGTTTCTTGCTGGCGTAAGGAAAATCGTACGTGAAGGACGTCACTCCATGATCCTTTCTACTTCTTCTTCTCCGCCGCCAACGCCTCGATGCGCGCCACGAAGCGCGGCGTCTGCAGGAACTGACGGTGCTCGGCTTCGCTCTTGCCGAACAGGCGCGACCAGTCGAACACGCCCGAGCCGGCAATCTGGCCCATCTTCCCGGAAAGCGAGATCCGCTCGCCGAGCCGCAGGGTTTTTAACGCCGCGATGGCGGAGTCGGAAAGGCCTGGCGGCGGCGGTTCGCGGGTTCGTGTCGAGAAAAGCTCGAGAACCGAGCCGGCAAAGGCCAAAGTCCAGTCGTTGAACGCGTAGAGCGAAACTTGCCGGCCGATATCGATCGTGACTGCGACATTCTGGGCCGTGCCCTCGATCCTGGTCAGGGTACCGCACCAGTCCGAGAAGGCGCCGACCTTGTCGGCCAGGGCAATGCTCTGCTTGGCCGCTTCTTCTATCTGCAGCGGATTGCCGGAGGCGAGCGCCGGCTTGGCCAGCGCCTTCAGGCTGTCGAGGAAGGCTAGCTGCGCGGGAGCGCGCTCCTCGCACGGCCTGTCGAAGCAGCCGGTGAGGGGAAGGCTCGCAAAGCCGAGGACGACGAAACGACGCGTAGGGATCATGGTCTTCCGGACCGCGCGCATCCTGCGCGCTCATGACTCTGAGCGCGCGGGACGCGTGCGGTCCAGAGGAGAATGATCACGCTGCCTTGGCCTGCGCCTTGTGGCGTTCCTCTTCCTTGAGTTCTTTCTTGGAAAGCTTGCCGACCGGGGTCTTGGGCAATTCGGGCCGCACCTCGAGCGCGATCGGCATCTCGTGCTTGCCGATCTTGCCGTCAAGATGCTTCAGCAGCTCCTCGAAGGTGAGCGAGGCGCCGGGCTTCAGCTTGACGAAGACCTTCGGCGCCTCCTGCCGATGCGGATGCGGAATGCCGATGACGATGCATTCGTCGACCGACGGATGCTCGTACACGGCCTCCTCGATCATGCGCGGATAGACGTTGTAGCCCGACGAGATGATCAGGTCCTTCGAACGGTCGACCAGGTAGAGCCAGCCGTCGCTGTCCATGTAGCCCATGTCACCCGTGCGCAGGCCCTGCCAGTTGCTGCTGGGGTGGCGGAACAGGACCTTCTCGCTCTCCTCCGGCTTCTTCCAGTAGCCCTTCATGACCTGCGGGCCGATGATGCAGACCTCGCCGACATTCTCCTTGCCGGGCGGCAGCACCTTCTCGCCGTTCTCCATGTCGCGGATCTCGATCACCGTGCCGGGCATAGGCACGCCGCACGAACCGACACGCCGCACGCTCTTGTCGACCGGACAGATCGCACCGGTGGGCGAGGTCTCGGTGAGACCGTAGCCCTCGATCAACGTGGCGCCGGTCAGCTTTTCGAACGCCTGCTGCACCTCGACCGGCAGGGGCGCGCCGCCCGACATGCAGATCTTCAGCGACTTCAGGTCGAGCCCTTGCGCCTTGGGGTGCTTGTTGATCGCCGTGTACAGCGTCGGCACGCCGGGCAGGAAGGTCGGCTTCTTCTTGGCAAGATCATTGACGATCATGTCGATGTCCGGCCGTGGATAGAGGATCAGCTGGTTGCCGTTGCGCACCGCGCCCAGCATGATTCCCGACAGCGCATAGATGTGGAACAGCGGCAGGACGCACACGACCTTCTCGGTGCCGGGCGTGGTGTAGGGCGTGGTCCACGACTGGCCCTGCGCCATCGCCGCGGCAATGCAACCGTGCGTCAGCATGGCGGCCTTGGGCAGGCCGGTCGTGCCGCCCGTGTACTGGAGCAGCGCCACCTCGTCCCACAGGTCCTGGCCAACCGGATGCGGCGTGTACTTGCCGTCGTTGGCCAGAAGATCCTTGAACGACATGTGCCAGTCGTCGCGCGGCCAGACCGAGAGCTCTTTCTTCTTGGCGATCGGGTAGAGCCAGTTCTTGGGCCATGGCAGGTAGTCGGCGATCGAGCCGACGATCAGCTTCTTGAGCCGCGTCTTGCCCTTCATCGCCGCCATCTTGGGGTAGAGCGCCGCGACATCGAGCGTCACCAGGATGTCGGTCTCCGAATCGCCGATCTTGAATTCCAGTTCGCGTGCCGCATCGAGCGGGCTGTAGTTCACGACGCGGCCGCCGGCCTTGAGCACGCCGAAGAAGGCGATCAGGTAGTGCGGCGTGTTGGGCAGGTAGAGGCCGACATTGACGCCAGGTTTCACGCCGAGCTTCTGGAAGCCCGCCGCAGCCTTGTCCGACGCTTCCCTGTAGTCGCGGAAGGTCATCACCTTGTCGAGAAAGTCGGTGAAGGGCCGGTCGCCGAACTGCGCGCAGCTCTCCTCGAAGATCTGGTGCAGCGCCTTCTTCGGAATCTCGAGCTCCCACTTCACGCCGGGCGGGTAGCTCTTCTCCCAAGGATAGTTAGCCATTTTGTGTGTTCCTCCCTGTTTCAACTATTGAGGGGGGCGGGCTGAGGGTCAAGGCGGGCGCGGTCGCCCGTCAGGACTGCGGCACGAAGTACTCGTAGTCGTATACGGTGCGGAAACCTTGCGCGGCGTAGAGCGGCATGGCCGCCGCGTTCGTGGCGACGACCTGCAGATAGGCGAAGCGCGCACCGTGGTCCCACGCCCAGGCATAGAGGCTTTCGGTGACCTTGCGCGCCAGCCCGCGGCGGCGCGCGTTCGGCATCACCAGCACGTCGAACAGGCCCATGTGGTCACCGTTCACGGCGCCGATCGCCATGGCCATCGGCTGGCCCGCCTCCGCGACGAGGGCGAAGCCGACGGGCGCCGCAATCGCCGTCAGCATGCGCCGCATGGTGGCGCGATGCTCGGGCCGGACCGGGCTGTGCGCGGCGAAGGCCTCGATCCACGTCTCCGTCGGCTGTAGGTGGATGCGCACTTCGGGCGCCGGGGTGGATGCCCGAAGCGAACAGATCTGAACCAGGCTTCGTTCGAGTGCCCGATAGCCCTGAGCCGTCAGGATGTCGGCAATGCCCGCTGGGGCGAGCGGGCTCAGCCGCCAGGTGGGCAATTGCCCGCGCTCGCGATAGGCAGCTTCGAGCCTCTCGATGCTGTGCTGGTCGATTTGAGCTTCCGGGCTTAAGGCATTGATCGAATTGGCTCTTTTCGTGTAGCCGCGAGAGAAGCGTAGGCGCCAGCCTGAGACATCACGGGTTTCGAGGGCGGGCCAGCCGGCAAACGCCAGCTCTTCCAGCCGCCGGACTTCGGAGAGATCGAAAGACCGTGACAACATGCAGGAATTCTGCTAGCTTAAATTCAAGCAATAACAAGCATTTATTTTATTTCCTGCAAGTCATACATGAATATCGACATCCCCTCCGTCGACGTTCGTGCTTGCTGGCAGCCACCCGCCCTGCGTTCCTCCCACGCGTCCGGTCACTGGCTGCCAGCGATCTTCCTGCTCGTCTTCATCGTTCCATGGCTGCTGAGCGGTTGCGGCGGCGGCAGTAGCGGCTACGCAGACCGTCCGCCGTCGGATCGCGTCGCCAACACCGCTTGGCAAGAATGGACGAAATTCGGACGGTCGACCATCGTTTACGGCGGCCAAGTCAACGGATATGTCAACCGACGCGGTGTCACCGAGCGCAGTGAACCGCTCAGCAGCAAGATCGGGGACTACTGGGGGAGCTGCGGGCACCCGTCTTGGGACGGTCGCTCGGACAAGCCATGGTCGGGCGCGTTCGTCGCCTGGACGATGGCACATTCGGGCGTCAGCGCGTCGGACTTCCCGCGCGATGGCCGCCATGGCGGCTATCTCGCGTCGCTCTATGACCGCCAGCAGCAGCGGGGCAGAAGCGCGGCTTTCGCGCTGCATGCGCCGAACGAATATGCGCCGAAGCCAGGCGACCTGGTTTGCAGCGGCACGTCCGGGCCGACGTGGCGGCATGCCGATTCGCGCACGGCGCGGCGCCGCATCGACAGCTCGGCCAGCCATTGCGACATCGTCACCGATGTGCGCGGCGGCTATGTGCAGGCGATCGGCGGCAATGTGAAGAACAGCGTGACCATGAGCCTGTTCCCCGTCGATTCGCGCGGCCGGCTGGTGCCTTTCGCCGGCAAGACCTGGTTCATGGTGGTGGAGAAGCGGGTCTGACAAAAGACGTACGACCGCACTCCCCGACGACTATCGGTTCCTCACCGCAAACGCGGCAGCCGCGCCGATCGCCGCGATCGAGAGCAGCATCAGCGGTGCGAACGACCAGTCCGTCCAGCCGACCCACAGCGCCAGCAACGGCGGCCCGGTAAGCGAGCCCAGGCTGCCGGCCTGCGCCACCAGGCCGTTGATCGGGCCGATCGCCCGCGGTGTTGCGGCTACCAGCGGCACCGACGCGAATATCGCTGCCGGGACCAGGCCGCCCGCCGCGAAGGAGAGTGCGAAGCCGACGACGGCCATCGGCAATGGCAGCGCCGCGAAGCAGACGGCGGCCAGCACCATCGAACTCGACAGGCCGATCGCCGCGAGACGACTTGGCAAGAAGCCGGCGCGCATCAACGAGCCCGCAAGAAGGCTGCCAGGAATGCCGAAGGCGGTGGCTATGGCTGCGATGCGGCCTGCATCGGCAGCGGTGAGGGCGCGGCGGTCGATCAACCAGGCCGGCAGCAACCCGGCGACGGCCAGGAAGAGCAGGGCAAAGCAGAAGAAGGCCCCGGCAAGCGGCAGCGACGACGCGAGCGTGCCCTTCGGCAGCTTGCGGTCGCCGTGCGCCACGGCGACTTCGCGAGGCACCGCGACAATCGTGATGATCACCGCGGCGGCCAGCAACACAAGGTCGACCGCGAAAATCGTGCGCCAGCCGGTCTCTTCGAAGCCGGCCGTGACCAGTCCGGCGAGCGCGATGCCTGTCGGCACGAAGGTAGCCCACAGCGACAGCGTGATCGGCTGATGACGCGGCTCGGCCGTCATCGCCATCAGCGACGGTGCTGCGACGACGATCAGCAGATAGCCGATGCCTGCCAGCGTGCGGCCAGCGAGCAGCGTCGTGGTGTCGCTGGCTGCAGCACACAGGGCGGCGGCGACGGCCATGATCGCCAACCCGATGGCGAGGGCGCGCGCGTGGCCGATGCGCTGCGACCAGCCGCCGGCCGGCAGGCCGAACACGGCGCCGACGAGGGTGATGACCGACACCGCCGTGCCGGCCTCCGTCAGCGACAGGCCGAGGTCGCGCTGCAACTGAGGCACCAGGGGCGGCACGATGCCGAGCTGAGCTGCCGCCAACACGCCGATGGCGTAGAGCAACGCGATGCGCGACCAAGAGGTAGTCATGGCGGCCGACGTTAGGGGCGGGGATGGCGACCACCTACGCATAAAATATCCGCGGAAGCGAGGGCCTTCGGCCCGGAATGTCAGCGTGCCGAAGGCCTGCGCTCGCTCACAGCGACGTCACCAGTCGGGCCAAGGTTCCGTCGCTGAGTTGCAGGCGCTCCCAGACCAGCACTCCTGGTTCGATGGGCACTTCGGCACTGTCGTTGGCGCCGTTGTCGAATCTCACCTGGGCCACGACGTCGTCGTACCAGCCGAGTTCGCCCAGCCGGCTTTCGGCGGCGCGGATCTCGTCGGTGGCGAAACGCCACAAAGATCGGCCGTGTATGTCGGCAAGATCAACCGTCCATGTGATCGCGCGTGGTGGCGAGGCGGCAAGCAGTCGATGCGTGAGGTCGCAGATCAGATGGACCTGCTGAGTCGAGTTCTCGACCAGCCGTCGCAGAGCCGCGTCGCCCGCCGAATCGAGCCGCGCGCGCAGGAGCTGCGCCAGCTTGCGCTCGGCCTCCTCGGTCAGCCGATGATGGCCACACTCCCAGCGCGACAGCGTCGCCTGGGTGATGCCTAAAAGCTCGGCGGCGTGGCTCTGCTTGATGCCGCGCATCCGGCGCCATCGGCGGAGCGCGCGCCCGTACTCGTTCATCGCATGACTCTTTGGCCGAGCAGCCCGGCGCTTTGCACTCAGGGCTCCTGCATGAAGCCCGCGACCCGCTCGGCGATCATGATGGTGGGCGCGTTGGTGTTGCCGCCGACCAGCGTCGGCATAACCGAGGCGTCGACCACGCGCAGGCCCACGAGACCGTGGACGCGGCAGCGGTTGTCGACCACCGCCAGTGGATCGGTGCTCGGGCCCATCTTGCAGGTGCCGACCGGGTGATAGATCGTCTCGCACTTGGCGCGGGTCCACTGCTCGAGCTCGGCGTCGGTCTTGACGGCTGCGCCGGGCTGGAACTCCTCGGCGCGGAAGCGGCCGAAGGCGTCGGCGGCAAAGATCTCGCGGCCGATCTTGATGCCGGCGATCAGCGTGTCGAGGTCGCGCCGCTCGGCCAGATAGTTGGCGTCGATCAGCGGATGTTCCTTGGGATTGCTGCTCTTCAGCCGGATGGTGCCGCGGCTCTCGGGCCGCAACGTGCAGACATGCAGGCTGTAGCCGTTCTTCTTCATCTGCGTGCGCCCGTGATCGACCACCATCACCGGCAGGAAGTGGAACTGGATGTCGGGCGCGCTCAGCCCTGGCCGTGAGCGCACGAAGCCACCGGATTCGGCGATCGGCGAGGTGCCCGGCCCCTCCTTCTTCATCATGTACTGGTAGAGCGCCCAGAGCTTGCTGCGCCGGTCATAGGTGTCGTTGGTCTTGCAGTATTGCAGCAGCGCGACGTCGAGATGGTCCTGCAGGTTGCCGCCGACGCCCGGCAGGTCGTGCAGCGGCCGTATGCCGAGCGACTTCAGATGGTCGGCCGGACCGATCCCCGACAGCATCAGGAGCTGCGGCGAGTTCACCGCGCCACCGCACAGGATGATCTCGCGGCTGCAGCGCGCGACTTCGTCCCGGCCGTCGACCACGTAGCGCACACCCATGGCCCGGTCCTTGTCGAGGATGATGCGTTCGACCAGGGCGTCGGTGATGACGTGGACGTTGTTGCGGTTGCGCTCGACGGCGGGGCGCAGATAGGCCGAGGCGGCGCTGAAGCGCTGCACGTCGCGCTGCGTCACCTGATAGTAGCCGACGCCGTCCTGCTGGGCGCCGTTGAAATCGTCGTTGCGTTTGTAGCCCTTCTCGCCGGCAGCCTTGATGAAGGCGTTGTTGAGAGGTAGCGGGAAGCGCTGCTCGGCGACGTTCAACGGCCCTTCGACGCCGTGATACTTGTTCTTGTGGCGTTCGTTGTGCTCGGACTTCCGGAAGAAGGACAGCACGTCGCTGTAGCTCCAGCCCTCGTTGCCGAGCTGACGCCAATGATCGTAGTCGGAAGCGTGCCCGCGCACATAGAGCATGGCGTTGATCGACGACGAGCCGCCGAGAGTCTTGCCGCGCGGCCAGTACATGCGCCGGTCGTTGCAATGCTTCTGCGGCACCGTCTCGTAGTGCCAGTTGAAGGGCGATTTCTCGCCCAGGCTGGCGAAGCCCGCCGGCATCTTGAGCTTGAAGTTGTTGTCCGGCGGCCCTGCCTCGATGATCAGGATGCGCAGCGCCATGTCTTCGGCGAGGCGGTTGGCGATGGTGCAGCCGGCGGAGCCGGCGCCGATGATGATGTAGTCGTACGGCCAGGACATTCTCTAAACCCAACTAAGGCAGTCTGTTTTCTATCACGGTGAATACGGGCCGGCCGGATATGGGCGTCAAAAATCCATTACCGTCCAGTGGAAAGACGCTGCGGTTCACTGAATCGCCCACATTGCCGCCGATTGCCGCTACCCAACCGGGCTTCACCTCGACCACGAGATCGCAGTGGCCGGCACCGCGATTCAGATTGTCGAGCGTGGTCCCGCTGCCCGCTCGCGACGCGCAGACGAGGTCGCCGACCTGCGGCGCCCGCTCGGACGGCCGGCGGGCGACGAAGGCGGCACCTGGCTTTCGCGCCCGCTCCACGATCCGCTCGACGTAGATCGTGTGCAGCGAGCTTGGACAGAACAGGTCGCGCGGCACGCCGGCGCTGGCGATGTCCCAGGAGATGAACGCGGCGGACCACGGCACGTCGTCGAGGCCGCTGCGGTCTGGGCGGTCGACACTGGCCCAGTAGTCGTGGATGCGCTCGGGCGCCTCGCGCTCCTTGACGCCCTGCTGCTCGGTGCGCGGCGGCAGGTCGGTCGAAAAGACGATGACCTGGCGACCGAAGCGCGCCCATTCGCCGACCGCCAGCAGCACCATCGAGACCTTGGCGCTGGCCGTCGGCGGCGGCGCCTCGGGATTCCACGAGGAAGCGGGGCAGGGGCCGAGCGGTGGCAGCCCGGCGGCACTCTTCACCGGCGGCGCCGATGCGTGCTGGGTTGGCGGCGTGGCCGCGCAGCCTGCAGCCAGAAGACAAAGCAGAACGAAAGCTGCCTTCATCACCAATGCTTCAGTCCACCGATCACGATCGTGGGCACGCCTTCGGTATGGCTGTTCACCGAGAAAACTTCGGTGCCCGGGCGGCGGCCGGTGCGAACCGGTGACACGTCGACGCCGGCGCTCTTCAGTCGGGCATTGACCTTGGCAATATCCGATGCGCGCCACGACAGGCCCCACAGCCGGTCCGGCCCATTCGACGCGACCTTCTCGAGGTCGCTGGCGATCTCGACCACGAGGTCGCCGCAGCGGAAGAACAGCAGGCGCGACCCCCACTCGGGATTGCTGCGATCGAGCCTGAGATCGAGGCCGAGCCGACCGGCATAGAATGCGATGGCGCGCTCGGGATTGGGCGTATGTATGACGATATGGTCGAGGGAAGAGATCGCCGCCGCCTCGTCGACGGTCGGCGCCGATGGTGTCGCCGGTTGACGGCGCTCGATCAGGGCGATCGGCACGCCATGCGTTGCCTCGTGCGACAGCGCAAGCTGATCGCCAGCGCGTTCGCAAGCGACGGCGCGCCGCTCGAGCAGGCGCGCCGCCTTGTCGAGATCGCTGGTCGCGAACACCATCGACGACAGCGCCTCACCCGCCGTGCCGAAGGCGAGTCCGATATTGCCGGTCTGCAGCCTTCCGTTTGCCGCGCTGCGTCCGAGCAGCGTCGCGTACGAGCCGACGGAACCTGCGACGACCACATGGTCCAGGAAGGTGATCACGGCCTATCCGATCCGCTTGAGGTCCTTCATGTACTGGCGACCGCGCTTTACGTATTCGTCGGCGCTGTAGCGCATGCGGACCAGATTGTCCTCGCTCACCTCGCGCATCGCCTTGGCCGGCGCGCCGAAGATGACCGAACGATCGGGAAAGCTCTTGTTCTCGGTGACGACGGCGCCGGCGCCGATCAGGCAGTCCTTGCCGACGACCGAGTTGTTCAGCACCACGGCCTGGATGCCGATCAGAGTCCCATCGCCGATCGTGCAGCCATGCAGCATCGCCTGATGGCCGACCGTCACGCCGTTGCCGAGCGTAAGCGGCAGGCCAGGGTCGTTGTGCAGGATGCAGCCCTCCTGGACGTTGCAGTCGTCGCCGATCACGATCGGCTCGTTGTCGCCGCGAATCACGGCGCCGGACATGACGGTCACGCGCTCGCCCAACGTCACCTGCCCGATGATCGTCGCCTCGGCGGCGATGTAGCAGGAGGCCGGGATGACCGGGACAAGGTCGCCGAGCTGATAGATAGCCATTTCTTGATGATTTCCCCTGTGTTTCGACTGCTCAACTACACCAGTTGTGGCATCGCGTCTTGTTCGTATCGCACCTCGGAAGGTACCCGTGCGCGATCTCGCCATAACCCTTTCGCGACCTCGCCATAGAGGCATAGTCTCTCGGTCGAATTAATAGGTCGGGAGGGGACATGAGCGAAGTCGATGGCGCTACCCTGATTGCGCGGAGCCTCAAGCAGCAGGGTATCGATCACCTGTTCGGTGTCGTCGGTTTTCCGATCACCGCGATCGCTGCGGCGGCGCAGAAGGAAGGCATCGCCTACCTGGGCATGCGCAACGAGCAGAGCGCGGCTTACGCCGCACAGGCCTACGGCTATCTCACGGGACGTCCCGGCGCCTGTGTCGTCGTCACCGGCCCCGGCGTGGTGCATGGTCTTGCGGGGCTTGCCAATGCGCAGCAGAACTGCTGGCCGATGATCCTGATCGGCGGCGCTTCCGAGAGCTATCGCGGCGGCATGGGCGCCTTCCAGGAAGAGCGTCAGGTGCTGATCGCCTCGCCGTTCTGCAAGTTCGCCCACGGTATCGAGAGCGTGGCGCGCATCCCCTATTACGTCGAGATGGCGACGCGGCACGCGATCTACGGTCGTCCCGGCGCCAGCTATCTCGACATGCCCGACGACATCATCAGGGGCACGTGCGAGCTCGACAAGGTCGCCCAGGTCGAGCGTGTGCCGGAGCCGCCGCGCATGGTGGCGCCGTCGGAGAATATCGAAGCGGCATTGGACCTGCTCGAGAAGGCGCAGCGGCCGCTGGCGCTCGTCGGCAAGGGCATGGCGTGGTCGCGCGCCGAGGACGACGTGCGCGCTTTCATCGAGCGCACTCAGGTGCCGTTCGTGCGCTCGCCGATGGGCAAAGGCGTGATGCCTGACGACCATCCGCTGTCGGCAGGCGCGGCGCGTACGCTGGCGCTGCAGCAGGCCGATGTCATCTTCCTGATGGGCGCGCGGCTGAACTGGATCTTCCACTTCGGTCTGCCGCCGCGCTTCGCCAAGGACGTCAAGGTCATCCAGCTCGACATCGCGCCCGAGGAGATCGGCCACAACAAGTCGACGCAGGTGGCGCTGGTCGGCGACGGCAAGGCCATCATGGGGCAGCTCAACAAGGCGCTGGTCAACCGCCAGTGGTTCCATCCCAAGGACACGCCGTGGCGCCAGGCGCTCGGCAAGAAGGTGGCGGAGAACGCCGCGACCATCAAGCCGCAGGTCGACGATGAGTCGTCGCCGGCCGGCTACTATCGCGCATTGCGCGACGTCGCCGCCTGGATGCCGAAGGACGCGATCCTGAGCGCCGAGGGCGCCGGCACGATGGACATCGGCCTCACCCAGTTGCCGAGCTTCAATGCCCGCTCAGTCCTCAATGCCGGCACCTACGGCACGATGGGCGTCGGTCTTGGCCAGGCGATCGCCGCCGCCGTGTCGGATCCCAAACGGCCGGTCGTCCATCTCTCGGGCGATTCGGCGATCGGCTTCTCCGGGATGGAGATGGAGACGCTGGTCCGTTACAACCTGCCGGTGAAGATCGTCGTCCTGAACAACGGCGGCATCGGCCCTGGCATGCCGGAGATCCCGGAAAACCCGATGTTCAACCTGAAGCCCAACGCGCTGATCTACGGCGCGCGCTACGACAAGGTCATGGAGGCCTTCGGCGGCAAGGGCCTGTTCGTCAAGGACCCGAAGGACATCCGCGGCGCGCTCGACGAGGCGATGAAGTTCCCGGGCCCCGCTTTGGTCAACGTCGTGCTCTCGCAGGGCTCGACCCGCAAGGCGCAGCAGTTCGCCTGGCATAGCTGATGGAGTGACACAACAACGAGCCCCTATGGGAGGGATCGCCATGCAGGATCAGGTAAGGCAGCAGGAGATCGCAACCGAAACGCAGCAGCCGGCGCTGAAGGGCATCAAGGTGCTCGACCTCACGCAGTTCGAGGCAGGACCTTCCTGCACCGAGGCGCTGGCCTGGCTCGGGGCCGATGTCGTCAAGGTCGAGGAGCCCAATCGCGGCGAGCCGGGGCGCTGGGGATCGAGCGATCGCCCCGACGCCGACTCGCACTACTTCATCTACTACAACCTCAACAAGCGCAGCGTGACGTGCAACCTCAAGACCGACGAGGGCAAGGCGTTGCTGCGGCGTATGATCGAGAAGGCCGACGTCGTGATCGAGAACATGGCGCCTGGCACCTTCGCGCGACTTGGCTTCGACTGGCCGCGGCTGAGCGCCATCAATCCGCGATTGATCTTCGCACAGGTCAAAGGCTTTGCGCCGGAGAGCCCGCACGCCAACTATCTGAGCTTCGACATGATCGCCCAGGCGATGGGCGGCACGATGGGCGTGAACGGCCATCCCGGCCAGCCACCGGTCCGGCCGGGGCCGACCATCGGCGATACCGGCACCGGCATGCTGTGCGCAATGGGCATTCTCGCGGCGCTCTATCAGCGCATGACGACGGGTCGCGGCCAGCACATCCAGATTGCCATGCGCGATGCCATGCTGAACTACTGCCGCACGCCGATGAGCCGCCAGGCCGGCATGACCGACCAGCTGCCACGCGGCGGCAACACCGTGCCCGGGACGGCGCCGGGCGGACTCTACAAATGCGCACCGGGCGGTCTCGACGATCTATGCTACATCTTCGCCTCGCGCGGCAACGAGGAGCATTGGCGTCGCCTGGTGAAGGCGATCGGCCGCGAAGACCTTCTCAACGATCCGCGCATGTCCGATCCGACCACCCGCGGCCAGAATCGCGAACTCGTGGATGCGGCCATCAACGAGTGGACGTCCAAGCGCACCAAGCAGGAAGTGACCAAGATCATCGCCGGCGCCGGCGTACCCTGCGGTGCGGTCATGACCACGCTCGAACTCCTGCATGATCCGGACCTGCATGCGCGCGGCATGATGCAGAAGATCGAGCATCCGATCCGCGGGACGGTCACGGTGCCGGCCTGGCCGCTCCGGATGTCGGACACCAAGGTGCCACTGAAATGCGCGCCGGTACTCGGCGCGGATTGCGAGGCGATCTACGGCGAGTGGCTTGGCTGCTCGGCCGACGAGGTGAAAGGCATGCGGCAGGCGAAGGTCATCTGAGGAGCGATCACTCCTTGCGTTGAACGGCGATGATGGCGCGGCGATGAGTGCCTTCGCCGACCTTCTTGTCTTCGTCGTGCGCCTCGACCTTGAAGCGGAGCTTGCGGCCGTCGACCTCGAGCAGCTCCGCCCGCACCGTCACCTTCTTGCCCTTCGGCGTGGCGCCGAAGTGTTTGACGTGCACTTCGAAGCCCACGGTCGTGTGCCCTTCGGGGAGGTGTGACTGCACGGCCTCGAT
Organism: uncultured Rhodospirillales bacterium; assembly: GCA_902825855.1. GTDB lineage: Bacteria > Pseudomonadota > Alphaproteobacteria > Reyranellales > Reyranellaceae > Reyranella. The sequence continues at coordinate 8,117 of CADECW010000069.1, read as the reverse complement.
GCCGGCGCGCTCCATCAGGCCGATCATGTTGGGCGTGGAGAGGACGCCGTCGCCCCCCATGTGCTTGACCACCAGCCTGTCGTCGACCGTCGTGACGATCTCCGCCTTGAGTCCGGGTGTCAGGCTGTTCGTCGACATGTGTCTCTCTCCCATATTGAGCATGCGGTTGCGTGAGGTGACGTTAGACCATTCCGTGGCACCTTCGCTTCCGATTACTGATACCGGTACCATCGGCCGCCGCTCCGGGAAGTGGTTTACGTTGTTCGTCGGTTACGGAAAGCGGCATTGACGTTTACGTAAACGTCAACTATGACCATTTCCATCATGTCGGTCGCCGCCCCGTCTTCAACGCGCGACAGCCAGCGCATCTACAGCATCGCCGAGCTTTCACGCGAGTTCGCGATCACGCCGCGTACCATTCGCTTCTACGAGGATGAGGGGCTGATCAAGCCGCGCCGCCAGGGGATGACCCGCCTGTACAGCGCCGGCGATCGCACGCGACTGGGCTGGATCCTGCGCGGCAAGCGGTTGGGTTTCGCCTTGGCCGAAATCCGCGAATTGCTCGATCTGTACCAGGTCGATCGCACCGGCGTGCAGCAACTGCGCGAACTGCTGCGCCGCAGCCGGCTGCACATTGCCGATCTCGAGAAGAAGCGTCGCGACCTCGACGCGCATATCAGCGAATTCAAGGAAGTCGAGAGCCAGGTCAGCACCGAGCTGCGTCAGCGCGGCATCGATCCGAAAAGCGATTAGGGAGTCACCGATGGCCGTCTACAAGGCACCCCTCAAGGACATCAACTTCGTCCTGAACGAGGTTCTCGACGTCTCCAGCCTCGCCAGGCTGCCCGGCTATCAGGACGCCACGCCCGACACCATCCAGGCGATCCTCGAGGAAGCGGCCAAGCTCTGTGAGAACGTGCTGTTCCCGCTGAACCGCACGGGCGACGAGGAAGGCTGCACCTACGAGAACGGCGTCGTGCGCACGCCCAAGGGTTTCAAGCACGCCTACGACACGTTCCGCGAAGCCGGCTGGACCGCAGTGACCTGCGATCCGGAGTACGGCGGCCAGGGCCTGCCGGCGACGGTAGGCTTCGCGCTGCAGGAGATGTTCACGGCCTCGAACCAGGCTTTCGCCATGTATCCCGGCCTCAGCCACGGCGCCTACGAGGCGCTGGCGCGCCACGGCTCGGAAGCGCTCAGGAAGCAGTACCTGCCCAAGCTCACCGATGGCACCTGGACCGGCACGATGTGCCTGACCGAGCCTCATTGCGGGACCGACCTCGGCATGCTGCGCACCAAGGCCGAGCTGCAGGCCGATGGCAGCTACTCGATCACCGGCACCAAGATATTCATCTCGGCAGGTGAGCACGACCTCGCCGAGAACATCATCCATCTCGTGCTGGCGCGCCTGCCTGATGCGCCGGGCGGCACCAAGGGGATCTCGCTGTTCCTGGTCCCGAAGTTCGTGCCCAAGGCTGACGGCTCGGTCGGCGAGCGCAACGGCATTCGGTGCGGCGCCATCGAGCACAAGATGGGCATCAAGGCGAACGCCACCTGCGTCATGAACCTCGACGGCGCCAAGGGTTGGCTGGTCGGCGAGCTCAACAAGGGCATGCCGGCGATGTTCGTGATGATGAACGCGGCCCGGCTCGGCGTCGGAATGCAGGGCCTGGGCATCGCCGAGACCTCGTTCCAGAGCGCCGTCGCCTATGCGCGTGACCGCATACAGGGCCGCTCGCTGACCGGCCCGAAGAATGCCAACGGCCCGGCCGATCCCATCATCGTGCACCCCGACGTGCGGCGCATGCTGATGATCCAGAAGTCGTTCACCGAGGCCGCCCGCGCATTGTCGTTGTGGGTCGGCATGCTGATCGACGAGGCGCACAGCCATCCCGACGCCGCCAGGCGCGAAGCGGCCGACGATCTCGTCCAGATGCTGACGCCGATCATCAAGGCTTACTTCACAGACATGGGCAGCGAGTGCGCCAATCTCGCCGTTCAGACCTACGGTGGCCACGGCTTCATCCGCGAGAACGGCGTCGAGCAACTCGTACGCGACGCCCGCATCACGCAGCTCTACGAGGGCACCAATGGCATTCAGGCACTCGACCTGATCGGCCGCAAGCTGCCGATGAAGGGTGGGCAGGCCGCCCAGCGTCTCCTGGGCGAGATGAGCGGCTTCGTCGCCAAGTACAAGAGCGACGACAAGATGAAGGAATTCGTCGAGCCGCTGGAGAAGGCGCTGGCCCGCGTCCAGGACGCCGCGCTCTTCGTGATGCAGAATGCCATGAAGAACCACGACGAGGCGGGGGCAGCCGCCACCGACCTGCTGCGCCTGATGGCGCTCACCGCGATGACTTTCATGTGGGGCCGCATCGCCATCGCCGCGCACAAGGGGCTGGCGGCGGGCAACGACAACGCCTTTTACGAGGCCAAGCTCAATACCGCGCGCTTCTACATCGCCCGCGTGCTGCCGCAGACGACCTCGCTCAATCATCAGATCAAGGCGGGCGCTGCCACCCTGATGGCCCTGCCGGCGGAGGCGTTCTGACGCTACTCGTCGACGCCTGGTTGCACGCTTCGCCGGCACACGGGCAGACTGGCCGGGAACACCTGCCGGAGGAAGCGCCCCCATGTCAGCACCCCACGTTCTCGCCGAGGTCAAGGATGGCATCGGCTGGCTGACCCTCAATCGGCCGGAATCGCTGAACGCCCTGTCGTTCGAGATGACCGACCTCCTGATCAGGCACACCGCGGAGTTCGAGAAGGACGCCAAGGTCCGCTGCGTAGTGATCCGTGGCGCCGGCACCCATTTCATGGCGGGGGGCGACATCAAGGGCTTTCACAAGTCGCTCACCGAGAACAAGGCGGCCCACCTCGCCGGCTTCGAGATGCGCGTCGTCAAGGCGCACCAGACCATCTACCAGATTCGTCGCATGCAGAAGCCGGTGCTGGCCTCGGTGCAGGGCGCGGCTGCCGGCTTCGGCCTGTCGCTGATCCTGAACTGCGACCTTGCGATCGCCTCGGACGACTCATTCTTCACGCTGGCCTACCGTCACATCGGCCTGTCGGCCGACGGCGGTGCCACCTATTTCCTGCCGCGCATCGTGGGCGAGCGCAAAGCCTTGGAAATCGCCCTTCTTGGCGAAAGATTCAGCGCCGAGGAAGCCAGGTCGAACAACATCATCAATTGGGTCGTGCCCCACGACCAACTCGCGGCCGAGACCGAGAAGATGGCACGCAAGCTCGCCGATGGCCCGACCTTTGCGCTGGGCGTGGCCAAGCGCCTGATCCGCACCTCGTTCGACAATTCCTGGGACGAGCACTCCCATCGCGAGGCCGAGGGTCTTGCCGCCTGCGCCGCGACCGACGATCATTTCGAAGGACTGAACGCCTTTCTCGAAAAGCGCAAGGCGGCCTTCAAGGGGAGATAGGATGCGGCGCCGCGGTCGCCGATCGTCATGTCACTGTGCGGTGCGCTCGCCGGCTGTCTCGACGACCAGCAGGCGCTGCTGAGCTACGATCCGAGCTACACCACGGTGTTCTTTCGAGATCGTGCTCGGCTGCTGAAGGAGGAACTGAAATGCAAGATCGTCACATCGGCGACGTCCGCGTCACGCGAATCGAAGAGCAGATGGGGCCCGGCTTCCCGGCCAAGGACTTCTTTCCGGAGTTCGAGGCCGAGACCTTCGCCGCCGAGGGCCATTGGCTCGCGCCCAGCTATTACCAGCCCGAGAGCGGCCGGTTGATGACCTCGATCCATTCCTGGCTGCTGCGGACGGGCAAGTACACGATCCTGGTCGATGCCTGCAGCGGCAACCACAAGCCCAGGCCCGGCATGCCGCGTTTCGACATGCTCAACACCCAGTACCTCGACCGGCTGCGCGAGGCCGGCGTGCAGCCCGAGGAGATCGACTTCGTGATGTGCACCCATCTGCACGTCGATCACGTCGGCTGGAACACGCGACTGGAGAACGGCAAATGGGTGCCGACCTTCCCAAACGCCAAGTACGTGATGTCGCGCATCGACCACGACTTCTGGGAAGCAGAGGCCAGGCGGCCCGGGATCGAGGCCTTCAAGGCCAACACCTACAACGATTCGGTGTTGCCCATCGTCGAGTCCGGGAAGGCGGAGTTCGTGGCGGGTGAGCACGCCATGTGCGGCTGCCTGACGCTCAAGCCCGCGCCCGGCCACACGCCGGGCCAGATCCGCGTCGATCTCGACTCGCGCGGCAAGCGGGCAATATTCGCCGGCGATGCCCTGCACAATCCCGTGCAGGTCCCTCTCTGGAAGTGGAACAGCTGCTTCTGCGAGGATCTCGACCAGGCGCGCAAGAGCCGACATACCTTATTGGCCGACTGCGTCGAGCAGGGGGCGCTGCTGATGCCGGCGCACTTCGCGCCGCCGCACGCGGCCTACATCAAGGACAAGGGCGACCGGTTCGAGCTCGACTGGGACTACGACAACAAGCGCGGCCGCTGAAGCAAGGCGGCCAGACGCCCGGCGGCGCCGGCGATGGCGGCCGCCGGATAGCCGCTGAAGCCCAGCAGCAGGCCCTGCCGGGGCTTGGCCTTCACATAGAGTTTTGACAGCGCGCGGACGACGACGCCGTTCGCCAGCGCGGTCCGTTCGATCGCCGCGTCGGACAGGCCGGGGCGCAGGTGGGCCACGAGATGCATGCCCTGGTCGGGCCGCTCGACGTCGAGCCGATCGCCGGCGCGGCGCTGCAGGGCGGCGACCAGGTGGTCGCGCTGATCGCGATAGCGGGTGCGCATGCGGCGGATGTGCGATGAGAGATGGCCGTCGGTGATGAACTCGGCCAGCACCTCCTGCTGCAGCGCCGGCGGCTGGCGGTCCATCAGATAGCGCGTGGTCACGAAGGCCGGAAGCAGCGGTTCGGGAACCACGAGGTAGCCCGCGCGCAACCCGGGAAACAGCGCCTTGTTCAGCGTGCCGATATAGATCGTACGCTCGGCGGTATCGAGGCCCTGCAGGGCCGCGAGCGGCCGGCCGCCGTAGCGAAACTCGCTGGCATAGTCGTCCTCGACGATCCAGGCATCCGAAGCACTTGCCCAGGCGATCAGCTCCAGGCGGCGCGCCATCGACAGCACGACGCCGGTCGGGAACTGATGCGAGGGCGTGATGAAGGCCGCGCGCGCTCGTGGCGCCGCGGCAACGCCCGCGGCGACGTCGATGCCCTGCGCGTCGACCCGCAACGGCCGGGTCGCTACTCCTCCGGCGGCCAACACCTCGCGCGTCAGGGGATAGCCGGGATCCTCGACCCACGCCTCGCTGCCGACCGGAAGCAGCACGCGCACCACGAGATCGAGGGCGTGCTGGGTGCCCGACGTGACGATGATCTGCTCGGCATCGCAGCGCACGCCTCGGGCGCTGCCCAGATAAGCGGCGATGGCGCCGCGCAACTCGACCGAGCCGCGCGGATCGCCATAGCCCAGATGGCTCTTGGGCATGGCGCGCAAGGCCCGCGCGTTCAGCCGCCGCCATTGGTCGAAGGTGCGCTGGTCGATCAGCGTGCGGCCGAGATTGAACGGCCGGTCGTCGCCTTGCAGGGTAACGTCGACCTTGCCGGCGAGCCGGGGCGCGGCGTAGCCCATGGCACCCCTTGCTTTCACGACCAGCGCGCGACCACGGGGCCGCTCGGGCAGGTCCGGAGCCACGTAGGTGCCCGAACCGATGCGACCGGTCGCATAGCCTTCGGCCAAGAGCTGCTCGTAGGCGGCGACGACGACGGTGCGCGACAAATGGAGTTGCTCGGCGAGCGCCCGGCTTGCCGGCAACCGGGCGCCGGCCGGCAACCGGCCGTCGACGATCGAGGTGCTGAGTGCGGCGTGGATTTGCCGGAACAGCGGCGTCGGCGACCGACGATCGATCGCGATGTCGAAAATGGTCTGCTCCATTGGCCAAGAATGGACCTTTCAACAGGACCATACAACGGCGACAGTCGCCGGCATGAGCGCACCCAACGAGCTACGCCGCCACGAGCTGTTGATGGAACAGGCGGAGTTGGAATCACTGCTGCAGCGCGGTTTCTGTGGCCGGCTGGCGACGGTCGGAAGCGACGGCGCGCCCTACTGCACGACCATGCTCTATGTCTGGATGGACGGGCACATCCACATGCACGGCACGCGGGCGAGGGGACACTTGCGCGCCAATATCGAGCATGATCCGCGCGCATGCTTCGTCATCGACGAACCGGGCGAGGTCTTCGATTACGGCCGCTTCGAATGCGACTCGACGGTGTCATACGGCAGCGTCATCGCGTTCGGCCGCGTGACGGTGGTCGACGACAGCGCTGTCAAGCAGCGCTTCTTTCCAGCGTTGATGGCCAAGTACCGCACCGCCGGCGCGCCGCGGCCGAAGGACTTCTTCCCGCGCATCGACCAGATCGTGCTCTACCGGCTCGCGATCGAGAGGGTCAGCGGCAAGAAGATCGTGCTGCCCGACGTCGAAGGACAGTGGCCGGCGCTCGACCGCAGCAAGACGCCGAACGCCAGGCCACCTGCCTGACCGTCAGCGACCCTTCCAGTTGGGCTTGCGCTTCTCGGCGAATGCCTTCGGCCCTTCGACCGTGTCTTCGCTCCTGGTCATGGCGACGAAGGCCGGGTAGTGCAGGTTGCGGTTCGCCATCTCGAGCGCCGGCACGTCGAGCGAGCGCATGACGACCTGCTTGGTGGCGCGCACCGACATCGGCGAGCATTCGAGGATGGAACTGGCCCAGCGGCGCGCCGCCGCCATCAGTTCGGCATGGGGCACAACCTCGGTGACGAAACCGAGCTCATAGCCTTCCTTGGCCGACACGCGACGTCCGGTCAGCATCATGCCCATCGCCTTCTTGAGTGGGATCATGCGCGAAAGCCGCTGCATGCCGCCGGCACCCGCCGCCAGACCGACCCGCGGCTCGGGCAGGGCGAACGTGGCTTTCTCCTCCGACGCCACGATGATGTCGCAGGCGAGTGCGACCTCGAAGCCGCCGCCCATGGCGAAGCCGTTGACCGCGGCGATCACCGGCTTCTCGAGATCGTAGCGGTTGGTCAGGCCGCCGAAGCCTTTCGCCGGATGAACCGGCCGCTTACCGGTCTTGGCTTGCAACTCTGCGTGGTATTTCAGGTCGTTCCCGGCGCAGAAGGCTTGATCGCCTGCACCCGTGATGATGGCCACCCAAAGCTCGGGATTGGCGTGGAATTCGTCGAAGGCTGCGACAAGTTCCTCATTCGCCATGGGATGGCAGGCGTTGTAAACTTCCGGTCGATTGATGGTGACGATCATCAGCCGACCATCGATCTCCACCTTGCTGTATTGGCCCATAGCGTACCCTCCGTTGATGAATGAGGGTTTATCGCATGTGGCCGGGTTACAAAACGTCGCTGTCCGCGATTAGCCATGAAATCACCACGTGGCTGGGGTGATTCGAGAGTGTGTGAAACGAGGAACCACCGAGGAGAAATCAGGGAACCGCAAACATTATGAGTTTTATCACAGGACTTATCAGGGGCTTCGCGATATTTATTGCTATCGGAGTAGCCATTTCGGCAAATCAAGGGTTCGCACAAACAACCAACGCTCAGGGCAAGGGTAAGGCTCTGGCCCCGTCGCCGGCCGCGGAGCCCGCGCCGTCGAATGTCGACCTCGTGAACAAAGCCTTGAATCCGGGAGCATCCGATCCTGACGTGCCCCTGCCACACCCCGATCTGGCAAGGACGAACGGAAACGGAGCCGGATCGAGCGCCAAGCCGCGGATCTACGGCCGTCAGGAGGACGGCGGGGGCGTTCTCGGGCTCAGATTGCCGATTCCGGCGGATCGAGGCGTTATCAGGTAACTACTAGATGTAGTTGCGTTGGCTCCGGTCAAAAAAACGTGTGACCGGAAGGCCTTGCAGCGGACTGTTGCCGTGCCGCCACAGGGTGCCCACGAGTTGCCGTGTATTGGCCGCGTTCCTTGCACCTCAGAAGTTGTGGTGTGTATAGTCCCGCGCGGAGTTGGTGACAGACCCCAGCCCCGCCACGCTCGTAGCGTTTTTGTACAAACGAGGGGAATAACACATGAAGAAGGCTTTGATGGCTGCTGCCGCGCTGGTTGCGCTGCCGGTCATGGCTC
>CADECW010000068.1 GCA_902825855.1 uncultured Rhodospirillales bacterium | reverse complement strand
ACATGCCGACCGATACCGCGAAGGCTTGCTGGGAGCGCTTACGCCGCAGCGCCGGCTGGCGGAGTTCTACGGCGAGCAACTGGTTTGCCTAGACCGCTTCTAGCGGCGGCAAAATCGCAACAGGCTGTTCATGACAGGCAGTCAGTCGCTCTTCGCCGTTTGTGTCGAGACACGCGGCGCGCACATTACGTGACACGCTGCAAGCGGGGACACCTTGGCGAGAAGCAAGCTTGGCGCGGGAGCAATGCCCGCAAGGGCGGCCGACCAACGCCCGCTTGTGGCCCTTCTCCGACGATTCTCCTGACAGCCGGCGACGTCTGAAATCGAATGAGTCGTAGGCGCGACCGCGCGCGACTTTTGGGTCTCGGCCCTAAACGCCGGCCGGCTTGCGCGGCGGCCACATGCGGGCGAGGTCGCCCGTGGGGTTGGAGTAGGTCGCGAAGTCTGGCCGGCCGCGCGACTCATGGAAGTGGGCGAGTGCCCAGACCACCGTAGGGAAGGCGAGTTGTTCCCAGGGAATGTCCTTCCATTCGACGAGCGCCACTTCCTCGCTCTCGGGCCCGGCGGCGACGTCGGCACTCACCAGGCGCGCGCGATACATGATCTGTACCTGGCCGATGCGCGCCACGCTGTACATGGCGAGCAGGCGATCGATCTCGATGGTGGCGCAGGCTTCTTCGCGCGCTTCGCGCTGCGCGGCCTGCTCGGTGGTCTCGCCCAGCTCCATGTAGCCTGCGGGCACGGTCCAGAATCCCTTGCGCGGCTCGATGGCCCGCTTGGCCAGAAGGATCCTGTCGTTCCAGGTGCAGACCGCGCCGGCGACGATCTTGGGGTTCTGGTAGTGGATGAACTCGCAGCGTGCGCACACCAGGCGTTCGCGGTTGTCGCCGTCGGGAACCCGCTTCTCGAAGTGATCGGGCGGATCCCACGGCAGACGAGGCCGTTCGGGCAGCGGAGGTGGTGTGCTCATCGCCTCCTGTCCTACGCCGCCCGTATGAGGGCCGCAACGCCGGGCAGCGTCTTGCCTTCCATCCATTCCAGGAAGGCGCCGCCCGCCGTCGACACATAGGAGAACTTCTCCTCGACGCCGGCCGCGGCCAGCGCCGCCACCGTATCGCCGCCGCCCGCCACCGACAGCAGCTTGTCGGCACCGGTCTGCTCGGCGACGGCGCGCGCCAGGGTCACGGTGCCGTCGTCGAACGGCTTGATCTCGAACGCGCCGAGCGGGCCGTTCCACACCAGGGTCGCGCACTTGGCGACCTGCTTGACATAGACCGCGACCGACTTCGGCCCGACATCGAGGATCATCTGGTCGTCGGGGCAGGCCTTGGCATCGACCACCTGGCTCGATGCGCCGGCCTTGAATTCGCTCGCGACCACGACGTCGACCGGCAGCAGGATCTCGCAGTTGGCATCCTTGGCCTTCGCCATGATCTCGCGCGCGGTGCCCGCGAGATCCTTCTCGGCCAGCGACTTACCGATGTTGATCCCCTGCGCCTGCAGGAAGGTGTTGGCCATGCCGCCGCCGATGATCAGCTTGCCGACCTTGCCGACCAGGTTGCCCAGAAGGTCGAGCTTGGTGGAGACCTTGGCGCCGCCGACGACAGCGCAGACCGGCCGCTTGGGATTGCCCAGCGCCTTGTCGAGCGCTTCAAGCTCGGCCTGCATCAGGCGGCCGGCGGCAGCGGGCAGGCGATGGGCCAGCCCCTCCGTCGAGGCGTGCGCGCGGTGCGCGGCGGAGAACGCGTCGTTGATGTAAACGTCGCCCAGCACCGAGAGCCTGTCGATGAAACCTGCGTCGTTCTTCTCCTCTTCCTTGTGGAAGCGCAGGTTCTCCAGCAGCACTACCTCGCCGGGTTTCAGCGCGCGCACCGCCTCCTCGGCGAGCGGGCCGACGCAGTCCTCGGCGAAGGCCACCGGCTTGCCGAGCGCCCGGGACAGCGGCTCGACCAGCGGCTTCAACGACATCTTCAGCACGCGCTTGCCGTCCGGCCGGCCGAAGTGGCTGAGCACGATCACCTTGCCGCCCTTGGCCGCGAGCTCGGCCAGCGTCGGCGCGGCGCGCTCGATCCGCGTGGCGTCGGTGACCTTGCCGTCTTTCATCGGCACGTTGAGATCGACGCGCGCCAGGACGCGCTTGCCGGACACGTCGATGGAGTCGATCGTCTTGAAGGTCGATTTCGGCATGTCGTTACTCTTGCGGTGGGTTCTTGCGGATGACGAATATGAGGACATCGCCTTCTCGCCGACTCGAAACCAGTTCGTGGCCGGTCTGCTTGCAATAGGCGGGAAAGTCCTGCTCGGCGGCGGGATCGGTGGCACGCACCGTCAGCAACCCGCCGACCGGCAGCTCGCGCAGCTTGCGATTGGCGCGCAGCACGGGCAAGGGGCACAGCAGCCCGGTGGCGTCGTATTCGGCCGTCTCGGTCATTGCGGGCGATAGTACTTCATCGCTTCGGGCAGCCAGCGCCGAATGTCGGCTATGCGCGTGGTATCGGCAGGGTGAGTGCTCAGCCATTCCGCCTTGCGGGGACCGCTGTTGGCGGCACGCATGTTCTCCCACACGGTGACCGCCTCGCGTGGATCGTAGCCTGCCATCGCCATCAGGATCAGCCCGATGCGGTCGGCCTCCGATTCCTGCGCGCGCGACATCGGCATGATGTAGCCATACGTCGCGCCGGCGCCCACGGCCGCCATCATCGCCGGCAGATAGGTGTGGCTTCGGCCGGTGACGGTGGCCGACAACGCCACCGCGGCGGCGGTGGTCCCGACCTGCGCCACCATCTGGTCGCTCATGCGCTCGGCGCCGTGGCGCGCCAGCGCATGCGCCACTTCATGGCCGATCACGACGGCAAGCCCCGCCTCGTTGCGCACGATCGGCAGGATGCCGGTGTAGACCACGACCTTGCCGCCGGGCAGGCAGAAGGCGTTGGGCTCGTTCTTGTCGATGGTCTTGAATTCCCAGCGAAAACGCGGCGCTCGCCAGAGGTCGCCGGGCGGCCGCTCGGCGGCCGCGGCGATGCGCCGGCCGACCTTGTCGACCAGCGCGTTGGTCTTGGCGTCTTCCGATACCTGCTCCTTGGACAGGACCTCGCGATAGGCCTGCAGGCCCATCTGCCGCTCCTCGCTCTCGCCCACCAGCATCATCTGGGAGCGGCCGGTGACCGGCGCGGTTTCGCAAGCGGCGAGCAGCGCGGCCAGGGCGCACATAATCGACAGCGATCGCATGCTCGGAATCTAGAGACGTGATGTCGTCAGGTCGAGAGGAAGCCCGGTCCGCCGCGGCGCAGCAATTCATGCCCGGCGTCGCGGCCCAGCGCTTCAGCGTCGGCGAAACTGCCGCGCCGTTCGCTGGCGATCACCTGCGAACCGTCGGGCTTTGCGATCAGGCCGCGCAGATGAATCACGCCATCTGTCAGGATCGCGTGACCGGCAATCGGCGTACGGCATGAACCGTCGAGCACCGAGAGCATGGCGTGCTCGGCTTTCACGCACGTCGCGGTCGGGCCGTGATCGATGGCGGCGAGCCAGCCCGCCGTCCTGGCGTCGTTGGTGCGGCATTCGATGCAGATCGCGCCCTGGCCGACGGCCGGCAGCATCTCGTCCTCGGGCACCGGCGCACCGACATGTTCCAGGCCGAGCCGCTTCAGCCCGGCCAACGCCAGAAGGGTTGCCTCGACCACACCTGCCTCGCGCTTGGCGATGCGGCTGTCGACGTTGCCGCGCAGGTTGACGATCGCGAGGTCGGGCCGGCGGTGCAGCAGCTGGGCGCGCCGCCGCAGCGCCGAGGTGCCGACGACGGCGCCCTGCTTCAGATCGGCGATGCGCCTGACGTCGCCCGCGATCAGCACGTCGCGTGCATCCTCGCGCGCCAGGAAGGCGGCGATCGCGAGCCCGGCCGGCTGCGCCGTAGGCATGTCCTTCATGCTGTGCACGGCGATATCGATGCGGTGCCGCAGCATTGCCTCCTCGATCTCCTTGACGAACAGGCCCTTGCCACCGGCTTCGCTGAGCGGACGATCCTGGATGGCATCGCCCGTCGTCTTGATGACGACGATTTCGATGGCGTCGGGTGCCGCCAGCGCCGGCACCGAGTGCGCCAGCGCGTCGCGCACCAGTCGGGCCTGGGTGAGCGCGAGCCTGCTGCCGCGCGTGCCTAGGGTCAGAGCTGCCATGCCGCTGCTCTAGCGTAGCCGGACGACGGAGGCTAGAAGACACGAATGCGCGTCCTGGGCATCGAAACGAGCTGCGACGAGACCGCCGTCGCCATCGTCGAGGCGCCGGCCGGGTCTGCGCCTGGCGGCCTGATCCTCGCGAACGTCGTCTACAGCCAGCAGACCGAGCACCGCCGCTTCGGCGGCGTCGTCCCGGAGATTGCCGCGCGCGCCCATCTCGAGCGCATCGACGGGCTGGTGGAGGACGCCCTTGGCGAGGCCAGGCTCAGCCTCGACGATCTCGACGCCATCGCCGCGACCGGCGGTCCGGGACTGATAGGCGGCGTCATGGTGGGCGTCATGGCCGCCAAGGGCCTGGCCTTTGCGCGCGACAAGCCGTTCCTCGCCATCAACCATCTCGAAGGCCATGCGCTCACCGTGCGGCTCGTCGAGCAGGTCGACTTTCCCTATCTGCTGCTTCTCGTCTCGGGCGGCCATTGCCAGCTCCTGACGGTGCGCGGCCCCGGCGATTTCACGCGGCTCGGCACCACCATCGACGACGCCGTCGGCGAATGCTTCGACAAGACCGCCAAGCTTCTGGGCCTGGGCTTCCCCGGCGGGCCGGCGGTCGAGCGGATGGCCGAGAACGGCGATGCGCAACGCTTCGCGCTGCCGCGGCCGATGTGGCGCAAGCCCGGTTGCGACTTCTCCTTCTCCGGCCTCAAGACGGCGGTTCGTCTCGCCGTCGAGAAGCTCGACCCGGACGACCGTAGTGCCCGCGCCGATCTCTGCGCCTCCTTCCAGCGCACCGTCGGCGATGTTCTGGGCGACCGGTGCGCCAACGCGCTGGCGATCTCGCCCTCGCCGACGCTCGTCGTGGCCGGCGGCGTTGCAGCCAATCTTTACCTGCGCGGCCGGCTGGAAGAAGTCGCCGCCCGGCACGGCGCGCGACTGGTCGCGCCGCCCGTGAAACTCTGCACCGACAATGGCGCCATGATCGCGTGGGCCGGCATCGAGCGGCTACGCCTGGGCCGGACGGACAGCCTCGATTTCAAGCCGCGGCCGCGCTGGCCGTTGGACGCGTCGGCTGCGGTTCGGGTGTAGACTGCCGCGATGGCCTCCGAGATCGTCCCGCTGTTCTCCACGCCGGTGGTGATCTCGGATCTGCCCGATGCGGCCGCGCTCAACGCCGATCTTGGCAAGGTTATTGCCGAGCGCAGCAAAAGCCATCCCGGCACGCAGCATTCCAATCTCGGCGGCTGGCAGTCGACATGGGACATGGAACGCTGGGGCGGCGCCGCGGCGATCAAGCTTTTGGCCATCGGCCGCAACCTCGCCAATCGCTACACGACCAACCGACAAGGCGAGCCGGCGACGGTGACCTGGCGCGCCAACATGTGGGCCAACATCAACAAGTCGGGCCACGGCAACGAGTTCCATTCCCATCCCGGCAGCTTCTGGTCGGGCGTCTACTATGTCGACGATGGCGGCATCGCCGCCGATCCGTCGCTGGGCGGCGAGCTGGAATTCATGGACCCGCGCGGCCCAGGCCCGGCGATGTACGCGCCGCAACTCGCCTTCGCCCTGCCGGGCGGCCTGTCGATCGGCGCCAACGAGGTCGTGCATCCACGGACCGGACGGCTGGTCATGTTTCCGGCCTGGCTGCTGCATCAGGTGCGGCCCTATCGCGGCGGCGCCGAGCGTATCTCCATCGCCTTCAATCTCAGCCTGTGAGCGCGTCCCCCATGAGCGACGTGATGCACATCGGCATCGTTGGCGGCGGCGCCTTCGGCACCGTGCTCGCCTGCCTGGGCCGCCGGGCCGGTCGACGCGTGACGTTGTGGTCGCGCGATCCGTCGGTCGCGGCGGCGATCGCGCGCGATCGCAGCAATCCGGTCTATCTGCCAGGCTTTCCGCTCGACGCAGGCATCGAGGCGGCGTCGGATCTCGCTGCTCTCGCCGCGTGCGATGCGATCCTGCTGGTCTGTCCTGCGCAGGCGGTGCGCGAGCTGGCTGCGAGGCTCACCGGCAGCGCGCCCGTCGTCATCTGCGCCAAGGGTATGGAGGTCTCGAGCGGGCTCCTGATGCCCGAAGTGCTGGCCGAGGTCCTGCCTGGCCGGCCGATCGCCATGCTGTCGGGCCCGAGCTTCGCCGAGGAGGTGGCGCGCGGCTTGCCGACGGCGGTCAGCATCGCCACCGCCGACCCGGCGCTCGGCCGGACCCTGGCCGGCGCGCTCGCCGCCGGCGCCTTCCGGCCTTACTGGACGCACGACGTTCTGGGCGTGGCGCTGGGCGGTGCGGTGAAGAACGTGCTCGCGATCGCCGCCGGCATCGTCGCGGGCCGCGGCCTCGGTCACAACGCGGCAGCCGCTCTCATCACCCGAGGCTTCGCCGAGATGGCGCGCCTCGGCCAAGCCATGGGCGCAGAACTGGAGACGCTGACGGGATTGAGCGGCTTGGGCGATCTCGTCCTGACCTGCCACGGTCCCCTGTCGCGCAACCGCACGCTGGGCGACGCCTTGGGCAAGGGCACCAGGCTCGCAGATTACATGGCCGGCCGTCGCCAGGTCGTCGAAGGCGCGGCGACGGCGCCGGCCGTGCTGGCACGCGCGGCGCGTTATCAAATCGAGATGCCGATTTGTGCTGCCGTCGATGCTATCCTGCATCGCGGCGCCGACCTCGACGACTCGATCCGCGCCCTGCTCGCGCGCCCGTTGCGCCGCGAGGGGAAATAAGAATCGGAGGAGCGTGACATGGCGTATTGGCTGATCAAGTCGGAGCCGTCGGCCTATTCGTGGGACCAGCTGGTCAAGGACAAGAAGACCTCGTGGACCGGCGTGCGCAACTTCCAGGCTCAGATCAACCTCAAGGCCATGAAGGTTGGCGACCGCGCTTTCTTCTACCATTCAGGCGAGGGCAAGGAGATCGTCGGCATCGCCGAGGTCGTGAAGACGGCGTATCCCGATGCGACGGACAAGGAAGGCAAGTCGGTCACGGTCGACTTCAAGGCGATCGAGCCGGTGAAGAAGCCGGTGACGCTGGCCGAGATCAAGGCCGACCCGAAATTCAAGGAGATGAAGCTGGTGCGCCAGTCGCGGCTCTCGGTGTCGCCGGTCAGCGACGAGCACTGGAAGCTCCTGATGAAGATGGCCGGCGGCAAGTAGGTGGTCGACAATACCCGCGGCATCCTCGCGATGTCCGCGTCGGTCGTGGTCTTCATCTTCAACGATGCCCTGATCAAGCTTGCCGCCGAGAGCGTGCCGGCGATCCAGGCGATCGGCGTGCGTGGCGTGTTCGCCACGTTGTGGTGCCTGCTTGCCCTGCTGGTCACCGGCACCTGGCGGAAGCTGCACTGGGCGGCGAACCCGCGGATCGTGTTCCGCGGAGTGCTCGAGGCGGGATCGGCGATCTTCTATCTGGTCGCGCTGTTCCAGATTCCCTTTGCCATCGCCACCGCGGTCAATCTCTCCACGCCGGTCATCCTCACGGTGCTGGCGGTGCTGATCCTGAAGGAGGATGTGCGCTGGCGGCGCTGGTCGGCGGTCATCGTGGGATTCGTCGGCGTGCTGCTGGTTATCCAGCCGCATCCGGGCGATCTCAATGCCTGGACCTGGCTTGCCCTGCTGGGCACGGCGATCGGCTGCATGCGCGACATCATCGTGCGTTTCCTGCCGGTCGGCGTGCCGACACTGGTCGTGTCGTTCACCTCGGCATTGGTCGTCGGCGTGGTAAGCTGCAGCTGGGCCCTGGTCGAGGGATGGCAGCCGATGAGCGGCGCCGCCATCGGCTATATGCTGGGGTCATCGCTCCTGCTGGCAATGGGCTACCAGTTCGTGGTCATAGCCCTGCGTTCGGGCGGCGAGTTCTCGGTGATCGGCGCCTTCCGCTACGGCTCGATCCTCTGGGCGCTCGCCATCGGCTATGTCGTCTGGGGCGAGGTGCCCAATGTCCTGGCGATGATCGGCATCGCCGTGATCGTGGGATCGGGCCTCTACATCCTGCACCGCGAGCGCGTTCGGCACTGACTTCCGGGACTGCGTGTAAAGCTCAGTCGACCGCAACGACTGGCTCGTGGCGGCGTTTGCTGTCCTAATGCGCCGGCCGCGCACTCCTGGAGGAGAGAGATGATCCTGACCTTGTCGCGCCCGTTGTCGCGCACGGCTACCCTGTTTGCGCTCGCGCTCAGCCTCGTGGCCGTGGCCTCGTGCGGCTACAACACCATCCCGACCCTCGAGGAGGAAGCCAAGGCCAAGTGGGCGGACGTTCAGAACAACTACCAGCGCCGCGCCGATCTCATCCCCAACCTGGTGGCCACCGTGGAAGGCTATGCCAAGCAGGAGAAGGACGTCCTTACCTCCGTCGTCGAGGCGCGCGCCAAGGCGACGCAGGTGCGGGTCGATGCCTCGCAGCTCACCGACCCGGAGAAGCTCCGACAGTTCCAGGAGGCTCAGAACCAGTTGAGTGGCGCGCTCGGCCGCCTGATCGCGATCAGTGAGAACTATCCCGACCTCAAGTCGAACCAGAACTTCCTGGCACTACAGTCGCAGCTCGAAGGGACGGAGAACCGCATCGCCGTGTCGCGCCGCGACTACATCGAAGCGGTGCGCGCGTACAACACCGAGATCCGGACCTTTCCCGGCCTGATATGGGCCTCGATCCGCGGCAGCAAGCCCATGGCCGGGTTCACCGCCACCGATGACGCGCAGCGGCCACCGCAGGTCAAGTTCGGAAAATGACTTGTCGGACCGCAGGCTTGCAGACCCGCATCATGGATCATGAGCGGGTCTGGAGACCTGCGGTCTCCATCACGCGATTTCTGTCGTTTTGTGTCGCGTTTGCTCTCCTCACCGTCGCCGCCGTCGCGCTCACCTTCCCGCCACTCACCGGTCGCATTGTCGATCAGGCCAACATCATCTCGCACGAGGCACGCCAGGCGCTCGAGCCGAAGCTCGCCGACCTCGAAGAGAAGTCGGGCATCCAGCTCGTCGTCGCCACGGTGAAGTCGCTTGAGGGCCAGGAGATCGAGCCCTATGCCAACGAGCTGTTCCGGTTCTGGAAGCTCGGCGAGAAGAAGACGAACAACGGCGTGCTGCTGCTGGTCGCGCCCAACGAGCGCCGGGTACGCATCGAGGTCGGCTACGGCCTGGAAGGCACGCTGACCGACGCCCTCTCCGCCGTGATCATCACCAACGCCATTGCACCGCGCTTCAAGGCCGGCGACTTTTCAGGCGGCATCAGCCGCGGCGTCGACGATATCATCACCGTGCTGACGACCGACGAATCGGAATGGCAGAAGCGGCCGTCGCTGCGTCTCGACCGGCCGCAGGCGGCGCATCCCACCAACTGGATCGGCCTGGTTGCCTTCGGCGCGTTCCTCGTCCTGCTGATGGTCTCGCCAGGCTTCCGCGCGATCGTGTTCGCCATGTTGCTGTCTGGCCGTGGCGGCGGCGGTTCGTATGGCGGAGGTGGTAGCGGCTGGGGCGGCGGTCGAGGTGGCGGTGGCTTCTCCGGCGGAGGCGGCTCGTCCGGCGGCGGCGGCGCCAGCGGACGATGGTAGGCGGCATGCCGGGCCAGGTCTCCTCGGAGCTGTCGTTCGACGACCGCCGGCGCATCTCGGCGGCCATCCAGGCCGCGGAGCGCCGGACGTCGGGGGAGATCGTCTGCGTGCTGGCGCGCAGTTCGGTCGAAGCGACGGCGCTGCCGATCGTTCTTGCGGCGCTGGCCGCCTTGGCGCTGCCGTGGCTGCTGGTTTTCCTGACGACGCTGGCGGTGCTGATGATCCTGTCCTTGCAGCTGGTGCTGTTCGTGGTGCTCGCCGTGCTGCTCTGCCTGCCGCGCGTACGCGCAGGGTTGCTGCCCGCTGCAACGCGCCGGGCGGTAGCGCACCAAGCCGCCATGGAACAGTTCGTGCTGCGCGGCATCGGCCGGACCGAGGGCCGCACCGGCGTCCTGGTATTCGTCTCCCTGGCCGAGCGCTATGCGCGCATCATCGCTGACGAGGCCATCGCCTCGCGCGTCGTGCAGGACGAGTGGCAGGGCGCCGTCGACGTGCTGATAGAGCACATGCGCGAAGGTCGTATCGCTGACGGCTTCGTCGTCGCGATCGAGCGCTGCGGCAGCGTGCTGGCGACGCACTTCCCGGCCCAGGCGGACGAGCGCAGTGAGCTCCCAGACAGGATCTATCTGATTTGAAGCCGACGCATCCGGGCCGCGGGTAAGGTGGAGACGACCTGGGCATTCCGGCTGCGGCCGCGCCCTTATTGCGGCTTGTGCCGGGCCCGGTGCCGGTAGACGAGATCGCCTGGATCCTGTTTCGGCGCACTTGGGTCGAGCCTCGCACCTAAGCGTTCTGCAACGGCGATCGAACGGCGGTTCTCTGGGTCCACGTAGCTCACGAGGCCAAAGAGGCCGAGGTCGCACGCAGCCCAGTCCCGTAACGCCTCTGCGGCCTCCGTCGCGTATCCCTGCCCCTCGTGCCCCTCATAGACAAGCCACCCAAGCTCCTTTTCCGGAAACAGCGGGCCGTGGCTGATGTCGACGAGGCCGACACACTCACTGGTGGCAAGGAGGTCGATCATCAGCGCCCCGTGCCCGAACAGGTCCCAGCACGCGACTCCATGGCAGAACTTCCCCCACGCCGCCCGTTGAGCGTAGGGGCCGCCAATGCCCTTTGCCCGCGGGGAGGCAAGAAGCCGTGCATAAGCCGGGAAATCCCCGGCGACAGGGGCGCGGAGGGTCAAGCGCTCCGTGATGAGCGTTGGAATGGCCTGCGAGGGCATATGGCGGGCACTCTTGGACACGGCGGTTAGAGACGCGCGTTTATACCTCACGTTGGTCCGGCACCGCGATCAGCGGAGTTCGGGCCGCCGCGGAGAGCCCGCGTGTGAGGGCCTCCAGTTCCACGGGAGAAGTTCGTCGCCTTCGCGTGGTGGCCCGGTCGCTGCCGAGGCGCGCCTAGCGCTCCGCCGGAAGTGAGCCTACCGCGCCACCCACTTCTCGTAGTCGGCTGCCACTTCATCGACAGCCGTGTCGTAGAAGCGCTTGCCGTGCTCGGGCGTCGCCTGGTTGGGATCGGAGCCGATGCGGCCGTCGGGGAAAACCCGGCGGTAGTCCTCGGCGTCGGCGAAGGAGCCGTTGGGCGCGATCCGGGGCTCCATGTCCTTGCGCTGGATCGTTTCGGGGTACTTGTACCAGGTGAGCGCCACTTCCGAGGCGGTGGCATGGCTGCCTTCGCCGCTGGGATAGAGTTCCTTCTGCAGCGACCGGATTCCCGGCCCGTCCCACCAGTTGCGCAGCGCACACTTGATCGAGGGCTGGTTGGACATGCGCTCCATCGATCGTTCGGCATAGATCTCCGAGAACGCCGCCGTCACCGTGGCGATGTTGCCGCCATGACCGTTGACGAAGAAGAAGCGGGTGAAGCCGTGCCGCGCCAGCGACACCACCGTGTCGCGCACCACGGCGATCAGGGTCGTCGGCCGCAAGGTCACCGAGCCCGCGAAGGCCAGGTGATGCTGCGCCATGCCGACCGAAATGGTCGGCGCCACCAGCGCGCCCACCTTCTCGCCGGCGCCGCGCGCGATCATCTCGGCGGTGAGCGCATCGGTGCCGATCAGTCCGGTCGGCCCGTGCTGCTCGGTCGAGCCGATCGGGATCATGATGCCGGTCCTGGTCTTGAGATAGTCGTCGACGAACTGCCAAGTCTTGAGCTGAAGCTGCACGAAATCACTCCTCGCTGGTCAACGAGCGGCCAACCGAAGCAGCCGCGGACCTTTGCCATGGCACAATAGCCGAAACGCAGACAGTATAGTGCAGCCAAGCAGAGTTTCAGCGACGCCAATCCTGGGCACTGCTCGATGGATGAGGGGCTACTGGAGCAACTCGACTCCAGCCGCATCCACGATCGGCGGTCGGCACGACATGTTCCGGCAGGCGTAGAGCGCGGGCTTGCCGTCCACCAGTCCCTTGCCGGCCGCGGGATGATGGGCCGGCAAGAGGGCGTCGGGCGCCAGCCGCCGCACGATCTTGTTGGGCAGGCTTTGCGCATAGACGGCGCGGCGCAGCGCCTCGGTCTCGCCGGCGGCCGGATCGCCTACGATCACCAGCTCGGTGGCGCTTTGCATCAGCTCGTAGTTGTTGAGCAGCGTCATCAACGGGAAGAAGTTGCCTTCCAGCTCGCCGGCGAAGGCGGCGAACTGGCGCTCGGCCTTGCCGCGCCAGGCTTCGTCGCCATCGAGCGTCCACAGGCGCGCGAATACACCGAGCAGCGTGCCGTTGCCGGCCGGCGCGGCATTGTCGTGGCAGTGCTTGGTGCGGACGATCAGGTCGGCGGCGTCGTCGGCGGTGATGAAATAGCCGCCGGCCGCGCTGTCGGCGAAATGACGATCGAGCACCGCCACCAGGGATTTCGCCTCGTCGAGATGGCGCGCCTCGCCGGTCGCCTCGAACAAGGCGATGCCGGCGCGTGCCAGGTTGGCGTAGTCGTCGAGCGTGCCGCGGTGCAGGCGCTTGCCGATCCGCCAGGAATGGAACAGCCGGCCATGCTCGTCGCGCATCCGGTCCATGACGAAGCGCCAGGCGCGCTCAGCGGCGGCGAGCCAGTCGTCGCGCCGGAAAACGACGGCGGCGTTGGCGAGTGCGGCGATCATGAGCCCGTTCCAGTCGGCCAGGACCTTGTCGTCCCAGCCTGGCCATATGCGCTCGTCGCGAACGGCTTTCAGCTTCGCGCGCAGGCTCGCCAGTCGCCGCTCTTCGGCCTCGTCCAGCAGTGCCGGGGCGCGATTGCGGTGCAGGATGTTGCGATGCTCCCAGTTGCCTCCCGCCGTCACGTCGTAGACGTGCTTGAAGAAGGCAGCGTCGTCGTCCAGGGCGGCGTCGATCTCGGCCTCGTCCCAGACGTAGAACTTGCCTTCGACGCCTTCCGAGTCGGCATCGTAGGTCGCGGCGAAGCCGCCGCCAGCTTCTGCGTTGCCGGCCACCATCTCGCGCAGCAGCCAGTCGCAGGTCTCGGCGATGCGCGCGGCGTAGAGCGGGCTTTTGGTCTCCTGCCAGACCAATGTAAGAAGGTCGACCAGCTGGGCATTGTCGTAGAGCATCTTCTCGAAATGCGGGATCAGCCATTCGCTGTCGGTGGCGTAGCGCGCAAAGCCGCCGCCGAGATGGTCGTAGATGCCGCCCTGGCACATGCGGTCGAGAGTGACGGTGACGGCGTCGAACAGCCTGGCGTTCGAACGATCGCGCAGCCAGCCGCGCCACAGCATCTCGAACAGGTAGGGCGAGGGGAATTTCGGCGCCTGGCCGACGCCGCCCCATACCGGATCGCATTCCTCGGCAATGCGCCCGGCGATCTGGTCGAGCAGGTCAAGCGGGATCGGCGGGCCGTCGCCCTTGAACTCGACGGCCTTGTTGGCCGCCTTGCGCTGCAGCGCCTGCAGCAGGCCTGCGCGATTGGACTCGACCTCGTCGGGCTTGTCGTGGAATGCCTGGGACACGCCGCGCAGCACGTCGAGAAAGCTCGGCCGGCCGTAGCGCGCTGGGTAGGGGAAGTAGGTGCCGCCCCAGAACGGCTCGCCCGCCGGCGTGCAGAACATGGTGAGCGGCCAGCCGCCCGGCTCGCCCAGCACCTGCAGCGCCTGCATGTAGATCGCGTCGACATCCGGCCGCTCCTCGCGGTCGACCTTGATGTTGACGAACAGCTCGTTCATCACCGCGGCCACTTCCGGCGTTTCGAAGCTCTCGTGCGCCATGACGTGGCACCAGTGGCAGGCGGCATAGCCGACGGAGAGTAGGATCGGCCGGTTGGTGCGACGGGCCTCGGCGAGCGCCTCCTCGCCCCACGGCCACCAGTGCACCGGGTTGTCGGCATGTTGCAGCAGGTAGGGGCTGGTCTCGGCGCCCAGGCGGTTCATGCCGGTTCTTCTCCGAGGTTGCCTTCGCTGTTGATCAGGAGAACGCGGGAGTGGCGGTCGAGTTTCAGGGCCTTGAAGGCCGCCTCGTCGGTGCAGACACGCGTGAGGCCGGCCATCCCGGCGCAGCCCGAGGGGCCAGACGCGATCGCCGCATCGTCGTCCAGAGGATGGGCAAGCAGCCGGCGCGCGGGCAGGACCTGGTCTTCCTCGATGGTCATGAACCAGTCGGTGGCCGCGCCGACCACCGGCCAGGTGATCGGCGAGATCTCGCGGCAGGCGAGGCCGCCCATCACGGTCTCGGCATTGCCGCTGGCCAGCGTGGGCCTGCCGGCACGGTTGCTCTGGAACCAGCAGTCCGCGCTCTCGGGTTCGACGACGACGAAGGTCGGCCGCGTCGGCAGCACCGCCCACAGATAACCGATCACCGCGGCCGCCAGCCCGCCGACGCCCGCTTGCACGAAGACATGGGTCGGCGCCTGTCGCCATTGCTCGACCGCCTCGTGCGCCAGCACGCAGTAGCCGCGCATGACGCTGCGCGGCGCCTGCTCGTAGCCGTCCCACGAGGTGTCGGAGATGATCGTCCAGCCGTTGTCCAGGGAGCGGCGCTTGCACTCGGCGACCGCGGTGTCGTAGTCGCCGTCGATGCGGATCACCTCGGCGCCGCGGGCGCGGATCGCAGCCTCCTTCGCGGCCGAGGTGAACTTGGGGAGGAAGATCACACAGCGGTTGCCGAACAATTTCGCGCCGGCGGCCACCGAGCGACCGTGATTGCCCGAGCTCGCCGTCGAGAAGACGAACCGATCGGTGACTTCCTTGTGCCGGCCGTTCATGACGTCGGCGAAGCTCGCAGTGCTGTGGTAGGCGTCGCCGACGGCGCTCGACAGCGCGCTGTAGACGGCAATCACCCCGCCCAGCGCCTTGAACGCGCCGAAGCCGAAGCGGTGGCTCTCGTCCTTGACGCGGACCTCGCCCACGCCGAGCCGCTCGGCCAGCACCGGCAGCGCGACGAGCGGCGTCGGCACATGCTTCGGGCACTGCTTCAACTCTTCGCAGAGCTCGGGAATGCCGTTCGGATTGATCACATATTGCTGGTCGCGGCCGAATCTCGGGGTTCTTGCGGCGCGCGGGTTGTTCTCGAGCCAGGGCGTAACCATGGCCGGTCATAGCATGGCAGGCCGGGCCCAGATCGCCTAAGGTGGGACCAAACGGAGAGAAAATCATGAAGGTGAACGTCGAGGTGACCTGCACGCCCGAGGAGGCGCGCGCCTTCTTCGGCCTGCCCGACATCAAGCCGATGCAGGACCGCATCATGTCCGAGATCGAGGAACGCCTGCGCTCCAGCCTGGGCGCCATGAACCCCGAGACGGTGTTCAAGACCTGGCTGCCCGCCTCCATGCAGGGGGTCGAGCAGATGCAGCAGATCCAGCAGGCGTTCTGGTCGCAGCTCGCCAACATCGCCACCGGCAAGAAGGAATGAATGCGATGAGCCAGCGTGAGAAGCCAGGTGATCCCGAGCCGTACTACGAAGCTCACGTCTTCTGCTGCACCAACCGCCGGGCGGCCGGTCATCCGCGCGGCTGCTGCGCGGAGAAGAACGGCGAGGCGCTGCGTGACTACATGAAGGCCCGCGCCAAGGCGCTGGGCTTGAACAAGGTGCGCGTCAACAACGCCGGCTGCCTCGACCGCTGCGAACTCGGGCCGACGATGGTGATCTACCCCGAGGGAGTCTGGTACGCCTGTGTCACCAAGGAAGACGTCGACGAGGTGCTGGAGAAGCACATGGTCCAGGGCGGCCGCGTCGAGCGGCTGATGCTGCAGACAGCCGACAAGCTGCCGGCGGACCGGGCGGGACGCTGAGGCTCACTCCACCAGCTCGGCCAACCGCTTGATGATCCGCGTCGGCCTGGCTGTCGCGGCCGCCGGCACGCCGGCATCGAACGGGTCGTACCAGATGCCGCACATGCCGAGCTTCTGTGGCGCGACGACTTCCCATTCGTAGTTGTCGCCCACCATCCAGGCGTCGCAGGCCTCGCAGCCGAGTCTCTCCAGGGCGTGCCGGTAGACGGCCAGCTCGGGCTTGCCCTGGCCGAACTCGCCCTCGATCTGGATATGCTCGAAGCGATGGGCGAGGTCGAAGCGCTCGATCTTGGCGCGCTGGATCTCCGAGGCGCCGTTGGTCACCAGCGCCAGCCTCACGCCGGCCTGGCGCAAGGCGTCAACCGTGGCATGGGCGTCGGGGTAGAGCCGGTATTCCTGGCGCCGCATCTCGGTGAAGGCGTCGGCGATGCGATCGGCTAGCGCTTCGTCGTCGTAGCCGAGCCGCGCCAGTCCGCGACGGGTCGACAGGCGCCGCGCTCCCGGGATGTCCAGCCGCCATCTGGCGGCGGCCGACTGGTCGATCCAGAGCGTGCGTGCCTCGTCCATCACCGCGACACGAACCCGCTCGATGGTCGCCGCATCGGGCGCCTCCAGCGCCTCGGCGAAAGTCGCGAGCAGGCGTCGCCACGCTTCCTCCGGCTGGGCATAGGCCCGGATCAGCGTGTCGTCGAGGTCGAACAGGATCGCGCGGGGCAGGGTCATCCCGGTCAGTTCACCGGACGCGTGAAGTTGGTGGGAGCGGGGCTCACCACCTGGCTCGGGCCGGCTTGCACGGCGATCACCGCCAGCGCGCGCTCCGAGCGACCGTTGGGCAGGAAGCGGAAGATGCCGTCGATTCCCGACCAGCCGTTGGGGTTGGTGATGGCCTCGGCCGAGAAATCGCCGCCTTTCTTCAGCCGCGCGAGATGCCCCGCCAGCGACACGCCGTCATAGCCGAGCGTCGCCAGTCGATGCGGCGGCCGGCCGTAGGTCGACAGGAACCGCCGCTCGAAGTCGGCGCGCCTGGCCGGGTCGGGTGCGGCATACAGGGCGCCGCGCAGCATGGTTTCGCCGCCGATGTCGGGCACGTCCCACACGCCCGTGCCGATCAACTGCACGCTCTTGCCGTCGATGCCCGCCGCCGCCAGCGCGGCCAGCACAGCCGAGAGCCGCGGCGGCGCCACTGGTACCAGCACGGCGAGCCTGTCCTCGCCCCTCGAAGCCCCGGCCAGGCGTCGGGCCGGCGTGTTGAGATCGGCGCTGTTGGCGTCGAACAGCTCGATCGCCGCCACGCTGCCGCCGCGCATCGTGACCTGGCTCTCCATGGTCTGGGCCATCTGCTGGCCGAAGGTGGTCTGCGGCGCGAAGGCAGCGAAGCGCTTGATGCCTGAATCGAAGGCATAGTCGACGACTCGGCGGACCTGCGGCGGGGCGGCGATGCCCATGATCCAGACGCCGCGTTGGGCCGCCTGCTCGTCGTTCGAGAAGGACACGACGTTGGCGCCGCCCTGCGCGACCAGAGGTGCCAGCGCCGTGGCCGAGGGGCCGAACAGCGGCCCCAGCACCAGGGCGGCGCCGTCGGTGCGGGCCTTGCGGTAGGCCTCGACGGCGGTATCCGCGGTCTCGCCGCTGTCATAAGCCGCGAGTGCCAGCTCGTTGGCGCCGGTGTCGAAGAGGGCCATCTCGGCAGCCTGCTGCAGGGATTGACCGATCGGCGCGGCCCGTCCGCTGAGCGGCAGCAGCAGCGCGATGCGCACCTTGCCCGAGGGCGTGACCGGCGAGCCGACCGATGCCGTCACGGTCGTGGACTGTCCGGCGGGCGTGCTAGTCTTGGGCGGCTCGCCGCAGGCCGCCAGCAGGAAGGCCATGGTGGCAAGCGCGAATAGAGACTGGCGCATCGGCACGAAACTCCGGCGAACGGCTGCAGATGGACGTGGACGAACGGTCACAGGCTAGCGATGGGCAGGCGCCGCGTAAACCGCCGCTGGCGGCCGGCCTGCATATTGTTGCCACCCCGATCGGCAATATGCGTGACATCACGCTGCGGGCGCTCGATGTCCTGCATGCTTCCGACCTGATCGCCTGCGAGGACACCCGCGTGTTCGCCAAGCTTGCCGGCCACTACGGCATTTCCGCACCGACCGTGGCCTACAGCGACGCCACCCAGGACGCCCATGAGGCGAAGATCGTGCGCGCTCTCGAGGCGGGCAAGCGGGTGGCGCTGGTGTCTGACGCCGGCATGCCGCTGATCTCCGATCCTGGTTATCGCCTGGTCCGTGCAGCGCTCGCCCGTGGCCTCGCGGTGACGTCGGCGCCCGGCGCCTCGGCCGTGCCCATGGCTCTGGCGCTGTCGGGCCTGCCGACCGACCGCTTCTTCTTCGGCGGCTTCCTGCCGGCCAAGGTGGGGGAGCGGCGGCGCGCGATCGGCGCGGTGGCGTCACTGCCGGCGACATTGATGTTCTTCGAGGCGCCGCATCGGCTCGCCGTGTCGCTCGCCGACCTCGCCGAGCTTCTGGGTGCGCGGCCGGCCGCCGTGGCGCGCGAGCTCACCAAGCTGTTCGAGGAAGTGCGCCGCGGGCCGCTCGACGAACTCGCCGCGCACTATGCGACGCACCCCGACGTCAAGGGCGAGATCGCCGTCGTGATCGGTGCGGCCGCCGAGGAGGCGGCGCCCCAGGCGGGCGTGCTCGACGAAGCATTGCGCACGGCGCTGGCCGGCGCCTCGGTCAAGGACGCGGCCGCCGAAGTCGCGGCCCGCTATGGTCTGAAGCGCCGCGAAGTCTACGCCCGCGCGCTGGAGCTCCGACGCGAGGCCCGGCCATGAGGACACCGTCATGACGATCCAGGCGCGCCAGGCGGCCCATCGGCTGGGCCATGTCGCCGAATGGCGCGCCGTATGGCGCTTGCGGCTCGCGGGCTACTCCGTGCTGGCGCGGCGTTACAAGACCAAGCTTGGCGAGATCGACATCGTGGTGCGGCGCGGCGGCGTGCTCGCCTTCGTCGAGGTCAAGGCGCGCGCCGATGTCGCTACCGCCACCGACGCGCTCGGCAGCCGCCAGTTCGGACGTGTGGCGCGCGCGGCAAGCCTCTACCTGGCGCGCCATCCGCACTATGCCGCCCATTCGGTGCGCTTCGATGCGGTGTTGGTCGGCGGGCTGTGGCCGCGCCATCTGCCCGACGTCTGGCGGGCGCCGGAGTGAATGCCCGGAGCGTAGATTGACTCAGTCCGACGGCAAGCTGGCGCGCCTCCGCGATCTGTGTGCGGGTGACGGACAGCGTCTCGACCTCCTCGAGGCGGCGCTGACCTTGAGCCAGCTGCGGCGCGCCGAGCCGGTCGACCTCACGCCGTTCCGTCAGCATGTCGTCTCGATGGCGTCCGATCTTGCCGACCTGGTGCGGCGCCGGGGCGCGTCGCCCGAGTCGCTTGCCGAGGTGATCGCCCGTTCCTACGGCTATCGCGGCGACGCGGAGTCCTACGACGACCTGCAGAATGCCGACCTCGTGCGCGTCATCGAGCGACGCAAGGGCCTGCCGGTTGCGCTGTCGATCCTTTATCTCGATGTCGCCCGCCGCCAGGGCTGGGAGGCCGAGGGCCTGGCTTTCCCGGCGCATTTCCTGATCCGGGTCGGCATCGACGGCGCGCGGCACGTGGTCGATCCGTTCCACGACGGCACGGTGCGCGACGCCGCCGACCTGCGCGGCCTGCTGCGTCGGGTGCTGGGGCAAGAGGCCGAGCTCAGTCCCCGGCATTTCGATCCGGTGTCGGATCGCGACGTGCTGCTCCGGCTCGAGAACAATATCCGCCTGCGGCTCGCCAATCGCGAAGAGTGGCCAGCCGCGGCGCAGTCGCTGGACCGCATGCTCGCGGTCGCGCCGGACCGGCCGGAGCTGCTGTTCGAGGCCGGCCAGCTCAATGCCCGGCTGGACAAGCGGCGCGCCGCCATCGCCGCTTTCGAGCGCTTTCTCAGCATCGACGGCAGCGCCGGCGATCCGGCGGTGCGCGAGCGTGTGTCGAGCCTGTTGCAGGAACTGCGGCGGGGGCTTAACTGAATTCGGCGCAAGCCGCCGACACCTCTCCACGGGAACCTGCCGATCATGAAGCTGAACGTCGCCATCCAGATGGACCATGTGTCGAGCATCGACATCGATGGCGATTCCACCTTCGTGCTGGGCCTCGAGGCGGAGCGGCGCGGCTACACGGTCTGGCACTACACGCCGCCCGACCTGATCTTCCGCGACCGCAAGGTGCTGGCCCGCGCCCAGCCGATGAAGTTGCGCCGCGAGAAAGGCAACCATTTCTCCCTTGGGGCGCCCGAGATGCTCGACCTGACGACCCTGGACGTGGTGCTGCTGCGCCAGGATCCGCCGTTCGACATGTCCTACATCACGACGACGCACATCCTGGAGCATGTCCATCCCAGGACGCTGGTGGTGAACGACCCGGCGAGCGTGCGCAACGCGCCGGAGAAGCTGTTCGTCACTCACTTCGACAACGTCATGCCGCCGACCCTGATCTCCTCCGATGCGCGCGCCATTCGCGCGTTCCGCGACGAGCACAAGGACATCATCCTGAAGCCGCTGTTCGGCAACGGCGGCGCCGGCGTGTTCCGGGTGCGGCCCGACGACGAGAATTTCAATTCGCTGCTCGAGATGTTCTCCCAGCGCAGCCGCGAGCCGGTGATCGCCCAGCGCTATCTGCCGGCGGTGCGCCAGGGCGACAAGCGCATCATCCTGATCGACGGCAAGGCGGTCGGCGTCATCAACCGCGTGCCGGCCGAGGGCGAGGCGCGATCGAACATGCATGTCGGCGGCGTCGCGGTGAAGGACGTCCTGAGCAATCGCGACCAGGAATTGTGCGACATCATCGGGCCGGAGCTTGCCAGGCGCGGCCTGCTGTTCGTCGGCATCGACGTGATCGGCGACTACCTCACCGAGATCAACGTCACCTCGCCGACCGGCCTGCAGCAGATCAACCGCTTCGACGGAGTCGTGCTCGAGGCCCAGATCTGGGACGCCATCGAGGCACGCTATCAGGCAACCCGGAGGAATTGATGATACGCCGAACGCTGCTGGCACTGGGCTTCACGCTGCCCGGCATTGCGCTCGGCATGGGGCCGGCAATGGCGCAGTTCGATCCGCTGACCTTGAAGCCGATCGTCAAGGCGGTGCGTGAGGGCGACGAGGAGAAAGTGCGCAGCGCCCTGCTGAAGGGCGAAAGCCCCAACCAGATCGATTCCAATTTCCAGCCGCTGTTGATGGTCGCGGTCCTCGCCGGGCATATCGCAGTCGTCGAGACCCTGCTGAAGGGCGGCGCCTTCCCCGACACCCTGGACCGGGAGGGCAACACCTCGCTGACCCGGGCAGCCGAGAAGGGCGACGTCGACATGGTCGAGATCCTGCTCGCCAGGAACGCCAAGGTCGACGCGCAGACGCGCCAGGGCGCCACGGCGCTCAGCATCGCATCGCGCCGGGGCTATGCCGAGGTCGTGCGCGCGCTGCTCGCCAGGAAGGCCGATCCGAACAAGGCCGATTTCACCGGACGCACGCCGCTCGCCTATGCCCGTCAGGCGGGCAAGCCGGCCATCGAGGCCCTGCTGCGCAAGGCTGGCGCCCGCGAGTGATGTCGGGCGCGGCTCACAACAAGGCCGCGCCGATCTGGATATCGGGTGCGCTTGTGATCGATCCGACCGAGATCGAGGAGAGCTTCGTGCGCGCCGCGGGTCCCGGCGGCCAGCACGTCAACAAGACCTCGACGGCGGTGCAGCTCCGCTTCGACGTGCGCCATTCGCCGTCGCTGCCGGACGACGTGCGCCAGCGCCTCGAGCGGCTGGCCGGCCGGCGGCTGACGCGCGAGGGCGTGCTGGTGCTGGTAGCCCAGGGCGAGCGCAGCCAGAAGCGCAACCGCGAGGAGGTGCTGGCCCGGCTGGTCGAGCTGGTGCGAGCCGCCGCCCGACCGCCGACGCCGCGCAAGAAGACCAGGCCCACCAAGGCGAGCAAGCGCCGGCGGCTGGACGACAAGAAGCATCATGGGACGCTGAAGTCGCTCAGGGCACGGCCGATGAACGACTGATGCTGCTGCGAGCCTCTCCCCTGGTGAGAGAGAGGAGGAAGAACTAACTAACCAGGAGCACTCTTAACCCCATCTCGATGACAGGAGCGCCCGTGGCAGACGTACGCAAGGAGACGGACAGTCTCGGCGAAGTGAGCGTGCCGGCCGACAAGCTGTGGGGTGCGCAGACCCAGCGTTCGCTCGAGCATTTCAGCATCGGCAAGGATCTCATGCCGCGCGAGATGATCACCGGCTACGCCATCCTGAAAAAGGCATCGGCCAATGCCAATCATGCCGGCAAGCGGCTCGACGACAAGGTGCACGGCCTGATCGCCCAGGCTTGCGACGAGATCCTGGCCGGCCAGCACCACGACATGTTCCCGCTGCACGTCTGGATGACCGGCTCGGGCACCCAGTTCAACATGAACGTCAACGAGGTGATCTCCAACCGCTGCTGCCAGCTCGCCGGCATGCCGCTGGGATCGAAGCAGCCGGTCCATCCCAACGATCACGTCAACATGTCCCAGTCCTCGAACGACAACTTCCCGTCGGTGATGTACATCGCCGCGGCTGTGAACACGGTCGAGCGGCTGCTGCCGGCCGTGAAGGCGCTGCACGGAGCGATCGAGGCCAAGGCCAGGGCGTGGGACGACATCGTCAAGATCGGCCGCACCCATATGCAGGACGCCACGCCGATCACGCTCGGCCAGGAATGGTCGGGATATGCCGGCATGCTGGCCGACAACATCGAGCGCATCCACGACGCGCTGAAGGGCGTCTATCATCTCGCCCTCGGCGGCACCGCGGTCGGCACCGGCATCAATGCCGCGCCAGGCTTCGCCGAGGCCTCGGCGGCCGAGATCGCCAGGCTCACCAGTCTGCCGTTCATCAGCGCGCCCAACAAGTTCACGGTGCAAGGCGCGCACGATGCGCTGGTGCAGCTCTCCGGCACGTTCCGCACGCTCGCCGGCTCGCTCTACAAGATCGCCAATGACATCCGCCTGATGTCGTGCGGCCCGCGCGCCGGCTTCGCCGAGCTCGAGCTTCCCGAGAACGAGCCCGGCTCGTCGATCATGCCGGGCAAGGTCAATCCGACCCAGTGCGAGGCGCTGGCCATGATCGCGGTGCAGGTGATGGCCAACGACGTCGCCGTCGGCTTCGGCGGCGCCGGCGGCTATCTCGAGATGAACGTCTACAAGCCGTTGATGATCTTCAACGTCATGCATTCGATTACGATCATGGCCGACGGCTGCACCAACTTCCGCAAGTTCATGGTCGAGGGCACGAAGCCCAACCTCAGGAACATCAAGCAATTCGTCGACCGCTCGTTGATGCTGGTGACGGCGCTGGTGCCGGTGATCGGCTACGACAAGGCCTCGAAGATCGCCCACTACGCGATGGAAAACGACCTGACGCTGAAGGAGGCGGCGCTGAAGCTCGCCTACGTGACCGAGGCGGAGTTCGACAAGATCGTCGATCCGCGCAAGATGGTCCGCCCCTACGTCGCGACGGAGTGAGTCGGAAGAGGTTGCTCAGGCCGTATGCAGCCCCAGCACCTCGGCGGTGTCCTTGCGCACGCGTTCTACCAGAGCGGCATCGGTCTTGAGGTCGCCGCCGTAGGACGGGATCATCTCCTTGATCTTGGGCACCCAGTGGCCGACCAGCTGCTCGTGGAAGCAGTTCTCCAGCATGTGCACCATGATCCACACGGCCGTCGAGGCGCCGGGGGAGGCGCCGAGCAGGGCGACCAGCGAGGAATCGGCAGAAGCCACGATTTCGGTGCCGAACTCCAGCGTGCCCGTGTGCAGCTTGCTCTTCTTGATGATCTGCACGCGCTGGCCGGCGACGTCGAGCTCCCAGTCGCTCTCCTTCATGTTGGGATAGAAGTCGCGCAGCGCCTTGAAGCGATGGGCCTTGCTCTGGAACACCTGGCCGACCAGGTATTCCTCGAGCGGGAAGTTGTCCCGCGCCACCGCCAGCAGAGGCAGGAGGTTGTCCGGCCGCACCGACATCGGCAGGTCGAGAAGCGAGCCGTGCTTCAGGAACTTGGTCGAGAAGCCGGCGTAGGGGCCGAACAGGATCCAGCGCTTGCCGTCGATGATGCGCGTGTCGAGGTGGGGGACCGACATCGGCGGCGAGCCGGCGGCCGCCATGCCGTAGACTTTGGCGGTATGCCGGGAGGCGAGCTCGGGATTGCCGCAGCGCAGCCAGATGCCGCTCACCGGGAAACCGGCGAAGCCCTTGGCCTCCGGGATGCCGGACTTCTGCAACAGCGAGATGGCGCGGCCGCCGGCGCCGAGAAAGACGTAACGGGCGCCGATGCGGCGTGTCCCGCCGGTCTTTTCGTCCCTGACGTCGAGCCACCAGCCGTCGCTGGTCGGGCGACGCTGCAGGTCGGTGACCTCGTGGGAAAAATGCACGGCGAAGCGATCCTGCTTCTTCAGGTAGTCCATCAGGTTGCGGGTGAGGGCGCCGTAATCCACGTCGGCGCCGCTGACGATGCGCGTGGCGGCGACGACCTGGTTGGCATCGCGGCCCTCCATGAGCAACGGCGCCCATTCGGCAATCTGGTTGTGATCCTGGCTGAACTCCATGCCGCGATAGCAATGATGCGCGCTCATCGCGGCGTGGCGCTTCTTCAGGAAGGCCGCACGATCCTCGCCGATCACGAAGCTCATGTGCGGCACGGGGTGGATGAAGGAAGCGGGCGCGGCGATGACGCCCTTGCGGACCAGGTACGCCCAGAACTGGCGCGACATGTCGAACTCGACATTGACCTCGAGCGCCTTGGCGATGTCGATGCTGCCGTCCTTGCGCATCGGCGTGTAGTTCAGCTCGCAGTTGGCGGCGTGGCCGGTGCCGGCATTGTTCCAGGCGGCCGAGCTTTCCTGTGCTTCACCCGCCATGCGCTCGATGATGGCGATGTGAAGACGCGGCTGCAGCTCCTTCAGGAACACCGCGAGCGTGGTGCTCATGATGCCGGCGCCGACCAGGACGACGTCGGCGCTCATGACTTCGCTGTCGTCGCTCATGCGCTCTCCCCCGCACGGACTTGGCCGGTGCGCTTGAAAGGAATTGTCGTGCCGGGTTCGAGCACGACATAGAGGCGCCGCCACGGCTCGTCATTGACCAGCTTCCAGCTGTGGCCGCCGCCCGTCGTATCCTCGGCCAGCAGGATCTCGCCCGGCTGCAAGATGAAGTGCTGGCCACCGCGCGTCTGGAAGTCGAGCTTGCCGCTCAGCGTGACGACGAGCTGGCGGACCGGCGCAGTATGCCATTCGAACGCGCCGCCCGACTGGGTTTCCTGAAAAGAAGCGTGCGAGGCGCCGAGCTTGCCGGTGAGGAAGTCGCCGCGCGCGCCGGGCGCGAGGTCGATGAAGCCCTCCTCGGCATGCGAATTCTGGTCCTGGCCGGTCCACAGACGCACACACCGGATCATCGCTTTGCCTCCGCCAACAGCTGGTATTGCCGAAGTGGCAGTATGCTGTGACGAGCCTGTGGGGTGAAGGGGGCCGCATTGATTGTCCAGCCGATGTGCCCGTTGGTTTCGCGGGCGGCATGATGTGTGGGCATCCCCCGGTGCGGGCTGGGCCGGCGCACAGACTCGCCGGGGTTGGCCTGCACCATCACTTCGAGTGGTGCGCGCTGCTGCCCCCGTGGTGAAAGCATTCGGTGGGGGGTGGCGGGAGCCCGAGGACATTGTTGCCTCAGGTCCACCGCCGACGCTCAGGGATCGCGAGCCGGCGATCCAGGGACTGCGAGC
Organism: uncultured Rhodospirillales bacterium; assembly: GCA_902825855.1. GTDB lineage: Bacteria > Pseudomonadota > Alphaproteobacteria > Reyranellales > Reyranellaceae > Reyranella. Next base: position 14,745 of record CADECW010000068.1, on the reverse strand, counting down.
CCTATTGAGCGGAGTGGGGTGTCGATGAGCTGATGGCTTTTCAAGAACTTGAAGACTTGTTCAGCCACGAAACGATGGCCGTTTGCATTGAAGTGCACTTCACCGTTGGCCGGAAAGAACGGCCCTTCCTTGCTGTGCTTCATCGCGCTTTCGATATCGATTGCCGGAATGCCCGACTTCTCCAGAAGCTTCCCCAGCCTGGCGTAGTAGACGGAATCAGCATTGCGAAATTGCTTCGGCAGTGCCGACACGCCGTAGGTCGCCGACAGATCGAATTTCTCCTTCTCGACCATCACATTCATGGGAAGAAGTGCGACGACGAATTCACTGCCGTGGTCCTGTGCCAGGTCCCTCATTGCCTGGATCAGACGGAGGAAGGTTGCCTCCTTCCGGAGGAACTCCTCGTTGTAGTTTCCGTAGATATGATCGAAGGACTCTCCGACCAGGGAAGCCTCTCTTTTCTCCAGCTTGTCGGCGATCTTGTCCCACGCTTTGCCGATCAGGATGGCCAGGTGGCTCTCGCGCAAGACGGGCACCCGATAGATCGATTCGGTGCCTACCGTCGTGAGGCCCTTGTTCTTGTTCCTGATATAACCAGCCTCCGTAACGTACAGGTCTTTGCTGATCCAATTGTCGGGCAGACCCTTATCATCTGTATTGACCCAGGAAGTCGGGTCGATTCCCGTGATGTCGTTACCCACGAAGATGCCCAGGACGACGAGGGACGGGTGGAGCCTGGTGATATTGTGCTTGAGCCAGACGTATTGCTGGTCTGTTTCCCATCCTCCCGTGTAGCCGGCGTTTATCACCTGATACTTGTCACTTAGCGTAGCAATTCGCTTGTTGAGCACCGCGGGGTACGTTTCATCGTCACCGACGTACACTCCGAACGTGTAGGAGTCGCCGAGCACGACGATCTTCCTCTTGCCTGGATCGAGCGTGTGGCCGCCGCGGAAGCGGTTTTCGTCGGTCGTGATTTTGACGTACTCACCAGGATGCTCCATCGAAGGCTCGGTTCCCTGATAGTTGGCCTTCAATTGGAACGTGTTGTAATCGGATGGGGCGTAGTAGGTACCGGCAAGCTGAACCAGCTTCGAATAGGTCAGTTGCGGCTTCACGGCCCGGAGCGCCAGCTCGCCGATGGCCAACGCTACGAGAAGCGTGGCCCCGAGCAGGGCGATATCCTTGAGCCTGTCTGTTCCCTTGCTCATCACCGACCCCGCGGTTGCTAAAGCAGGGTTAGCAGCCTGGAGCGCAGATGAGGGGTGTTCAAAGTATGTCCGGCCGGTAAGCGCGTACCGCGATCCCCAGATCACCAGTTCGTCACGGAGTTTCGCTCGTATCGGCCGAACAGGCCTGCGGCTGCTGCGCGGCCACGAGAACGTCGCCGGCGACGGGCTACTGGGCGTTCCGCGTCTCAAGAGTCAGGTCCTGCTTCGTCGTATCGGTGCGAGCGGATCCATGACGGTGACAAGTCATTTCTGTCTGTCTTGGCGACGGTAGATCGCGTTGCACAGCTGCCGACAGCGTTGTCGCGCCGTAGCGCAGACAAAGGTCGGGGAAGACGATCGGGGTTTAGCCCTCGACCGTTCTTCCTGCGCGGGAGCATGAAGGACCTCACAAACACAAGTGACAAACGGGACGCTAAGAAGCTAGAAAAGCCCTACGTCCCCGTAGCTCAGCCGGATAGAGCAGCGGTTTCCTAAACCGGAGGTCGGAGGTTCGAATCCTCTCGGGGACGCCATCGATGGTCTGACTGCCCGCCCGAGTATGCGCACTGGTCCGATAACGTGCTATTGGCGTGTTTCATGCGCGCCACGACCCTGCTGCTCTCCCTGCTCGGGCTGCTCGCCTGGGGCTCTCCGTCATCCAGCCAGACCACCCGGGATTGGATCACCGGCGCTCCGCGCGAGGTGATGCCGATCAAGGTTTGGCCGGGCGGCAAGAAGGTCGCGATCTGCTTCGTCCTCTATGTCGAAGTGTGGGGCAAAGGCCAGGGGCCAAACTTCCGGCCCGACATGACGGCGCGCAATCCCGATGTGGTGGACGAGGCGTTCCGGCAATACGCCATCGAATGGGGCGTCCCGCGAGTTGGCCGCCTGTTCCGCGACCAGGACGTGCCACTCAGCATCGCGCTCAACGCCCAATTTCCCGAGCAGCATCCCGAGATATGGAAGCAGTTCCGGGCGTCAGTGCCGAAAGCTGCGATCGTCGCGCATGGCATCAACAACTCGACTGAGCTGCTGCCGCTCGAAAAGGGCATGGACGCGCAGAAAGCCTACATCAAGCACACCCTCGACATGATCGAGAAGAGCACCGGCGTGCGTTCGCGCGGCTGGTCCAGCCCCAGCGTATTCCCCAACGTCGACACCTACGCGGCCACTGCCGCGGAGGGCATAAAGTACTCGCTCGACGGCATGGATACCGACGTGCTGACCCGGCTCGTGACCTCTGGCGGACCACTTGTCATGATCCCCTACCCGGCACCGACCGTGGACATGGGCCAGTATCTGTCGCGCTTGAAGGAGCCGGCCGATCTTGAGCGCTTCTGGATCGACTATGTCAGCGAACTGGCGCGCGAGGCCGAAAGCGATCCCGACCGGCCTGCTACCGTGGTGGCGATCGGCGTGCATCCGTTCGTCATGGGCACGCCGGCCGGCGCCGCCTCCTTCCGTCGGGTGCTCGAGACGCTGAAGAAGCAGCCGACGGTCTGGTTCGCCGACACTGACGCCGTGATGGCTGCTGCGGGCCAGAAGCATCCCTGAGCGCGTCGACAAGCCGCCTGCGGTGCGAATGTTCTACGTCGCCGATCACACAGTCCGGGCAACGTCCTGATCGACCAGCAGGCGCTGCAAAGCCTTGCCCGCGGCGTCCAGTATCCGCTCCAGAATGGTCCTGCCGTACTCGGCGGAGGATCCGCTGGCATCACCGATGACGCCAAGATCGGCGATCCGCGGGTCGCCGCTGCTCCACGGCCAGCTCACCCCCGGGTCGAGGATGGTCCTGCGCACTTCCGCCGCGCTCACGGCGCCGCCCGACTCCGCAATGCGCTCGCGGCGCACGCGATCGGGCGCCAAGGCCAGCATGAGCGACGTCTCGTCCTTGCCGGCGTGGATCTCTGGCAGGCTGGCGGCCGGCGCCGGGTTCATCAGGGCGCCGGTGTGCAGGGCGCAGACATTCAGGCCGAAGTCGACCTTGAACTCGTAGTTGAGCACCTCGAGGATGCCGCGATTGCCGCCGTGGCCATTGACGATCATGAGGTTGCGCGCCGGCAGGGCTCTCGCGATCTCGCGGGCGATCTCGCGCAGGATCGTCGTCATCCCGGCAACCGACATCGACATCGTGCCCGAAGCCCAGGCGTGCTCGCGAGACAGGCCGAAGGGAAAGGGGGGCAGCTGCCACAGGTCGAAGGCTTCGCCGAAGCGCTCGGTGATCGCCTCGGCCAACCGCTGTGCCAGTATGGCATCGGTATCGAGCGGCAGATGAGGCCCGTGCTGCTCCATCGAACCGATCGGCAGCAGGAGCACCGAGCGTTCGCGCAATCGGGAAATCTCCTCGAAGGTCAGGCTTCCGAGCTGACAGTCCTTCATCGAGTCATCCCCTGACCATGCGGCGGAGTACGGCATCCTTCAGCACGAAATGATGGAACAGCGCCGCCCCGACATGGAGGCACACCAGGCCCAGCAACGTGAGGCCAATGACGCGGTGAACCGCGAACAGAGCCTCGGACAGCGGTCGATCCACCGGCCAGATCGGCGGCAGCTCGAACAGCCAGAACACCAGGATGGGCGCGCGATAGGCCGATGTCGCGATCCAGCCGATGAGCGCCTGCAACAACAGGAGCCCGTAGAGCGCCCAGTGGGTGATGCCGGCGACCCGGCGTTGGCTCGCCGAAACGGTGGGCGGCAGCGGCGGCGGCGGATGGCTCATCCGATAGAGAAGGCGCAGCATGACGAGGGGCAGCAGGACCACGCCGATCGAACGATGAAGGTGAAAGAGCGTGTCCTGCGCCGGGCCGACATTGAGATTGGCCATGACGATCCCGATGGGAAGCATCAGGAGAACCAGCGCTGCCGTCGACCAATGAAACAGTCGGGCGATCCCGGTATATCCCGCCGCGGCACGATCGGACATCGTTTTCCTCCTGCTGGTCGGATCGGGGCTGGTGACGACTACCGGGTCGTCACCCGAGCGTCGCGAGGCAACGGCAAGCACAAGACGGCGGGCTCCATGGTCCTTCCCTAGTCTTCTCCTGGTCCATCCATGACCTCGAACTGGTGTCCCGCCCGTTCCGCCTTTGCCACCATGTAGCGACGGTTGTCGGCGTTGATGGCCGCTTCGAGGGGCAGCCGGCCGACAAGGTCAATGCCGGCGCGCACCAGCCCGTCGAGCTTGGCGGGGTTGTTCGTCAGCAGCAGGACCTGCTCGCAGCCCAGCAGGTGCAGCATGCTGGCGGCGATCCCGTAGTCGCGCTCGTCGTCATCGAAGCCCAGTGTCGTGTTGGCATCGATCGTGTCGAGCCCGGTATCCTGCAGCGCATAGGCCCGCATCTTGTTGGCAAGGCCGAGCCCACGGCCTTCCTGCGACAGATAGAGGACGATGCCTCCGCCGATCTCCGACAGACGCACCAGCGAGAGGCGGAGCTGGTCACCGCAATCGCAACGCCGCGACCCGAAGACGTCGCCGGTAAGGCAGGCGGAATGGATTCTCACCGGCACAGGGCGAGACAGATCAGGCTTGCCGACGATCACGGCCGTCGAGGTTTCGCCGAGACCATCGCGAAACACGACGAAGCGGGCGCGGCCGCCGGTTTCGAGCGGCACGAATGCCTCGCTCACGATCGACAAGGACCGTGCCGAATCCTCCAGGAAGCCGTCGATGGCGCTCGCTTCGACCTGGACGGACAAGCGGGAAATCCCGGGCAGTCGCTCAGCCGGCACGTCGGCCACCAGCAGAGCAGGGAGCAACTGGGCAAACTTCATCAAGCGGACGCCGGCTTTCTCGAGGGCCCTCGCCGGCGTTCCCTTGAGCTCGCTCGTCACGTCAGGAGTCCCGACAAGGGCGAGGATCGTGGCGACGTCGATCTCTGGCGGCAACTCGAGACAGAGCGGCGCCTGAACGTCGTGGCCGATCGCGCACGCCCGACGTGCCGACAGAACCAGCCGCAGCCGGCTGGGGGCGACAAAGTCGGTGAAGGCCCTGAGGTTCGCGGCCTGCAGTCTCTCCGCCGGCAGCGCCAGCAGCGACACGTCGCGGCCCCTTGCCGGGCCAACGACCATGACGGGTCGGCCGGCTCGCAGCTCGGCCAGTCCCCGACCTATAGCGATCTGCTCGTTGGATCCGAAGAGAACCTGGATCGGCGAGGAGTTTTTGCCGCCAATACCGTCATGCATGCATACACCGCCGTACTCGCTGCCAAATCGCCTCGATCGTCAAGCTTAAGGCCCGCCTGACGCTGCACCGTACACGATTATTTTACCGGTCCGCGCAGCAGGTCGGCACTTCCGGGTATGATCACGCGATGCAGGGACATGGATGATGGAGCGTTGGACCGCCGACATCGCCTCGTCGTGGACCGAAATTCCACATCGAATACGGGTCGGAGACGTGCTGCCGGAGCCGTGGGAGAAGCTGTTCGGCCCCTTGCGGGCAAGCCCGGCCTCCGGCGCCATGGTGGTTGGTCAGATCGGTCAATCGCTTGATGGTCGTGTCGCCACGCTGTCCGGCCATTCCCACTACATAAACGGATCGGCAGGTCTCGATCATCTGCATCGGCTGCGCTCCGTTGTCGATGCCGTCGTCGTTGGCGCCGGCACGGTGCGTGCCGATGATCCGCAACTCACCGTCCGGCGTGTCGTCGGTCCAAATCCGGTACGCGTCGTGATCGATCCCCGGGGCACCCTGAGCCGCAGCGCGCGCGTCTTTGCCGCGGATGGCACGCGCCGCATCGTCGTCACGCTCGAACAGACGAGGTCGCGGCCCGCGCGCGACATCGAGACGATCGCGCTTGCCGCGCCGATGCCTCTTCTCGACCCGGCGGCGATTCTCGATGCCTTGTCCGCGCGCGGGTTGCGGCGCGTGCTGGTCGAGGGCGGCGCGCGAACCGTGTCGCATTTCCTCGCCGCCGGTTGCCTCGACCGGCTGCATGTCGTGGTTGCACCGGTAATCCTGGGCTCCGGACTTCCGAGCCTCGCATTGCCACCGATCGCCCGCGTGACGGACGCTTTACGCGTACCGATCCACGCTCATCTGCTGGGCGATGAAGTGCTGTTCGATTGCGACCTGTCGGCGCGACGTGCATCGGCGGGCGAAGCGAACAAGTCGACATGACCGACCCTGATCGTCGAGCGCTTCGCCATGAGGGCCGCCCGGCGGTTCACCAGCCAGCCGCCGACGGCTTCATCTGATATCTCCCCGGTTTCGCTCGCGGCAACGGCCCAACCAGCCAGCATCGCCTCCTGCATGGCCAGATCGCTCTCGTGGAGCAGCCAGTCGGCATCGCCAAGCTCCACCGCGTAGCCGACCTTCTCGAGGTGCTCGGCCGCGGTGCGGGGAGCCAGCGGCCCGAGCGCCGGACCGAAGCCCTTGTCGCGCCGCTGGTGTGAATTGACGGCCGCGATGACGGCAAGGTCATGCCTGTCCGCCGGCGCGAATTCGACACGACCGTCGTAGGTAAGGGATGCATAGATCGGCAGGCGGCGTGCCGCGACCTCCGTGACGAACCGCTCCAGCCAGGAGTCCGAAACGAGATCGAGCAGGGCCGAGGTCGTGACCAGGTCGACCGGCCCGTCGAGCGCCGCTTCGAGATCGATCACGAGATCGAGCGGCTGGAGGTGCAGGTTGGCAGCGGGTGGCACGCGTGCCAGCAGGCTGAGATCGTTGTCGAACAGCCGCCATGACTGGCGCATCGGCAGATGAGGGCTGAGTGCGCGTAGCGTCGAGCCGGTGCCACATGCCAGGTCGACGATCGTGACCGCTGGCCGGCCGGATAGCGCGGCGGCCACTCGCTGGAGCACGCCCGGATGGCGTGCCTGCCGGTCGAAAGGCTCGCGCAGCGCCAGCCATTCGGCGGAAAAGCTCATGCGAGACGGCCGAGCAGGCGCGCAAAAGCCTCGCCGGAATGTTCCCAGGACGGCAGCTTCGCCGCCGCGGCGCGGGCACCCGCCGACAGCGCACGCCGGCAATCGGCGTCTGCCATGACCTCGCGCATAGCGTGTGCGAGCGCAGCGACGTCACCCGGCGGCACGAGCCGGCTTGCCGAAGCCGGCACCGTTTGCGGGATCGCGCCACCCGTCGTGCCGACGATCGGCAGTCCGTAAGCGATCGCCTCGGCATAAGCCATGCCGTAGCCCTCGAAGTGGGAGGCCAGCACGAACAGATCCGCGCCCGCATAAAGCGCCGCCAGGCGCTCGCTCGACACCGCTCCTGGGCACTCTATCCGCCGTATGAGCCCATGCCGCGCAATCAGCGCCTCGAGACGCTCGACCGTGCCCGGATCGCGACCGCGGTCACCCGCGATGGTGAGCTGCCACGGGAGATCGGTCAGGGTCGACAAGGCCTCGACCAGGACATCGAAACCCTTGCGCGGAACGATGGCTGCGACGGAGAGGAGCCGGAGCTGATCGCTTCCGCTGCCCGCCGCCTGCGGCATCGGATCGGTCCCCGGCGGGATTACATGGAGCCGTTCGCGCGGCACGCCGAAGCTTTCGACCAGCAGCTCGGCCGTCGCCTCGCTGGTCGCGACGACTCTGTGCACGGCGGCGAGAGCGGCACGCTCGCTTACGCGAAGCCGCTCGGCCGCGGCCGGCGTCAGACCTGTCTCGCAGGCAAGCGGATGATGGACCAGCGCCACCAGGGGACGAGTCTGCCGCAGTGCTGCCGCAGCCTCCGGCAGCACGCCGAGAGCCAATCCGTCGATCAGCATCGGGCGATCCGCGGGCGCCGCCAGCAGCCGCTGCAGCGCCATGGCCACTTGCCCTTCGCCCGGCATCGGGAAGTCATCTCCGACGCCCACCACGTCGACCTGCCATCCGAGTTGCCTCAGCTCGGTGATGATGCGGCGGTCGTAGGCGTAACCGCCGGTTCGTGTCTCGATGTCGCCGGGTATGGCAAACGCTACACGTCTGGCCACAGCGGCGCCTCGTACCACGCCCTCGCCACATGCGATTCCGATATGGTGACCCGGATCGCCTTCAGCTGTCGGCCATCGCGCCCGAGCTTGCCGTCGCGCGCCGCCTCGGCCAGTCGATCCTGGATGTGCCTGGTCAGGAACTCGGTCGTTGTGTTCTTGCCGGCGAACGCCGGAAGGTTGTCGAGGTTCTGGTAGTTCAGGGGTTCGAGTACCGATTTCAGGATCTCGTGGGCGCGCCCGATGTCTATCACGATGCCGTTGTCGTCGAGCGTCTCGGCGAGGAAGGCGGCATCGACCACGAAGGTCGCGCCATGCAGGGCCTGCGCAGGCCCGAACACCGCTCCCCTGAAGGAATGAGCGATCATGATGTGGTCACGGACCTCGACGCAGTACACGGGCGCTTCTCCATGGATCTCGTGGCACTTCTAGCATCTGCAAAAGGAAAGGTCCCTCGATGCTTGATCGAGATGTCGCTGAAGTGACGGGCTTTCAGGCGTAGTCGATCCGCTGGCACAGGATTCCACTCGCAGGATCGAAGATGCCAGGCAATCGGGCCGGCAAATCCTCGAACGCCAGCGGCGCTTCGAGCAGTACGTCGAGCCGATCATCGGCCAGCAGACCAAGCGCCTTCTCCAGGCGCCGGCGGTGGGTCCAGTCACGACGGTGCGATGGCGCCACCATGCCTACCTGGCTGGCCACCAGCCTGAGACGGCGGCTGTGGAAGGCGCCACCGAGCGGCACCGGTACCTCCGCGTCGCCATACCAGCTGAGCTCGAGGATAGTTGCCTCATCCGCTGCCAGTCCGAGCGCCGTCGCAAGGCCGGCGCTGCTCGCGCTGGCGTGAACCACCAGCGCGCACTCCGTCGGGGCCTGCGCCGGTGTCGCGAACGCCAGGTCGAAGGCAGAAGCGACTTTCTCGCGCCCAGGATCGATATCGACCAGGGTCACGCTCGCCGCCGACAATTGCTGCAGCAGGAAGCCCGTCAACGCACCGACGACGCCCGCTCCCACAACGGCCACTCTGGCAAACGGGCCGGGACCTGCATCCCAGGCGGCGTTCAGCGCCGTTTCCATGTTGGCCGCAAGCACGGCTCGCGACGCCGGGACATTGTCGGGAACGGGAACCGCTGCAGGCTCGGGCAGGTCGAACAGTGTCTGGTGAGGATGCAGAGTGAACACCGTCCTCCCGCGAAGCGCCGCCTGACCCTGCTCGATCACGCCGACGGTCGCGTAGCCATACTTCACGGGAAAAGGGAAGGTGCCGGCCATGAATGGCGCGCGCATGCGCTGGAATTCGGAGGGCGGAACACGCCCGCTGGCAACAAGCGACTCGGTGCCGCGGCTGATTGCACCATGGCGTGCCCGCACCCGCACCGTGCCGGGCTTCAGGTCGCCCAACCGCTCGTCCCGGAGCTCCGCTTGGCCGGCGTCGACATACCAGAGCGCCCGGCCGGTTTCGTCGACGATGGTGCCGCTCATGTGCTCAAGTCGATGTGATCCCAAACCCCGTTCTGCAAGCTATCATAGGTCTTCTCGGGAGATCATCAGCTTGACGCATACGCTCGACGAGCAGGCCGCCCTATCGAGCGCCCAATCCCATGGCGACCTGCAGGTACTCGTGCGCCGGATCGTCTTCGCGGCCCTGTCGGCCGCCTCCATCGGCGCGCTTCTCGTCCTTGCCGGCCTCGCTCTGTCGGCCGGCGGCTTCGATAGTGTCGACCTTGTCCTGCTGCTCCTGTTTGCCATGACGACGCCGTGGCTTACGGTTGGTTTCTGGAATGCCGCCATCGGCTTCGTCATCATGCGGTTCACCCGCGACCCGAGCACATATGTCGTCCCGCAGTCCGGTCGCGCAATACCGCCATCGGAAATCGTCGCGTCGACGGCCATCCTGATGTGCGTGCGCAACGAGCCGCCCGACCGGACGATCCGCAATCTCGGCGCCATGATGGCCGACATCGAGGCCGCCGGATGTGCCGATCGCTTCCATGTCTATGTCCTGAGCGATACCAGCCAGGCTGATATCGCATCTGTCGAGGCCGAGGCGTTCGGCGACCTGGCACGACAGTGGGCGGGCCGCCTTGCGCTGACTTACCGGCGGCGAGAAGCCAATACCGGCTACAAGGCAGGCAACATTCGCGACTTCCTCGAACGATGGGGTGATGCCCACGATCTCATGGTGACGCTCGACGCCGACAGCTACATGACCGCGTCGGCAATCATGCGCATGGCCGGCATCGTCCAGGCCAATCCGAAGCTCGGGATCCTGCAGGGGCTGGTCGTCGGGCTGCCGTCGACCAGTGCATTTGCGCGCCTGTTCCAGTTCGGCATGCGTCTCGGTATGCGCTCATGGACGATCGGCGGCGCCTGGTGGCAAGCCGACTGCGGCCCGTACTGGGGGCACAACGCCGTGATCCGCATTGCGCCATTCAAGCAGCATTGCGCCATTCCGGTCCTGCCTGGAAAGGGCATCCTGCGCGGGCATGTCCTCAGCCATGACCAGATCGAGGCCGCGCTGATGCGGCGCGCCGGCTACGACGTCCGCGTACTGGCCGAGGAGGATCTGGGTTGGGAGGAGAACCCGCCGACCCTGATCGAGTTCATTCGGCGTGACCAGCGCTGGTGCCAGGGAACGCTGCAGTACCTCTTCTTTGTCGGCAAACCGGGCTTGCCGATCACGAGCCGCTTCCAGCTCCTCTTCGCCATACTGATGTTCGTGAGCTCGCCGGCCTGGATCGGCCTCCTTCTCGTGTCGACCGCGGCGCTGGCGGCGGCCCCGTCGACAGCTGCCTTCATCGACGCCGACTACGGCGCGGCGCTGCTGGCCGTGATCCTCCTGATGTGGTTTGCGCCAAAGGTGGCGACGGTCATCGACGTGCTGTGCCAGCCCAACCTGCGCCGCCTGTTCGGTGGCACGTCCCGGTTCCTGGCCAGCGTCGTGGCCGAAACTGCCTTCTTCCTGATGCTCTCGCCGATCATGTGGGTCGGGCATACGCTGCTGCTCGCCGGCCTGCCGTTCGGGCGCGCCATCGGCTGGATCGGCCAGATGCGCGACGACCACACGATCGCCTGGTCGACGGCCCTGCGGCAGCTCTGGCCGCAAACGCTGCTCGGCGCCGCCTGCCTCGCCGTGCTCGGCGTGACGCAGCCGGTGGCTCTGCCCTACGTCTTCGTCCTCTTGGCCGGGGGCCTCATTCTCTCGGTGCCCATCTGCGTCATCACCTCGCGCCCATCGCTCGGGCTTGCGCTGGCGCGCATCGGCATCGGCCGCCTGCCGGAGGAAATGGAGCCGCCGATAGCGCTGAAGCATCTTCAGCTGCCGGCCGTGCAGGCCGTCCACTCGGCCGGATGCGATTGACCAATGCTGCAGAGCCTTCGAGCCGCCCGTGGCGTCCTGCGATCTCTGCGCATCTACCGTGGCAACCCAGCGCACAACCGCGCGATGGACGCGCTCTACGCGCGCTTCATCAGGCCAGACGATCTTGTCTTCGACGTCGGGGCTCACGTCGGCGACCGGATTCGCGCCTTTCGCCGGCTTGGTGCTCGCGTAGTGGCCGTCGAGCCGCAGCCCGCCCTGCATCGGACGTTGCGGGCGCTCTTCGGGCGTGATGATGCCGTCACCCTGGTCCCGTCCGCGGTGGGTCGCACGGCCGGCACGGCGACGATGATGATCAACCTCGACAATCCCTCGATTTCCACTTTGTCGAAGGAATTCATCGAGGCCAGCCACGACGCCGCGGGCTGGGAAGGGCAGGCGTGGCCACGGTCCCATCAGGTTCCTGTCACGACACTCGATGCCTTGATCGCCGAGCATGGCGTGCCGTCCTTCGTCAAGCTCGACATCGAGGGGTACGAGGCCGAAGCGCTTGCGGGTCTGTCGCATCGCCTTGCCGCACTTTCGTTCGAGTTCACGACGATCCAGCGCGCCGTCGCGTTGGACGCCATCGAGCGTTGCGTCGCGCTTGGCCATACGCACTTCTGTACGGCGCTCGGTGAAAGCCAGGAGCTCGGCGCGTGGCGCAGCGCCGCCGACGTTGCCGGCTGGCTCACGACGTTGCCGCATGCGGCCAATTCCGGGGACATCTATGCGCGGTGCGAATAGGGCGATCCTGTCGATCCTGGTCGCGGCGGATCTGTGGTTGGCCATGCTCGCCCCGGCTTCCGCCCAGGCCGGACTGCCCGTCGAGGTCATCAACGACAGCACGCCGACGCGCTGCGCCGAGGAAGACAACGTCTACCTCCGGTTCCAGGCCGAGCGGGTGCGGCGCTTCAGGATCGAGGCTCGGCATCCTGCCTATGTCGGCACCATCGTGGCCGATCGCTGGGCACCCGACTTCACGAACTGCAGCATGTCGGGCAGTGCCGACCACAAGTTCGAGCGCCGTCGCCTCACGCTGTACGAGACCGAGGAATGGCAGCTCGTCGGCCTGACCTTCCCGAGCTTCTGGCGTCCGAACAGTGTCCCGGTGCGCGTCGGGCAGCGAACTGACACCGGCTTCCATCTACTGCAGCTCTGGACGCGATTCCAGGAGCGCGCCGAGGAAGTGCTGGTGCTGTATCCCGCCGACGGGTACTGGCGGGCCCGCCCTCTGGCGCCTCAGACGTTGCGTGCGAGCGCGTATGGCTCGTCCTTCCTCGTCGGGCCGGTGGAAGTGCAGGGTCGGCCCCTGGTGGACATCAAGGAGGTGGCGTTCGATCCGGCCACGCGCACCTTCTCGCTCGCCTTTGCGCGCGGCGGCAGTGCAACGCTGCGCCTCGATGCGCTGGACCAGGAACGCATCGATCTCGACGTTACGCTCGAGCCACCGGTCGGCCCGAGCCAGCCGTTCGCCGCCCTGCGTTCCATGTACGTGACCGAGACCAATAGCGACGTCGCCCAGGTCGCCTGGCGCGAGCAGGGGAGCGTGCCCTGGGTCGAAGCGCCAGTGATGTCCTTCAAGCGAGCCCGTGCCGTCGAGTTCTGGGCCGGCCGCCGGGTTCCTTCACGCCACAACACCAGTGCTCCGGATTTCACGTTTCGCGATTTCGGTACCAGGGAGCGCTGAGTGTCGTGCGATCGAGCTGGCGTGGAATCGATATTGTGGGACAAACTCGCCGCAGGTAGCGTCTCAATCGACAGACGGGGAGGGGACGAGATGCCAGCTTACTTTATCGTTCAGAGCACGATCGGCGACGAAGCCCAGTATCAGAAATATCGCGAAGCCGTCGTCCCGATGATGATGAAGCACGGCGCGAAGTTTGTCGTCAGGGGAGCAAAGGTCGAAGCCTTGGAGGGCCAGCACGACGGACGCCGGATGGTGATCTTCGAGTTCCCCTCGATGGAGGCAATTCACGCCTTCTGGTCTTCGCCTGAGTACATCCCGGTGAAGAAGATTCGAGAGGGTGCCGCCAAGCTCGATGTTTGGGCAGTAGAGGGTGTGTAGCCATCCGCTGCGTAAGTGCTGAAGATACGGGGTCGAGGTCAGCGACAGTGCCTCGGCTGGTGGCCCTTGAGGTGCGTGCGCACTTGTGCAGGACGAAAACAAGCAAATGGCGCCTCTAGTCCTTCGGATCTTTGCCGTCGTGCTGATTGCCGTGCTGGCGGCTCTTTCGTGGCTGCCGGCCCAATCCATCGTTCGGACTGGAATTGCCGGTCAACTTGAACACCTGATTGCCTACGCAGGCACGACGATCGTCGTGGGCCTGGCATTTCACCGCCGACTTCCGCTCAGGATTCAGGGTGCGCTTCTGATCCTTTTCGCGGGAATACTGGAGGTGGGTCAGCTGTATGCGCCCGGTCGCCACGCCTCGGTCGTCGATTTCGCGTTCAGTGCCGCCGGCACGATATTGGGCGGCACAGCGATCGCGCTTGCGCTCCGCATTTTCACAAAATGGTCAAGACAGGTTTGGTAGCTCCGCACAGAGACTACGACGGGTTTGTCTTCAGCCTTTCGAGGCGTTGAAAGCAATGCTGGCATCTGCGTGCAAAGCGCCGTGATCAACACCATGGGGGAGAAAATGACGGTGACTGCGAAAGTCGAACCTCGGCACGACCTTTCCCCGATGGAACTCGATGCTATCGAGGACCACCTTTATGAGCACAACAGCGAAGCCACCGGACACGATGACGGCATGGGATTGGGCTTCGTCATTCGTGATGAAGCGGGCGCTGCCGTCGGCGTCGTCTCCGGCTACACGTGGGCCGGCGTATCCGAGCTCAAGCATATGTGGGTAGACAAAACCCATCGCCGACGAGGCTACGCCCGTGCACTCTTGGATGCTTTCGTCGGCGAGGCGAGGCGCCGCGGCGTGCGTCGGATCTGGGTCGCGAGCTATGACTTCCAGGCGCCGGGAATGTACGAGAAGGCCGGCTTCAAGCGTGTGGCCGAGTTCTCGGGTTGGCCCGAGGGTCACGTGAACGTCATCCTTTGCCGGCACTTCGAGGAAGCACCAGAAATGGCGGGCAATACCGACTCCTGAACCGGGCAGGTCACGAGACCTGCGGATGCATATGCTCTGTACAGTCGAGCGCGCGAGGCACGGCGAGGGGGCGAAGGAGGTGGCTGAGGGCCTGTTCGGGAGTAAAGTGAGAGTCGGATGGGGACCACTGCCGAATGCGCATGAGATGGTTGTTT
>CADECW010000067.1:25603-40762 GCA_902825855.1 uncultured Rhodospirillales bacterium | reverse complement strand
GCTGCGCTCGGCTCCGGTCGGGATGACGGGGATGGGGCGCCTCTCACCACGTATCGATATTCGGCCGCTTCTTGTGCGGGTTGCGCGGGCGCGGCGGGGCGTCGAGCAGGGCGGTCGACACCCAGCGGCGTGAATCGGCCGGATCGATCACCTCGTCGACCTCGAAATATGTCGCGGTGCTGAGCGCCTTGCCGCGGGCATAGGCGGCAGCCACCATCTTGTCGAAGAGGGCGCGCCGCTCGGCCGGATCGGTGACGGCCTCGAGCTCCTTGCGATAGCCGAGCTTGACCGCACCCTCGAGACCCATGCCGCCGAACTCGCCGGTCGGCCACGAGATGGCGAAGGTGCCGGCATGGAACGAACCGCCGGCCATCGCCTGGGCACCAAGACCATAGGCCTTGCGCAGCACGATGGTGCCGAACGGCACGCCCAGATTGGCGCCGATCACGAACAGGCGCGAGCAATGGCGGACCAGCGCAGTCTTCTCGACCTCGGGCCCGACCATCATGCCCGGCGTATCGCACAGGAACAGCACGGGCAGGTCGAAGGCATCGCAGAGCTGCAGGAAGCGCGCGGCCTTGTCCGAGCCGTCCGAATCGATCGCTCCCGCAAGATGCGTCGGATTGTTGGCGACGATGCCGAACGGCTTGCCCTCGATGCGTGCCAGCACCGTCACCATCCCAGGCCCGAAGGCGCGGCGCAGCTCCAGCACCGAGCCTTCATCGCACAAGGTCTCGATGACGTTGCGCACGTCATAGATACGCAGCCGGTTCTCCGGGATGGCCGAGCGCAGCAGCCGCTGGTCGGCGGCGCGCCACTCCGGCAACGCGCCCTGGAAGTACGACAGGTATTTCTTGGCGACGGCGACCGCCTCGGCTTCGTCTTCCACCGCGATGTCGACCATGCCGTTGGGCACCTGAACACTCATCGGTCCGACTTCTTCCGGTGCGAACACGCCGAGGTTGCCGCCCTCGATCATCGCCGGGCCGCCCATGCCGATGGACGAGTTGCGGGTCGCGATCACCACGTCGCAGCAGCCCAGGATCGCGGCATTGCCGGCGAAGCAGCGCCCGGAATTGATGCCGACCAGCGGCGAGGAACCGCTCAACCGGCCAAAGATGTGGAAGGCCATGGTGTTGAGGCCGGCCACCGACTGAACGTCGACGTCGCCCGGCCGGCCGCCGCCGCCCTCGGTGAAGAAGACCAGCGGCAGGCGCTGCTGCTCGACGATCTCGAACAGCCGGTCCTTCTTGTGATGGTTGGTCTTGCCCTGGGTGCCGGCCAGCACCGTGTAGTCGTAATGCGCGATCGCCACCCGGCTCTTCTCGGGCCCGAACAGCGAGCCGTTGACGCGGCCGACGCCGGTTATCAGGCCGTCAGCCGGCGTCTTCTCGATCAGGTCCTCCTGCGTGCGCCGCGTCCGCTGGCTCGCGATGGCGAAGGCGCCCCATTCGACGAAGCTGCCGGGATCGACCAGGTCGTCGAGGTTCTGCCGCGCCGTACGCTGGTTGGTCTTGCGCCGGCGCGCGACCGACTCCGGCCGCTTGTCGTCGAGCGTCATGCCCCGGCGGTCGAAGTACTCGGCGAGGTCGGGCCGGATGTAGTCGAGGTCGATCGCGGCCTCGACAGCGGCGCCCTTCACCTCGACATCGGCTTCCTCGACGAACAGCAGCGCATGGCCCTCGTAGATCGTCTCGCCCGCCTCGACCGCGATGCGCCGCACGTAGCCGCGCGCCGGGCTCCTGATCTCATGCTGCATCTTCATGGCGTCCATGATCAGCAGCGGCTGCCCGGTGGCGACGGCGTCGCCTTCCTTGACCGAGATGCTGACGATCGTGCCCTGCATCGGTGCCGGCACCGGCACCGTGCCCTCGGGAGCGTCCGACGGGGCCTGCGGCTCCGCCGGCTGCTGCGTCTTGCCGAAGGCCAGCACGGCCAACGGATCGACGGCGTCGACCCTCGCACCTGCCTGGCGATTGCCGGGAGCGGGCGCTGCGGCGGCCTGGAAGTAGAGGCCGGGCTGCAGCTTGGCCGCGGCGCCGAGCAGGGCCTTCGCCTGCTCGTCGACGAAGCGGGTATGGACCTTGTCGGCGCGGAAATCCTTATGGGCAAGCAACGCGCGCAGGAAGGCAATGTTGCTCGGCGCGCCCTCGAGCCGGAATGCCGCGAGCGCCCGCTCGCTCCGCGCCAGCGCATCGGCGAAGTCGGCCGACGGGCTGTGCACGATCAGCTTGGCCAGCAGTGAATCGAAGTTGGGATTTGTGCGATAGCCGGCATAGCCGTAGGTATCGACGCGCACGCCTGGGCCCGACGGCGGCTCGAACACGGTAAGCGTGCCGCCGCCCGGCCTGGCCGAGCCGTCCTCGGTCATGGTCTCCATGTTGATGCGAAGCTGGATGGCATGGCCGCGCGGCTCGGCATCGGCGATGCCGATCTTGGCCAGCGCCTCTCCGCCAGCCAGCCGAAGCTGTGTCTTCACCAGATCGACGCCCCAAACCTCCTCGGTGACGGTGTGCTCGACTTGCAGGCGTGGGTTGGCCTCGATGAAGAAAAACTCCTTGTCATCGACCAGGAACTCGAAGGTGCCGAGGCTGCGGTACTTCACGGCCTTGGCCATGGCGACGGCGGCCGCCACGATCTTCTTCCGCAAGGCCGGCGCGAGGTTCGGGCTGGGCGCCACTTCGACGATCTTCTGGCTGCGCCGCTGCAGGGTGCATTCGCGCTCGCCGAGGGCAACGATGCCGCCCTTGCCGTCGCCGACGATCTGCACCTCTACGTGGCGCGCGCGGCCGACCAGGCGCTCGGCATAGAGATCGCCGTTGCCGAAGGCCGATTTCGCCTCGGCCGCGGCGCGCGCGAAGGCGTCAGCGAGCTCGCTCTCATCCTTGATCAGGCGCATGCCGCGCCCACCGCCGCCGGCGACAGCTTTCAGTGCGATGCCGGACTTCGCGTGCTTCTTGAAGAACGCCGAAGCACCGGCGAGGTCGACGATGCCGGTGCCCGGCAGGACCGGCACCTTGCTCTTCTGCGCCTGGGCACGGGCGCGCGCCTTGTCACCGAAAAGGCTGAGCTGCTCGGGCGTAGGGCCGACGAAAGCGATCTTCGCGACGGCGCAAGCCTGAGCAAAGTCGGCGTTCTCCGACAGGAAGCCGTAGCCCGGATGCACCGAGTCGCAGCCTGCCTTCTTTGCCGCGGCGACCACCGCAGCGATATCGAGATAGGCGGCAGCGCCCTTGCCCGTGAGAGCGACGGCTTCATCGACGCGCCGGACGTGCAATGACGTCGAATCGTCCTCGGAGTGAAGACCGACCGTGGAAATGCCGAGTTCGGCGGCAGCCTGGGCGATGCGGATGGCGATCTCGCCGCGATTGGCGATCAGGAGTTTCTTGGGCATGTCGATGCGTTACGGGGTAAAACCCCTCCCATGTCGAAAAGACTGCTCATTGTGGCGCACGCGCCCTCGGAGAACACCCTCTCCCTGCGTGCGGCCGTCGAGCGCGGCGCGCTGAGCGAAACCGGTATCGACGTGACGGTCGTGGCACCGCTGCAGGCCGGACCTGACGAGGTGCTGGCCGCCCAGGCCGTCATCCTCGGCACGACGGAGAACCTGGGATACATGAGCGGGGCACTGAAGGATTTCTTCGACCGTTCCTACAATCCGCTGATCGAGAAGACGCAAGGCTTGCCGGCAGCCCTCTACATCCGCGCCGGCAGCGACGGCACCGGCACGCGGCGTGCCGTCGAGACGATCCTCACCGGCCTGCGCTGGCGACTGGTCCAGGAACCGCTGATCTGCAAGGGACCCTGGCAGCCCACCTTCGTCGAGCAATGCGAGGAGCTGGGCGCGGCCATGGCGGCAGGACTGGCGGCCGGCATCTTCTGAGTGCACGCCCTCACGAAGCGAGCGACCCCAGCGCGTCGCGCAGGGGTTCCGGCGAAATCCGCAGCAGGCCGGAAAACGGGTGGTTGAGCTCCAGGATCAGGAAGATCGCGGCCGAGGCCGAGGCGGCAATGACCGCCAGTACGACGGCGCCGGTGAGGTTGATCGGCGAAAACAGCGTGAAGCTTGCAAACAGCAGAGTGAGCCACAGGATCACGATGGCGATCAGTGTCCTCGGCATCCCTGCTTCCGATTGCTCGAACAGACGCACGCGAATTTCGGTGATGCTCGCGAGCGTCGAGAGCGCGCGAAACTTGAGGCTTCGCTGGACGTCGTTCTGCGGGTTCAGAGCTTCGACGGCCTCGTAGACCAGGTCGCCCTCGATGCTCGGCCGGTACGGCGCTCCCGATTCCGAGCGGATGGCGCGCTCGCCCCAGATGCGGTCGATCAACGGCGCCATTGCCCGGCGCTGCGCCTCGCGCGCCGAGTCGGCCTCCGCCCCGTAGCGCCTGAGCTGGTTGTCGAGCAGAACCAGTTTGGAGGCGATCTGCCTCACCTCGCTGCGCTGCGTCTCGTAAGCGGTCTTGGCGGACGTTATCAACAAGCCGAGCAGCAGCGCGGTGATCGTGCCCACCAGGCTCGCACCGAGCCGCACCACGTCCTTCGAATGCTCGTTCAGGTGATGATCAGGAAGAGTGCGGCGAAGCAGGACGCCGGCACCGGCGCCGCCCATCATCAGCAGGGCGGCAAGCAGCGCGATGGCGAGCGCGTCCAATTCCTCCTCAGTGAGCGGTCCAGCCGCCGTCGACGACCAGCCCCGCCCCCGTCATGAAGCCCGCATCGTCCGACGCCAGGAACACGATGCCCTTGGCGATGTCGTCGGCGACGCCGAGCCGGCCGATCGGATGCAGGCCGAGCGTGGCCTGGCGCGCCTTCTCGGTGTCGTTGGTGCCCTGCTGACGCGCGCGCATGACGAAAGTCTGCTGGCCCATGTCGGTCTCGATGAGGCCGGGATGGATCGAGTTGACGCGGATCCGGTAGCCCTTGCGGCCGAATTCCAGCGCCGTCGACTTGGTGAAAAGCGTCACGCCACCCTTGGTCAGCGAATAGAGCGGATCGAGCTGCGAGCCGACGAGCCCGGCGATCGAGGCGAGATTGACGATGGCGGCACCATGCTCGCTCTTCGCCCCGCTCGCCTTGAGATGAGGCAACGCCGCGCGCGTGCCCAGCACGACGCCCGTCAGATTCACCGCCACCAGCCTGTTCCACTCCTCGAGCGAGGCTTCCTCCACGCCCTTGCCGTTGAAGATGCCGGCATTGTTCACCAGCACGTCGAGCTTGCCGAACTTCTTCACCGCGGCATCGATCGCCCCAGTCCAGCTCGCCTCGCTGGTGACGTCGAGCGCAACGAAGAAAGCCTGGCCGCCCGCCGCCTCGATCTCCTTCACGGTCAGCCGGCCGCGCTCTTCCAGCAGATCGCCGATCGCCACCTTGGCGCCGGCTTGCGCCATCAACTTTGCCGTGGCGCCGCCGATTCCTCGCGCCGCGCCCGACAGGAATGCAACCTTGCCGTCAAGCCTGTTCATCTTTCCTCCTGATCTTCCGTCCAACGCCTGTTTGCCGCTATGCTGCCTGTCAGAAGAGCAAAAGAAAACTGGGAGGGCCACCAGGCATGCGCCAGGGTCGGCTGATTGCGACCGGCGCCATGCTGGTCTTCTGTCTGTTCGCGATCTGGCAGTCGTTGCTGCTGCCGTTGACCGATCGGCTGGGGCCGGGCCCGGGCTTCTTTCCGTTCTGGCTGGCGCTGATCGGTGCGGTACTGGCCGTTTCGCTGCTTGTCACGACATTCCGAGAGGCGGCCGATCCTTCCGACAGTGACGTGAGGATTTTGCCCCACGGCCCCGGTGCCGCACGCTGGCTCGCCATCGTCGGCCTGCTGGCCGCGGTCACCCTCGTGATGGACTACGTCGGTTTCCGGCTCTCGATGTTGGTCTTCAACGCAGCGCTCGTGTTTGCGCTGGGCGATCGGAGATGGTGGGTCATCGTGCTCTTCTCCGTGCTCGGCAGCTTCGGCGTCTTCTACGTCTTCACCACCTGGCTGGACGTACTCCTGCCGGTCGGCCGGTTCGGGATCTAGCGGCATGGAAGCACTCGCTCACCTGCTGGCAGGTTTCGCCGCTGCCTTGTCGTGGCAGTACCTGCTGTATGCCCTGGTGGGCTGCACGCTGGGGACGCTGATCGGCGTGCTGCCGGGCCTGGGACCGGCCGCCGGCACGGCAATCCTGATCCCTCTCACCTTCAGCCTCGATCCCACTGGTGCCATCATCATGCTGAGCGCCATCTACTACGGCGCGATGTATGGCGGCACGATCACCTCGGTGCTGATCAACGTGCCGGGCGAGGCGGCCTCGGTGATCACCTGCATCGACGGCCATCAGATGGCGCGCCAGGGCCGTGCCGGCTCCGCCCTGGGCATTGCCGCGATCGGTTCCTTCGTCGGCGGCACGCTGGCAACCGTGGCGCTGGTCGTCGTCGCCATGCCGCTCGCCTCCCTGGCTCTGAAGTTCGGGCCGGCCGAGTTCTTCGCCCTCATGGTGGCGGGGCTGTGCCTCGTTGTCGGCCTGGCCGGAAAGAACATCCTGGCGGCGTTGCTGATGACGGTGATCGGCTTGCTGCTCGCCATGAGCGGCCTCGACCCGGTGCGCGGTGCACCTCGCTTCACCTTCGGCATCGAGGAACTGTTCGATGGCATCGGCTTCGTGCCGGTGGTCATGGGCCTGTTCGGTGTCGCCGAACTCCTGCTGGCCGCGGAAACGCGTCAGACGCACATGATCGAGGCCGAGCTCAAGAGCTGGATGCCGACACGCCAGGAGTGCAAGGACTGCGTCGGGACCATCCTTCGCGGCACCGGAATCGGCTTCGTGCTGGGCTTGATCCCCGGCGTCGGCTCGATCGTGCCGACTTTCATGGCCTATGTGCTGGAAAAGCGCGTTTCCAAGACACCGGAGCGCTTCGGCAAGGGCGCGATCGAGGGCGTGGCCTCGGCCGAGACCGCCAACAACGCCTATGCCAACGCCGCCATGGTCCCCTTGCTGGCGCTCGGCATCCCGAGCTCGCCGACCATCGCCGTGCTGATGGGCGCCTTCATCATCAACGGCATCACGCCGGGGCCGTTCCTCTTCACCGAGCAGCCGGCGCTGGTCTGGACGGTGATCGCGAGCTTCTTCGTCGGCAACGCGCTGCTCCTGATCCTGAACCTGCCGCTGGTCGGCCTGTGGGCCAAGCTGCTCAAGATTCCTTTCAGCTACATGTGCGCCGGCGTGCTGATCTTCTGCGTGATCGGCGCCTACGGCCTGAAGCAGAGCCTGTTCGATGTCTGGGTGATGCTGGGATTCGGCATCATCGGCTATCTGCTGCGCAAGCTCGATTTCCCGATAGCCCCCGCCATCCTCGCCCTGATCCTGGGGCCGATGATGGAGAAGTCGCTGCGCACGACGCTGGAAATCTCCGGCGGCAATTTCGCGATCTTCCTCGACCGGCCTGTGGCGCTCGCCCTGCTCGCGGTACCGGTGATCGTGATCGGGTTTCTCGTCTTCAAGCCGCGCTCGCTCGCCCCGCTCAGGGAGAGCGACGTCGACTGAACCAAGGTTGCTTCAGGGAGAAAAAACATGGTCATCCGTCGTCGTACATTGCTCGCCGCTTCGGCAGCCACCGCCATGGCCGGCCCGGCCATGGCGCAGAACTATCCACGTCGCGCCATACAACTCATCGTCGCCTTCCCCGCCGGCGGCAGCACCGATGTCGGTGCCCGGATTCTCGCCGCGGCGGCCGAGAAGGACTTCGGCCAGCCGGTCACGGTGGTGAACAAGGCGGGCGCCGGCGGCCAGATCGGCTTCACCGAGGCGGCGCGCGCCCGGCCGGACGGCTACACGCTTTGTTTCCTCAACCTGCCGGGCCTCAACACGATCACGCTCGATCCTGAGCGCAAGGCAGCGTTCACCATCGACAGCTTCGTCCCGATCGTCAACCAGGTGCTCGATCCCGGCCTGATCTGGGTCAAGGGCGACAGTCCCTACAAGACGCTGGCCGACCTGATCGACGCGGCGAAGAAGAACCCCGGCAAGCTCAGCGCCTGCACCACCGGCATCCTGAGCGACGACCATCTGGCCATCCTGATGATGCAGGAGGCGACGGGTGCGGAGTTCCGCATCGTCCATTTCGATGGCGGGGCGCAGCAGATCACCGGCGTGCTGGGTGGCCATGTCGATGTGGCCTTCGACAATGTCGGTGGCGTCTTCAAGCGCGTCCAGTCGGGTGAGTGCCGCGGGCTTTGCGTCACCGACAACGAGCGCTCGAAATTCCTGCCCAACGTGCCGACGACCAAGGAGCTCGGCTTCCCGACCGTGATCTCCTCGTCGACGCGTGGCGTCGGAGCGCCGAAGGGCGTGCCGGCCGACGTCATCAAGGTGATCGAGACCAACTTCCTGAAGGCGATCAACTCGCCCGAGATGAAGGAAAAGATGGACGCCGTGGGCCTGGCGCTGAAGCCGATGGTCGGCGCGGAATACGCCAAGTACTACGCCGACCTGCAGGCGCAGGCGAAGAAGTACACGGAGTGGGCGCTCAAGATGAGGTGAGCGCGATTCGCGGGCGCGGCCAGGGGACCTTCCGGTGCTGGAAAGGTCCCTCAGGCTGCGCCTTCGGGCTTAACCCTTCAACTTGTTGAAAGGCACGTCCTTGTCGACGCGCACGTCTGCCGGCATGCCGAGCACTCGTTCGGCTACGATGTTGCGCAATATCTCGTCGGTTCCCCCGGCAATGCGGAACCCCGCGCCGCCGATCCATTGCGCCTGGAAGCCCGCGGCGTGCGGTACCTCCTCCTTCATGATGCCGGCCGGGCCCATCAGCTCCATGGCGAAGGCGCCCATGTCCTGCATCTTCGGGGCAGCCACGATCTTGATGATCGAGGATTCCGGCCCGGGCGTCTGGCCCTTGGAGAGCGCGGTCAACGTGCGATAGCGCGTGAGCTTGAGGCCCTGCTGCTGGACGTACCAGTCGGCGATCTTCGAGCGGACCTGCTGGTTGCGGATCGCCGGCCCATCCTCGAGGTCGGTGTCGCGGGCAAGCTCCATCAGCTCGTCGACGTCGAGGCCGCCCGACGGCATGCCGACCGCGAGCCGCTCGTTCATCAGCGTCGTCAGGGCGGCCTTCCAGCCCTCGCCCACCTTGCCCAGCCGCTGGCTGTCGGGAATGCGCACGTTGGTGAAGAACACCTCGTTGAAGTTGGCGCCGCCGGACATCTGCTTGATCGGCCGCACCTCGACGCCCGGCGCCTTCATCGACAGGAAGAACATGGTGAGACCCGAGTGCTTGGGCACATTGGGATCGGTGCGGGTGATGATGATGCCGTAGTCGCTGTAGTGCGCGCCCGACGTCCAGACCTTCTGGCCGTTGATCACCCAGTCGTCGCCGTCGCGCTCGGCACGCGTGCGGATGCCGGCGACGTCGGAGCCGGCCGCCGGCTCCGAGAAGAGCTGACACCACACTTCGTCTCCGTGCAGCGCGGGCTTCACGTAGCGCTGGAGATGCTCGGGCGAGGCATAGGCCATCATCGTCGGGATGCACATGCCGAGCCCGATGTCGAAGAAGCCGAGCGGCACCAGATAGTCCGCTTCCTCCTGCTGGTAGATCACCTGCAGGATCGGCGAGCCGCCGCGGCCGCCATATTCCTTGGGCCAGGTGATGCGCGCGTAGCCTGCCTTGGCCTTCTTGTCCTGCCAGGCCTTGGCCTTTTTCAGCAGCTCGGGATCGTCGTTGCGGGCGCGAAAGCTCGCCTTGTCGTCGCTCTTGCGCGTGGCATTGGCGTCGAGCCAGGCGCGCACTTCCTTGCGGAAGGCGGCTTCTTCGGGAGTGTCGTTGAAATCCATGGTTTCCTCCGGCCCTACGCCGCGTTCTTCTGTTCGAGACGACTGACGAGCTTGTCCTTCCAGGCCATCGGCCCGCCAAGCGCCAGCGCCATCACACGCGCCCGGCGATAGTGGAACTGGGTGTCGGCTTCCCAGGTGAAGCCGATGCCGCCGTGGGTCTGGATGTTCTCCTTCGAGGCGAAGTCGTAGGCCTCGGTCGCGGCGATGCGCGCGGCCGCGGCGGCGAGCGGCAGGTCGGCCCCGCCGTCGGTCAGCATCATGGCACCGTAGTAGGCGTTGGAGCGCGCCAGCTCGAGCTTGACGTAGCAATCGGCGAGCTTGTGCTTGATCGCCTGATACGAGCCGATCGCGCGGCCGAAGGCTTGGCGCTGCAAGGCATAGTCGCGCGCCATCCACATCGCAGCCTCCGCGCCGCCGACCTGCGCGAAGGCGAAATACACCGCCGCGGCGTCGTAGAGCCGTTCGAGCGTACGCCAGCCCTCGCCCTCAGCACCCAGGAGCTCGGCGGTGGCGTCATTTAAAGTGAGTTCGGCATGCTTGCGCGCCGGGTCGATGGTCTCGACGCGCTTCTTCGCAACAGCCGGCTGCTCGAGATCGACCAGAACCAGCGACACGGCGCGATCGCCCTGCCCGCCGGTGTTGGCGAGCACGATGGCAAACGTCGCCGCTTCGCCGTCGGCCACAGGTACCTTCTTGCCGTTCAGTCGGCCGCCGCCGAAGGTCGTGCGGATGCCGCGCGGCTTGGGCGGCTGCGGCCCCTCGGCGATGGCGAGCGTGCCGATCGCCGTGCCGTCCGCCAGCTCAGCCAGCCACTTCTTCTTTTGCGAGTCCGAGCCCGCGAGCTTCAGCGCCTCGGTCGCCAGCACGACCGACGTGTCGAACGGCACGGGCGCCGCCGCGCGCCCCACCTCTTCGGCGATCACGCAAAGCTCCAGCGGCGAAAGGCCGAGCCCGCCATAGTCTTCGGGGATGCCGGTGGCCGGCACGCCCAGCTCGACCAGGCCCTTCCAGACCTCGTCGGCGTGAGTCTCGTTGCTGTCCAGCACGCGACGCACGACCTTGGTCGGGCACTTGTCGGTGAGGAACTTGCGGACCTGCTCCTTGAGCAGCTTCTGGTCGTCGGAGAAATCGAAGTTCATGATGGGCCAAGCCTAGCAAGTGCGCTCGCACCGGGGAACGGCAGAAGGTTCCGGCATGCGGGTGTTGCGATGTGATACGGTGAACGCATGAACACCGCGAAAATCCACGACTGGCATGCCCATGTCTATTTCGACGCCATCACGACGGAGCCTGCGCGGGCGCTGCGTGAAAGGATCGAGAAGAGATTCGAGATCGAGATGGGTCGCTTTCACGAGAGGCCGGTCGGCCCTCACCCGCGTTTCAGCTATCAGGTGGCGTTCAAGAACGAGCAGCTGGCTCCGTTGCTGTCGTGGCTCGCGCTCAACCGCGGCGACCTGACGGTGTTCGTGCATCCCAACACCGGCCAGGACCTGGAAGACCATCGCGACCGCGCCATCTGGCTCGGCCAGCAGGTGCCGCTGGTGCTCGACATCTTTACCAGGAAGAAGGACTGACGAATGGACTCGCTTCTGCCGCTGGCCAAAAAGGTCGGCGAGAAACTGAAGGCGCGCAAGGAAACCGTCGGCGTCTCCGAATCGTCGGCCGGCGGACTTGTCTCCGCCGTGCTGCTCGCCGTGCCCGGTGCCTCGGCCTACTTCATGGGCGGCGCCGTCGTCTACACGCGGCCGGCGGGCGAGGCCTTCCTGACCGCGTCTCCCGACAGGCGCAAAGGCATTCGCTCCTCCTCCGAACCGTGGGCTGCCCTCGCAGCCGAGCTGGTGCGCGAGCGGCTGAACACGACCTGGGGTCTGGCAGAGACCGGCGCCTCGGGTCCGACCGGCAATTCCTACGGCGATCCCGCGGGCCATACCTGCGTTGCCGTCGTCGGTCCCAACGGCAAGATCGCACGCACCTTGCGCACCGGCTCGAACGACCGCGTCGCCAACATGCGCGCCTTCGCCGCCGAAGCGCTCAAGCTCCTCGACGAACAGCTTTCCTGAAGTCAGCCGGCGTCGGGCCTCAATAGTGCCGCAAGGGCGAGGCTCAGCCAGCCCAGGATAAAGGCGATGCCGCCGATCGGCGCCACCGCTCCCATCCATCGCGGGCCGCCGAAGGCGAGTGCGTACAGGGCGCCGGGAAAGAGCACACTGCCGGCCAGGAACAAGCACTGGGCGACGAGCGCGACGGGAGCGTTCACCGTCGCGCTGCGCACGAGAACCACCACGCCCATGATCGCAAGCGCATGGATGATCTGGTACTGGCTGCCGGTCTGCAGCCAATCGCGCGCCTTGCGGCCGGCCTCGGCCGAGAGATCGAGGCCGTGGGCCGCGAATGCGCCAATGGCGATGGAGATCGCGCCGCTCAGCGCCGCGACGACGATCCAGCCCTTTGCCGCCGCACCCACGGACCTACTGCTGCCGCGTCGGCCGCCCGCCGGCCGTGATTCCGCCGTCGATCACCAGCTCCTGGCCGGTCATGTAGTTGGCGGCTTCGGTGCACAGGAACAGCACGCCGTTGGCGATGTCCTGCGCCTCGCCGACGCGCACCAGCGGCGTGACCGCCGCCGAGCGCTCGCGCGGGTCGATCGGCGCATTGCGGCGGTTGCCATCGGCGCCGGTCGGGATCTTGCCCCAGATCGGCGTGGCGATGATGCCGGGATGGACCGAGTTGCAGCGGATGTTGTCGTGCGCATGCTCCAGCGCCACCGACTTGGCGAGCAGCCGCACGCCGCCCTTTGTCGCGGAGTACGCGGCGAGCCCGGGTGCGCCGCGCAGGCCCGCGATCGACGACATCAGCACGATGGAACCGCCGCCCTGGCGCCGCAGTGCCGGGATGGCATGCTTGATCGACAGGAAGACGCCATCGAGGTTGATCGCCTGCTGGCGCTGCCAGTCGGCCAGGGTCATGGTCTCGATCGGCGCCATGACGCCGATGCCGGCGTTGGCCACCATGATGTCGAGGCGGCCGAAATTCTTCTCGGCCTCGGCGATCACGCCGGGCCACGCCGCCTCGTCGCGCACGTCGTGATGCAGATAGCGCGCCTTGCCACCCGCCTTGACGATGCGCTCGACGACCGCCTTGCCCAGCGCGTCGTCGACGTCGGTGATCAGGACCGCCGCGCCCTCGCGCGCCAGCGTCTCCGAGCAGGCTTCGCCGATGCCCGAGGCGCCGCCGGTGACGACGGCAGCCTTGCCGGCAAGCTGGGCCACTAGCGGCCCTTCCAGTTGCCCGGCCGCTTCTCGGCGTAGGACTTCACACCTTCCTTGAAGTCCTCGGTCTTGCGCGTCCAGTCCTGCTCGGTGAGCTCGCGCTCGGTGGCCGCCTCGGCGGCGTCGGCGAAGCCGCGCCGCATGGTCTCGCGCGTCGACACCACGGCGAGCGGCGCCGATTCGGCGATCTCGGCGGCGAGCTTCATCGCCTCCTTGCGCACGTCGGCGAGCGGCACGAGCACGTCGGCGAGGCCCCACTCGACCGCCTGCTCGCCGCCGATGCGGCGGCCGGTCAGGAACATCAGGTTGGCGCGCTGCTGGCCGACCAGACGCGGCAGGGTGAAGGTGAGCGAAAAGCCGGGATGGAAGCCCAGGCGCGTGAAGTTGGCGGCGAAACGACCCTCCGCGCAGGTAACGCGGAAATCCGGCATGAGGGCGAGGCCGAGGCCACCGCCGATCGCCGGTCCCTGGATGGCGCCGACGCTGGGCTTTTTGGACCGAAACAGGCGGGTCGCT
Source organism: uncultured Rhodospirillales bacterium (assembly GCA_902825855.1). Classification (GTDB taxonomy): domain Bacteria; phylum Pseudomonadota; class Alphaproteobacteria; order Reyranellales; family Reyranellaceae; genus Reyranella. The sequence continues at coordinate 27,170 of CADECW010000067.1, read as the reverse complement.
TCCTTGTACAGATGCTTGCCGCTTTCGGCCGCGCCGGTTTGCGGCCGGTTGGCGAAATCGGCGCCGGCGCAGAACGACTTGCCCTGGGCGCAGAGAACATAGGAGCGAATCTTGTCGTCGCGGTCGAACGCCTCGAAGGCATCGGCGATCTGGTTGATCAGCGAATTGTCGAAGAAATTGTGAGGCGGCCGCTGGATTTCGACGACGCCGACAGGCCCTTCGCTGCTGACGCCGATATCCTTGAAGGTGGCGCTCATATTTCTCTCCCAAAGGCTATAAATGAGCGGCGATATTGCCCCGCCGCCGGGGCGCCCGTCGAGTTCCAGAGCAGTTGGGAGGAAGAACAATGCCGCAACGCGAACGCCATGCCCTGGTCGTGGGTGGGGGCACCATGGGCGTCGGAATCATCGCCATGTTCCTGGGCGGCGGCTGGAAGGTCGATGTCGTGTCGCGCTCGGCGTCGACACGCGACGGCCTGCCCGAGGCCTGCAAGCGCGCACTCACCGCGCTGGGCAAGTCTGACGATGCGTCAGGGCTCACGACCTATGCGACCCTGCCGGAAGCGTCGTGGAGGTCGATCGACGTCGTCGTCGAGACGGTGACCGAGGACCTCGAACTGAAGCGCAGGCTGTTCGCCGAGATGGCGCAGCTCGCCAAGCCCGAGACCGCGATCACCTCGAACTCATCGAGCTTCCCGATCAGCGAGATCGCCAAGGGGCTCGAAAGCCAGGGCCGCATGATGGGTCTGCACTTCTTCATGCCTGCACATCTCATCCCCCTGGTCGAGGTGGTGCGTTCGGTCCACACCGACGTGAAGCAGGCCGAGCGGGTCGGCGACATCATGCGCTCGCTCGGCAAGCGGCCGGTCCAGGTCAAGAAGGACGTCATCGGCTTCCTGGGCAACCGCATCCAGGGCGCCCTGATGCGCGAGGCCCTATGGCTGATCGAGCAGGGCGTCGCCTCGCCGGAGGACATCGACGCAACCGTGCGGCTCTCCTTCGGCTTCCGCTACGCCGCCGCCGGCCCGATCGTGCAGAAGGAGCATTCAGGCTGGGACACGACCTGCGCCGTCGCCAAGATCATCTGGCCCGACCTCAGCAACGCCGACGGTCCGCCGCCGGTCCTGCAGAAGAACGTCGACGAGGGCCGCATCGGCTTCAAGACCAAGCGCGGCTTCTTCGACTGGGACGACCAGTCGATCGCAAAAGAGCGTGCCCGATACGAGCACGCTCTTCGCAAGTGTCTGGAAATCTTCCGCGAGGAAGGGATTGTCTAGGCAGCCCGTCCGCGATTGCCGCCGCCGAAGCGCCGCTTCTTCCAGTGCGGCTGACGCTGCTGGCTGCGCGGCCGCTCTTCGGAGCGCGGCTGCTCGGGCGCGCGATCACGATAGTCGCCGAAATCCCTGCCGCCGCCTTCGAAGGCACGCGGACGCTCGTCGTGCGAGCGATGAGGATGATGACCACTCGGTCGCTCGCCATAGGGACGATTGCCGTGCGGGCGCTCGCCGCGAGGACGTTCCCCCTGCGGACGATCACCGTAAGTACGTTCGCCGTAGGGACGCTCGCCG
>CADECW010000067.1:0-25503 GCA_902825855.1 uncultured Rhodospirillales bacterium | reverse complement strand
GAGGACGATCGCCGTGGTGACGATGCGGCCGCTCGCCCTGGCGTTCGCCATGATGCTGCTCGCCGCGCGTATCGTGATGCTGCGGGCGCTGGCCGCGATGGCGCCGCGGCGGGCCGCGGCGTTCGCCGCGATCGTCGGGACGCTCTCCGCGGTCGCGAGAGCCCGGCGTCGGCACGGCCTGCTGCGGCAGGTCCTCGTTGGCCGGCGTCGCCAGCACGGTGATGCGCTGGTTGGTCAGGCGTTCGATGCTCTTGAGTTGGCCGCGCTCGCCGCCGTCACAGAACGAGATGGCGATGCCCGAGGCCCCGGCGCGCGCTGTGCGGCCGATGCGATGGACGTAGCTCTCGGCTTCGGCCGGCAGTTCGTAGTTGATGACGTGGGTCACGCCCTGGACGTCGATGCCGCGGGCGGCAAGGTCGGTAGCGACCAGCACGCGGGCACGGCCGCGGCTGAAGCTGTCTAGCGCGCGCTGGCGGGCGTTCTGCGACTTGTTGCCGTGGATCGCCTCGGACGGCACGCCGCTCCTGTCGAGCGCCTCGGCAACGCGGTTGGCGCCGCGCTTGGTGCGGGTAAAGACGATCACGCGCTCGAGGTCGGCGTCGGCAAGCAGATGGCTGAGCAGCGCCCGCTTGGACGCGGCGTTCACGAAGTAGACACCCTGGTCGATGCGATCGACGGTGCGGCCCTGCGGGGCGATCTCGACGCGATCGGGATTGCGCAGGATGTCGGCGGCGAGCTTCGCCACGTCGTTCGGCATGGTCGCCGAGAACAGCAGCGTCTGCCGCTCCTTCGAGACCGAAGCCACGATGCGGCGCACGTCCTTGATGAAACCCATGTCGAACATGCGATCGGCTTCGTCGAGGACGAGGAACGTCACGTTCCCCAGGCGGACATTGCCGCGCTCGACGAGATCGAGCAGGCGACCCGGCGTGGCGACGAGGATGTCGACGCCACGGTTCAGCGTCTCGATCTGCCGGCCGAAGCCCAGGCCGCCGATCACCATGCCAAGACGCAGGCCGAGGCCGCGCCCATAGGTGTCGAAGCTGCGCGCGATCTGCGCGGCAAGCTCGCGCGTCGGCGCAAGCACCAGCGCCCGCGGGCTCTTCGGCTGCGCCCGTCCGCCTTGCTGGGCAAGCTGCTGCAGCACGGGCAGCGCGAAGGCCGCCGTCTTGCCGGTGCCCGTCTGGGCAATCCCCAGCACGTCGCGGCCCTGCAGGAGCGCGGGTATGGTACGCGCCTGGATAGGCGTGGGGTGGGTGTAGTTGGCCGCGTTCAACGCACGCAGCAGCGGCTCGGACAATCCGAGATCCGCGAAAGAAACATCAGTCACTGGAAAAACAAATCCTTACGGCCGCTCGCTCTGAGCGGCTTTTCGACCCGTTCCCGCGCGCGGCTGGGAGGGCTCTTTCTTCTGGGAGATTGCCTCGGGATGAAGCGCCTGCTCAATGGGCGCGTCGCGCGATCGCGAGATAACCTTGCAGACCCGCATGCTTGCGGGTCGCCGCGTATATGATGGTGCGGCGCAGCGAAGTCAAGTGACGGCAATAAGGCAGGTCGCGGGCCGTGGCCCGCGACCGAAAACGATCAGCCCCGCACCTTCCGGCGCAACAAACGTCCCGGCAGGTTGCCCGTCGGCTTGTTGTCGCGCAGCAGCACCTGGCCGTTGACGATGGTGGCGTGCATGCCCTCGCAAGTCTGCTTCAACCGCTTGGCGCCGGCCGGCAGGTCGCACACGACCTCGGGTATGTGCGGTCCGACGGTGTCGGGATCGAACACCACGATGTCGGCGGCCATGCCCTCGCGCAGCAGCCCGCGATCGTGGAAGCCGAACTGCGTCGCGGTGTCGTTGGTGATGAGCTTCACCGCCTCTTCCAGCGTGAACGCCTGCTTCTCGCGCACCCAGTGGCTGAGCAGATGCGTCTGCAGCGAGGAGTCCATGATCTGCGAGACATGGGCGCCCGAGTCGGAGAAGGTCACGACCGAGCGCGGATGCTTCATCAACTCCAGCGCCTCGGCCTGGTCCTCGTTGGCGATCGGCTGGATCATGAAGAACTTCATGTCCCGCTCCAGCGCCATGTCGATCATCAGGTCGACGGGATGGGTGTTCTTCTGGCGCGCCAGTTCGGCCATCGACTTGTGCGGCCCCTTCATGTCGGTCAGCGCATAGATCACATCCCATTCCGGCGGCCGCGCTTCTGCGCCGCGCACGACGGGGCCCTCGTAGGGTTTCGACGCGATCTCGACCAGCTTGCGGCGCTTGTCGGCATCGAGCAGCCACTGCTTCTGCTCAGCCAACGGCAGCTTGCGCATGTCGCTCCACATGTCCCACTTGTCGAACGGCAGCTGGGTCTCGAAAGAGAGCAGCACGTTCAGCGCCCGGCTGTGGACCTGGGCGAACATGCGGCCGCCCTGGTGAGCGGTGCGCTCCATGATATCGAACGTGGTGCGCCAGTGGCCGGGGACGGCGCGCCGGTTGAACAGGCCGAAGGTGAACGGCCGCCCGCTCTCGACGGCGAGCTTGCTCAAGTCTTCGTAATAGCGCCGCGCCTTCTCGGCATCGCCGCGCGGTTCGCCCGCGACCTCGACCATCCCCGCGCCCATCGCCTTGACGAGCGTCTCGAACTCTTCCCAGGTGGCGAGCCGGCTCGCCACCGGCTTGTCGTCCGAGGTCATGTGGCTGACGCTGCGCGTGGTCGAGAAGCCGTGAGCACCCGCGGCGATCGACTCACGGGTGTGGTGCACCATCGCCTTGAGATCGTCCTCGGTCGCCTGGTCAGTGAAGGCGCGCTGGCCCATCACATAGGTGCGCAGTGCGCAGTGGCCCATGTAGCCCGCGTAGTTGATGCCCTTGGGCAGCGACTCGAGCACGTCGAGGAACTCGGGGAAGGTCTCCCAACGCCATTTGATGCCGGCCTTCATGGCGGCGCGGCTGATGTCCTCGGCGCGTTCGAGGTTGCGCATGACGAGGTCCGCCTCGGCCTCGCGACACGGCGCAAGGGTGAAGCCGCAGTTGCCCATCAGCACCGTGGTCACGCCCTGGAAGCAGGAGCTGGTGCCGATCGGATCCCAGAAGATCTGCGCGTCCATGTGGGTGTGGCCGTCGACGAAGCCCGGCGAGACGACGCAGCCGTCGGCGTCCAGTGTTTCCTTCGCGGCGGCGCCATTGATGCGGCCGATCTCGGCGATCTTGCCGTCTTTCACACCAACGTCGGCACGGTAACGCGGTAGTCCGGACCCATCGACGATCATGCCGTTCTTTACGACGAGGTCGAATGCCATGGCGATCCTCCGGCGATTTTTGAAAGCGTACCCTTCCGGCGCGGAGGGTCAATCGCTGGTCGATGCATGGCTGCCGCCCGCGCAGAGCGGTACGTGGCGACCACGGCATGTCGCCAATCGGGACAAGGTCGTGAAGGATACCGGCGTCCATCCCGGAAAGCGGAGCGCATGATGGAATTCGGCATTCTCTTCACGTCGCACCCCAACCCCGCGGAAGAGCCCTACCCTCACCGGGCCGTGCATGCACGCACGACCGACGAGATCATCGAGGCCGAGCGCCTGGGCTACGACACCGCCTGGATCGCCGAGCATCACTTCGCCACCAGCTACGGCATCATGCCGGACTGCTTCGCCTACATGGCCTATCTCGCGGCCAAGACCAGCCGTATCAAGATCGGGGCAGCCGTCATCACCTTGCCGCTCTACGATCCGATCCGCGTGGTCGAGAACACTTCTTTTGTCGACATACTCTCCGACGGCCGCGTTCGGCTTGGCGTAGGCTCGGGTTATCGGCCCTACGAGTTCGAGGGTCTCGGTCGCGACTTCGACAATCGGCGCGACATCGTCGAGGAATCGATCGGCCTGATGTTCGATGCCTGGCACCGCCACCGCTGGGATCACAAGGGGAAGTACTACACGGGCACCGTCAAGGAGCCCTACGAGATGCTGCCCCATCCCGTCCAGATGCCGCACCCGCCGCTCTACATGGCCGGCGGCACCGACCGCTCGATCGGCTATTCGGGCCGCAACGGCTTTGGCCTGATGCTGTCGACGTTGCCCAGCGTCGAGACGCTGGCGGCGCAGACCGCGTTGTACAGACGCGAGCTCGCCGCGGCGTCGGCGGAACGGCGCAAGAATCCGGCCGCGGGCGAGATCGACATCGCCCGCTGGGTCTATATCGCCGACACCGACCAGCAGGCGCGCGCCGAGACCGAGGAGGCGATCGTGCGCCACATCTCGCATTTTGGCGGTTCGGGCACAGGTGGCTACCTCGGTTCGGTTTCCGAGAAGGGTGCGGCCATCAAGTACGACGATCTCGCCTCGACGCTGCTGCACGGCTCGGCCGAGACGGTGATCGCCCGCCTGCGCGAGATGCAGGCCAGGACCGGCATGACCTCGCTGCTGCTGCACTATCCGCCCTATTACGGCCGCGAAAAGACGATGAAGAGCATCCGGCTGTTCGCCGAGCGCGTGATCCCGGCTTTCCGTCCGCCGGCCCGGCGGGCTGCGGCAGAGTGACGGCGGCGACGGCAGGCACGCCGAAGAACGCATCTCTGGGCCCCCTTCTCACCATGTTCGCGATGCTCTGCTTCGCGGCCATGGACGCTGCCAGCAAGTTCCTGGTGGCCGACTATGCCGTCGGCCAGATGATGTGGATCCGCTGCATCATCATGTCCCTGTTTGCCTGCTTCGTCGTGCGGCGCACCGGCGTGTGGGCCGCCTTGAGGACCCCGCGGCCGGGGGTACAGGTCGCGCGGTCGCTGATCCTGCTGATCGAAAGCGCCCTGTTCGTGTTTGCCTTCCGCTACCTGCCGCTGGCTGACACCCATGCCCTCGCCTCGACATCGCCGCTGATCGTGATCGCGCTCGGCGTGATGTTCCTCGGCGAGCGGGCCGGCGCGGCGCGTTGGCTGGCCGTCGTCACGGGCTTTGCCGGCGTGCTGCTGATCATCCGGCCGGGCTTCCGCGACTTCGATTGGCCATTGCTGCTGCCGGTGGTCGGTGCGGTGCTGTGGGCGACCTACCAGATCCTGACACGGCTCGCCGCTCGAACCGATTCGGCGGACACGTCGCTGATCTGGTCGGCCCTGATCGCGTTGATCGCCACCACCTTCGTCGCCCCCATCGACTGGCGGTGGCCAACGGTGGGCGCCTGGATCCTGATCGTGTTGGTCGCCGTCATCGGCTCGGTCGCGAACTATGCGCTGATCAAGGCGCTCGACTACGCCGAGGCCGGTGCAGTGCAACCCTACAGCTACACACTGCTCGTCTGGGCGACCTTGCTGGGCTTCGTGGTGTTCGGCGACTTCCCCGACCTGTGGACCATCATCGGGGCCGTCGTCATCGTCGCCAGCAGCGCCTACACCTGGTACCACGACCGTCGGGCAGCGGTCGCTGCCTGACGGATCATTGCGGAACACCCCAATGTTCCGATTCCATCATTTGCACCATCTCACTTGGGAGGATTGCTGGCCTTCCCGTTAAGCGGCTGGCAATCAGCTGTCGCACGAAGCTTGTGCGAATCATTTGGCCGCTCGAGATTGAAATGTTTCACAAAGCCGACCTTCGCGGTCTCACAGGCCTCCTTGCTCGGGAACAGGATCGCCTGACTGGTGACGGCGCCGTCGCCGTTGAGGAGCGTGACGACGATCATCAATACAAACTGCACTGTACAAGCCCTCTGACGGGGAACGGCTGAGACACTCCTCGGCGCCGCCGCCAGTGAGTGACCTGCGGCACCTCAATTGTTCTTCCCTCATCCGCCCTGTGCGCTGTTCGCCAGCGGCAGGCTCCGCAGTCGCCGGCCGGTCACTGCAAACAGCGCATTGGCCAACGCCGGAGCAACCGGCGGAACACCCGGTTCTCCGAGACCGCCCCATGGTCCATCGCTCTTGACGAAGTGAACCTCGATGCTCGGGGGAGTGTCGGCCATAGTCATGATCGGATAGGCAGGAAAATTGTCCTGGACGACAGCACCGTCTGCGATGGTGATCTCCTCGCCGATTGCCGCACTCAATCCCATGATGATGGCGCCCTCGACCTGTGCGGTGGCGGTGTCCGGATGGCAGACGTCGCCGCAGTCGACGGCGGCAGTCACGCGATGGACGCGCGGCCTGCCATCTTCAGCAACCGACGCCTCGACGACATGGGCGACGACCGATCCAAAGCTTTCGACCAGGGCGATGCCACGGCCGACACCCGGCGGCAGCGGCGCACCCCACCCGGCCTTGTCGGCCACCGTCTCGAGAACGCGGCGATGGCGCGAGTCCTGAGGCAGCAGGTCACGCCGGTATTCGAACGGATCTCGCCCCGCTGCCGTCGCCAGTTCGTCGACAAACGATTCGGTGTAGAAGCCGTGCTGCGTATGCCCGACGCTGCGCCAGCTGCCGACGTGCACGTGATGCGGACTGGGCACCGAGGCAAGCGACTGGTTCGCGATCTGGTAGGGAATCGGGAAGCCGTCGTTCCGCACCGGACTGTCGACGTAGAGCTGGGCCCAAGCCGTGGGCCTGCCATTGCGATCCAGGGCAGCGCGGATGCGGCTCGCCAAGGCCGGCCGATAGATGCCTTGGGTGAAATCCTCTTCGCGGCTCCAGATCATCTTCACTGGCCGTGGCGCCATCGCCATGGCAAGCCGCATGACTTGCCGCAACCGCTCGCCGGGTCGAGCGCGGCGTCCGAAGGAGCCGCCGACGGGCAATGCGATCAGTGTCACGTCCGCAGCGTTCAGGCCTGACCATTCGACGAGGCTGATCTTGCTCAACAACGCGTCCTGCTCGCCTGCCCAGACCGTGAGCTTGCCATCCTTGAACTGAGCGGTGGCATTGATCGGCTCCATCGCAGCGTGATGCAGGAATGGCACACGATACGTTGCCTCGACGATGTTCTTGGCAGAGGCTTTCTTCAGCGCCGCATCCACGTCGCCGGCATTGTGCACCGACTGGCTTTCCTTGCCCGCGAGGGCACGCTCGTGCTGCGCCTGCAGGCTCTGCGAGGAAACCGCGCCGTTGCCGCCGTTCGAGAACACCGGAGAAAGCGCCGCAAGGCCAAGGCTGGCCTGCCAGTAACCTCGGGCGACCACGGCGACCGCGTCATCCAGGCGAACAACGCGCTCGACGCCCTTGATTTTCATCGCCGGCGCGGGGTCGACGCTGACGAGCTTGCCGCCATGCACCGGCGCCGCCTTGACGGTCGCAACCAGCATGTCGGGAAGCTGGAGGTCGATGCCGTATTGCATTGCGCCGGTGACCTTGGCCGGGATGTCCAGGCGCGGCACCGAATGGCCGATTATCTTGTAGTCCTTGCGCGCCTTGAAAGCAGGGCTAGCGGGAACGCTGAACTTCGCGGCGTCGCCAGCGAGTTCGCCATAGCGCGCCGTGCGACCGCTGGCGGCGTGCGAAACGACGCTGCCGGCGGCAACGAGATCCTGCTCCGGAACTTGCCAGCGTTGTGCCGCCGCCTTGATCAGCATGGAGCGCGCCGCGGCGCCGATGATGCGCAGGCCCACCTGACCGGTGAAACGCACGGCCGTCGAGCCGCCGGTGATCTGCAGGTTGGCGATCCGCGCGACCTCGCCGAACGCCGTATCGACCGCCCCGTCGAGAAAGGCCGGCAGTCGCCAGCCCTGCAGGATCCAGCCTTCTGCCAGGAACCGGTTGGCGAAGGCCTTGTCGCTTGGCGCCCGCTCAGTGCGAACGTGCGACCAGTCGGCGTCCAGCTCTTCCGCCAGCATCATGGCAAGGGCCGTATGCACGCCCTGACCCATCTCGATGTGCGGTATGTAGACGGTGATCGTGTCGTCCGGGGAGATCTTCACCCAGCCGCCGAGGAGGTGCTCGCCACGGCGCGTCACCAACGCTGCGGCGTGCGCTTCGAACGAGTTGGTCCAGGCACGGTAACCGATCGCCAGGCCGCCGGCCGCCGCCGCCGCTCCGATCAGCAGGTTCCTGCGCTTCATCGCCCGGTCCTCATGCCTGCTGGGTGAGCGTGCGAATCGCCCGGCGCACCCGCGGATAAGTACCGCAGCGGCATATATTGCCGATCGCGTCGTCGATCTCGGCGTCGCTCGGCTTCGGCGACTTCTTCAGGAGTGCGACAGTGGCCATGATCATGCCGGACTGGCAGTAGCCGCACTGTGGCACCTGCATCCGGACCCAGGCCTGCTGAACCGCGTGGAGCGTCCCCGTCGGCAGACCCGAACTCTCGGCAAGGCCTTCGATGGTGACGATGTCTGAGCCGACTGCTCGTGCGACGGGCAGCGCGCACGAGCGGACGGCTTCGTCGTTGATGTGAACCGTACATGCGCCGCAAGCCGCCACGCCACATCCAAACTTGGTGCCGGTGAGCCCGAGCTCCTCACGCAACACCCACAACAGTGGCATATCGGCATCGGCACCGACACGGTGCACCTGCCCGTTTACCTTGAGGTTTGTCATTACGACCTCCCGACAAGACAACGACGATCAGTGTTCAGTGAACACTGATCGTCGAACACCTAATCTGTCAGGGAGCCTTCGTCAAGCCCTTGTTTAAGGTATCGACGAGCGTGTCGAGCAGAAGCCGCCGCTCGACCCAGGGAAATTGCGGATGCGTGATCAGCAGCGTGGCAAGGCCGTGCAATGCGCCCCACAGCATCTGCGTCGCCGCCGTGGCATCGACGCGCCTCAGTACGCCGCTCTCGACAAGCTTCGCCATCTGGTCGCGGAAGATCAGGATGGGCTGCATGGAGACGGGCTGACCGGTCGCCGGACGGTCAAAGCGCTTGTCCGGTTGTTGCTTCAGCGAAGCGTGCGTCACCATGAACATCAGCTGATATTCGTCGGCATTGTCGAGCGCGAACTCCAGGTAGCCGACGAGCAGACGCTTCAGCAGAGTGGCACCGTGCGGGCGCTCGGTGATCTCGCGGAAGCGGGCGGCGAGCCGACCGAACGCCGACAGTCGTATCTCCGCGAGGATTTCTTCCTTGCTCTTGAAATAGACGTATAGACCGGTTTGCGAGAGGCCGACCTCCTGGGCCAGCTGGCGAGTCGTGACGGCCTCGTAGCCTTCGCTCATGAAGAGCCGCTTGGCGGCCGTGACGATCTCTTCGTGACGCTCGTGACCGTGGCCCCAGGCCTTGCGACGGACCGGTGACGGACGCTTCGTCTTCCGTGGTGGCGGCTTGCTCATGGTCATCGCGGCCATTGTCGGAGAGCGACCAGCCCGCCGTCGATCGGCAGGAGGACGCCCGTCACCCAGCGGGATTCGTCCGATGCGAGATAGACGGCGCCATAGGCGATGTCCCACGCCGTGCCCTCGCTCTGCATCGGCACCATCTTCTTGCGCCGCTCGCGCGCCTCGGCGCCGAGATGGGCGACCATCGGCGTATGCACCGACCCCACGATGATGCAGTTGGCACGGATGTTCTGCGTGGCGTAGTCGGCGGCCACCGATTGGGTGAAGCCGTGCAGGCCGGCTTTGGCCGTCGAGTAGGCGACGGCGCCGGCGCTGCCCATCAGCCCGACCGCGCCTGCGATCGACGACACCATGATGATCGAGCCGCCGCCGCCTTTCTTCATCTCGGGGAGGCAGTATTTGGTGCACAGCATGGTGGTGGTGAGGTTCGCCTCCAGCACCTTGTGCCAGTCGGCCGGCGTCACGGTCTCGGGTGTGCCCGGTGCGCCTATGCCGACGTTGTTGTGCAGTATGTCGAGCCGCCCGTAGGTCTTGGCCGCGAACCCGGCCATCGCTTCGGCCGCATCGGCCTTGGAGACGTCGCCCGCGAACACCGAAGCCTCGCCGCCCTCGCCCTTGATCTGCTTGGCGAGATTTTCGGCGCGCTCGGCGCTACGATTGACCAGCACTACTTTGGCGCCCTCGCGAGCGAACATGATTGCGGTCGCCATGCCGTTGCCCACGCCCTCGCCGCGCGGGGCCGCGCCGGTCACCACCGCGACCTTGCCTGCCAGGCGTCCGGCCATTCCTCTTCCCTTCGCCCAATGCTATCCCACGGCACGAGTTTAGCTGGGAGATGTTCACCATGGCCAGCAACACCCAAACCTATGTTGGTGGATGCACCTGCCGCAGCGTGCGCTATCGCATGACATCGAAGCCCTTGTTCGTGCATTGCTGCCACTGCCGCTGGTGCCAGCGCGAGACAGGTTCGGCCTTCGTACTGAACGCCATGATCGAGGCCGACCGTGTCGAGCTTCTGGCCGGCGAGCCCGAGGCGGTGATGACACCCTCGGCGAGCGGCAAGGGCCAGAAGGTCTGGCGCTGCTCCCAGTGCCGCATCGCGGTGTGGAGCAACTATTCGGGCGCCGGCGACGCGGTGCGCTTCGTGCGCGTCGGCACGCTCGACGAGCCCGACGCCATGCCGCCCGACATCCATATCTTCACCATGTCGAAGCAGCCCTGGGTCGTCCTGCCCGAAGGAGCGACCGCCGTCCCGGAGTTCTACGACATTCCCAAGACGTGGCCTGCCGAAAGCCTGGAACGGGGCAAGGCGCTGCGGCGAGGCTGATCGATGGCGCTGAGCCAGGCCACCCGCGACAAGCTTCTATCGGTCAGCACGGGACGTATTGCCGCGGTGCTCGGCAAGCACGGCCTGCGACGTCGATCGCTGGCGGGTCTCAAGCCACTCTCGCCGTTCCAGGATGCACTCGTCGGCGAGGCCGCCACCGCCGTAGACGCCTGCCTTCCGGGTGCCGTCCTCGTCATGGCGAGCAGCGTGACCTCGGCGCCGGTAGCGCTGCTCCTTCGGCGCAAGGTGGCCGGTGTCGTCAGCAACAGTCCTCTGCGCAACGCCGCGGAAATCGCGCGCGCCGGATTGCCCGCCTGGCAGCGACCAGCGGGCCCGCCGCCCAAGCCTCTGCCGATCGAAGCGGGCGATATCCTGTTTGGCGATCGCGCGGAATTGATCGTGATCCCGGCCGCGATAGCCGAGCAGATCGCCGAGGAAGCGGTAGAGGCCATGGCTTACGAGGAATTCGTCGCCGAGCAGGTGAGCGCAGGAGGCGGCGTCTACGGCCTGCACATCCCGAGCGGCGAGAACGCACGCCGTGCCTTCGCTGCGTGGCGGCGCATCAGGGGCCGCTGATCGGCTACTGCAGCCGGCTGAGATCGACCACCAGGGCGGCAACGTTGCGCGTGCCGACGCCGACGATGACGATATCGGTATCGACACGCATGTACTGATGGCCCGCCGGCGATGGCGAGAGCTTGGCGATCAGCCCGGGCGGTGGCGCGTCGGCTTTCACGCCTTCGGGCAACGGCTGGTCGAGCCGCCACGGCTTGGCCGCCAGGGCCGCCGGCGCACTGCAGACCTTGTCCTTTCTCACGAGCGGCGCAGGGCAGCGGCCTGCCGCGATCTCGTCGCGGTAATAGGCGAAGGCGGCGTCGCGGTCGCGCTGCGACACGACCATGCTCAACGTCGGCAACGGACTGTCCTTGGCCGCGGGCCTGGTCTGCTGTGCCGGCGGCGGCGGCGCAGCAGGCTTGCCCTGCTGGGCGCTGGCGGCAGCGGCGGCGAACAGACCGCAGGCGGCAAGCAGCGACAGAGACACGAGTTGCATTTTCAAGATTACGAACCCATCCAATAGTCGGGTAGCTTCGACGCGAGCCACTTGGCAAGCGCTGCGTTCACCGCCACGGGCTGCTCCTGCGCCATCCAGTGGCCGGATGGTACGACGACCTCGGTGAGGTCGGCGCAATCGCGGCGCATCGGCTCGGGCAGCCGCGAAACCATCGTCTCGCAGGTCACATCGTACGCGCCGTGCAGGAACAGCACGGGCATCGCAAGCCGCCCGCCGTTCGGCGCGCGCCTCGCGTAGGCCGCGTTGGCCTTGTGATTCATGTACCAGGAGTCGGGGCCGAAGAAGCCGTTGCGCGTCAGCGCCGCGGTGTAGGCTTCGAGATCCTGCTCGGTGATGACGGCAGGATCGCGCGGCAAATCGGGGAAGCCTGCCGGCCCGGCCCAGCCGCCGTTCTTGCGCACCGATGCCGTGCGGCTCTGCTTGCCGGCCGACTTGGGATCACCCTTGCGGAACAGCGCCTTCACGGTGTTGCGGACATTGGCCTCGAAGCCCTTGCAGGCCTTGTCGAAGCTCTCCTCGTAGAAGAACTGGTAGTCCCACTGCCCTGCCGGATACTCCGCCGCGGGATAGAGCGTCCGGTCGACCAACTCGACCACGGTCTCGAGGGTGAAGCCGGTCGCGAGGTAGGGCACGCAAAGGCTCGCCACGGCCACCGTCTTGTCGGCGTGGTGCGCGGCGATGTTCCAGACGACAGGGCTGCCCCAGTCGTGGCCGATCCACACTGCCTTTTCGCGCCCGAGCGAGGCCAGAAGTTCCATCATGTCCTGGACGATCAGCTCCTGCGCGAAGTCTTCGTGCCGCGCGTAGGTGCTGGAACGGCCGTAGCCGCGCATGTCGGGTGCGATGCAGCGGAAGCCGAGCGCCGCCATCGCCGGCAGTTGATGGCGCCATGACAGCGAGAGTTCAGGCCAGCCGTGGCAGAAGATCAGCAGCGGCCCGTCCTGCGGCCCGCAGGCGAGGTAGCCGGTCGTGTGGCGCGAGGTCTTGAGCGTGTGTTCAGTGACCGAAAAAGTCATGCCGCACTCCAATAGTCAGGCAGTTTCGTCGCCAGCCATCGGGTCAAGGCCGCGTTCACGGCGACGGGCTGCTCCTGCGCCATCCAGTGGCCCGACTTCACCACGACCTCGGTGAGATCGCTGCAATCGGCGCGCATCGGTTCGGCAAAGCGCGAGTTCACGGTCTCGCAGGTCGTATCATAAGCGCCGTGCAGGAAGAGTACCGGCATCTCGAGCCTGGGTGACCTTGACTGCCTCGCATATTGGCCGTTCGCCTCATGGTTCATGTACCACGCGTTCGGGCCGAAGAAGCCGCACCGAGTCAGCGCCGCGGTGTAGGCTTCGAGGTCCTGTTCGGTCATGACGTCAGGATCGCGCGGCAGGTCGGGACAGGCGCCGCCGCCGAACCAGCCGCCGTTCTTGCGCACCGACGCCGTCATCGAGGGCTTGCCGACGGCGGCCGGGTTGCCCTTGCGGAACATCGCCTTCACGGCGTTGCGGATGTTGGCCTCGAAGTCGCGCTGCGCCTTGTCGAAACTCTCTTCGTAAAAATAGTGATAGTCCCACTGGCCGACCGGATAGAGATCGGCGGGGTAGACCGAGCGGTCGATCAGCGCCAGGCGGTTCTCGACCGAGTTGCCGCCGGCGATGTAGGGCACGCAGAGGCTGGCCACGCCCACCGTCTTGTCGGGATGATGCGAGGCCACGTTCCACACGACGGAGCTGCCCCAGTCATGGCCGATCCAAACCGCCCGTTCCCGTCCAGGGGCGCGGCCCAGCGCCGCCAACAGCTCAAGCATATCCTCGACGATCAGCTCCTGGCGGAAGTCCTCATGGCGCGCGTAGGTGCTCGAGCGGCCGTAGCCGCGCATGTCGGGCGCGACGCAGCGGAAGCCCAGCGCCGCCATCGCCGGAAGCTGGTGTCGCCATGACAGCGAAAGCTCGGGCCAGCCGTGGCAGAAGACCAGCAACGGACCCTTTTCCGCTCCGCAGGCGAGATAGCCCGTGGTGTGACGGGCGGTCTTGACGGTGTGTTCGGTGACCGGGAATGTCATGGCACGGAGGCTTTCATGGAAATCGATACCGGCACAACCGAACTTTTGTGCGAGGTCCGCGACGGCGTGGCGCTGATCACGCTGAACCGGCCCGAAGCGCGCAATGCGATGTCGGACAAGCTCACCCCGGCGCTGCGCAGCCAGATCCGCGAGCGCGGACAGGATCCCGACGTCGGCGCCATCCTCATCACGGGCGCCGGCACCGCTTTCTGCAGCGGCGGCGACGTCAAGGGCATGGGCGGTCGCGGGCCGCGCGGGCAGATGACGTTCGAGGAACGACTGAGCGACCTGCGCTGGCGCCAGGCGGCGCTGACCGGCGCGCTGGTCGCGGTGCGCAAACCGACCATAGCCGCGCTGCCCGGCGCTGCCGCCGGCGCGGGGCTCGCCATTGCCCTCGCGTGCGACATCCGCATTGCCGCCAGGTCGGCCTTCGTCAGCACCGGCTACGCCAAGGTCGGTCTGTCGGGAGACTACGGCATTGCCTGGCTGCTGACGCGCGCCGTCGGCTCGGCGCGGGCGCGCGAGCTGATGTTCACTGCCGAGCGCGTCGATGCCGAGCGCTGCGAGCGTATCGGCCTGGTGAACCGGGTCGTGGCGGATGACAAGCTGCGCGACGAGGCCTTCGAGTTCGCCAAGTCACTGGCCAACGGTCCGCGTGTCGCGCTGCGCAACATGAAGGACAATCTCGACGACGCCCTGCACATCGACTATCCGACGGCGCTGCACCGCGAAGCCGAACGCCTGGTGCAGGCGTCCCGCACCGAGGATCACAAGGAAGCGGTGCGGGCCTTCGTGGAGAAGCGCAAGCCCGTGTTCGTCGGAAAGTAGACTTCCTGTCTTCCTCAAGCGTCCCCGCCCTGCGGCGCCAGGGCCTGGTGATCGTCGCCACCTTGGCAACCGCCTACGTCGCCAGCCACTTCTTTCGGGCATCGAACGTCACGATCGGGCTCGACCTGATGCGCGACCTGGCAATCGGGCCGGAGGCGCTCGGCGCGCTGACCGGTGCCTTCTTCTTCGGCTTCTCGGCGATGCAGATCCCTTGCGGCTTTCTCTTCGACCGCTTCGGTCCGCGGCGCACGGTCACCGGCATGCTGCTGCTGGCGGTAGTGGGCGCCACGGTGTTCACCCTGGCGTCCGAATTGCCCGTCCTGCTGGCCGGGCGGGCACTGATGGGCGCGGGGTTCGGCGTCATGCTGATCGGCAGCATGGTGGTGATCTCGCGCTGGTTTCCGCCCGACCGGTTCTCGACGATGGCGGCGCTGGTGCTTTCGATAGGCCTGATCGGCAACCTGATCGCCACGACGCCGCTCGCGTGGGGCACCGAGCTGATCGGCTGGCGCGGCGTGTTCGGCATCGTGGTCGTCTTCACCGCGCTTGCCGCAATCGCCGTCTGGCTGGTCGTGCGCGACGCGCCGCCTGACCATCCTTTCCTTCAGCGCAAGGTCGAAACCTCGGGTGAGATGCTGCGCGGGATGGTCGAGGTCCTGCGCAACCCGCAGCTGCCCTTCATCCTGACGCTGAACTTCTGCAACTACGCCTGCACCTTCACCGTGCAAGGATTGTGGGGCGGCCCGTTCCTTCGCGAGGTGCACGGCCTCACCATCGTCCAGTCCGGCAACGTGCTGCTGGCGGCAGTGCTGGCCTATCAAGTCGGCATGCTGACCTTCGGGCCGCTCGACCGGATGCTCGATACGCGCAAATGGATCGCCGTCGGCGGCTCGCTGGTGATCGCCCTGCTGCTCGGAACGATGGCCCTGGCGGGCGGCGCATCCTTGTGGGTGGCAATCGGCGGGATCGTCGCCATGGGTTTCTTCAGCGCGTCCAGCACCATGATCATGACGCATGGCCGAGGCATCTTTCCCGACCGGCTCATCGGCCGTGGCATGTCGACGATGAACACCTGCGTGATGCTCGGTGTCGCATGCATGCAGACGCTGTCGGGGACGATCCTCGGCGCGTTCCCGCCGCTGGCTGACGGTGCACGTTCCGAACTGGCCTATCGTACCCTGTTCGGCTTCATGTGCGCCGTGCTGCTGGTGGCGGTGGCGATCTACAGCCGCGCACGCGATGTGCGGCCGAGCGACGAGTTGCGCGCCGCACTGAAGGGCGCCGCGACCAGTACCTCGCCACAGAGGTCTTGAAGGGTTTGCACCGCAGTCGGCGTCGAAAGGGCACGCCGTCCGGCTGTGAAGGCGGTCGCAACATCATGGAGCGCGTGGCATCTTCGGGCGAAGGACCTTGAAAGGTGGGAGTGAAAGCGTGCGTGACTATCTGGCCTGGAGGCTTGCCTTTGGGGTGACGACGCCGTCGACGAACACGGTCGTCCAGCCCGAATACGACGACATGCGACCGGCGGGCGTGACCAACCACATCGCCCGCATGGTCATCGCCGACGATCCGGTGACCAGCGATGCCGATTTCGAGAGGCAGCTCGAAGCGATAGACAAGTCGCTCGAGGATGCGGTCGATCGGGTCATGGACGCCAAGCCCAACGCATTCATCCTGGGCATTTCCGCCCTTTCCGTCTGGGGCGGCACGCTCGAATGGGGCGAGGAGCTGAAGCGTCGCGTGCGCAAGGTGGCGGGCTGGGACATCCCCGTCTCGATCGCTTCCGACGCCGTCGCGGCCGGGCTCAAGGCGCACGGGGTAAAGCGCAGGATCGCCATCATGGAGCCCTACTATCCGTGCATCGAGCGGCGTCTCGATGCCGTGCTGGGTGCCCATGGCTACGAGGTCGTTCACTACTGCCATATGCGCGGCACGAGCCCGGCGTCATATTCCGTGCTGACCGCCCAGGACATGATCAAGGCGGCGCGCTCGATCGACGGCCCTGACGTCGAGGCGATTGTCGCCTTCGGCGCCAACCTGCCCTTCGCCAAGCTGGCCGACGAAGCCGAACGCTGGCTCAACAAGCCCGTGCTGCAGATCAATGCCACGACCTATTGGCATGCGCTGCGGACCAACGCCATCACCGACAAGATCTACGGTTACGGCTCTCTGCTGGCGTACTTCTGAGAGACGGCGGCGACGCTACTTCACGCCGCCGGCCGACAAGCCCTGCACGATCTCGCGCTGGATGACGACGGTCAGGATCAACACCGGCAGCATCACGACGATGGCCGCCGCGGCGAGCGGCCCCCAGGCGAAGCTCTCGAAGGTCAGCATGTTGTAGACCGCGACGGGCATGGTACGGGTGGTGCGGCCGGCGAACACCGCGCCGAAGATGAAGTTGTTCCAGGAGTAGATGAACGACAGGATCGCGCCCACGACGATGCCGGGGCGGGCCAGCGGCAAGGCGACGTAGCGGAAGGCCTGCCAGAGGTTGGCGCCGTCGATGCGCGCCGCCTCCTCCAGTTCGTGCGGCAGGGTCTCGAAGAAACCGATCATGATCCAGACCACGATCGGCAAGGTGATCACCATGTGGGTGAGCGCGATCGGCCACACCGTGCCGATCATCCCCAGCATCTGGAACAGGGTGAACAGCGGGATCAGGTAGGACAGGCCCGGCGTCATGCGGCTGAGCAGCAGCATGGCCGCCAGTCCATTGGCCTTCGCCTTCGCGATGCCGTATCCCGCCGGCACGCCCAGCAGCAGGGCGACCAAGGTGGCGCTGCCGGTCACCTGCACGCTGTTCCAGAAATAAAGGAACATCGGGCTTTCCTCGAAGACGTGCCGGAAATTGTCCAGCGTCGGCTCCGCGGGCCAGAAAACCGGCGGCCACGCCGTATTGTCGACGTCATACTTGATCGACAGCGACAGCATCCAGAAGAACACGAACAGGCACGGCGCCAGCAGCACCACGACGGCGAGGGCGAGCGCGGCCTTGTCGACGACCTTGCGCAGCTGCCGCCTGGTCCGCTTGTGGGCGAGGCTCATTGCCACTTCGCTTTCTGCCGAGCCCACAGGAGCACCAGCGACAGCGCGACGATGATGGCGAAGAACACCACGACGACGGCCGAGGCGGTGCCCACCTGGTTGTAGGCGAAGGCCTGGGCGTAGAGATAGACGTTCAGCGTTTCCGAGGCGGTGCCAGGACCGCCGTTGGTGATCACCCAGATCGTCTCGAACGCCTTCAGCGCATCGATGGTGCGGATGATCATCGCGACCACCAGGAAGGGCAGCACCAGGGGATAGGTGATCTTCCAGAACATCTGCCACTGCGAGGCGCCGTCGATCAGCGCGGCCTCATAGGGTTCGACCGGCAGCGAGGCGAGCCCGCCCAGCACGATGATCATGACGAACGGCGTCCACAGCCAGATCTCGACCAGGATCAGGCTCGGGATCACCGTACCCGTAGCAAACACCCATTGCGACGGCGGCAGGCCGACCAGGCTCAGCAGATAGTTCAGAACGCCGAGCTGCGGATGGAACATCATTGTCCAGACCAGCGACACCGCCACCGGCGTCGCCATCATCGGCATGATGAACAGGGTGCGGAAGAAGCCGCGGCCGCGGAACTTCTTGTGGAAGACCAGCGCCGCCATCGTCCCCAGCACCAGCGGCAGGAACACGGCGAGGATCGTGAAGTAGAAAGTATGGCCGATCGTTTCGAGGAAGCGGCGGTCGGTCGCGAGGTTGGCGTAGTTGGCGAGCCCGATGAAAGCGCGCTCGCTGCCGATGTGCCAGTCGTTCAGGCTCATCCACACCGTGAACAGCCACGGGAAGATGATGACGGCCGTGCACACGATCAGTGCCGGCCAGATGAATCCGAGATACGGCCGCAGCCGGGCGTCCCCCGACGCCCGGGCCGTCATGCCTTCAGAGATGTCCGCCCCGGCCATACGCTACGCAACGCTCCGTCGGGCGTTCAGCTCTGTTCGCTCTTATCGAGGATGGGCTTGAACTCGGCGGTCGCGCGCTTGAGCTCGGCGGCCGGATCGGCGCCGCCCAGCATGTTGGTCAATGCCGTGCCGATGGTGTCGCGGAACTGCGTCACCGGCACGATCACCGGCAGGCCAGGCATCGAGATCGGCGCGCAGCCGGCCGCGCAGTCCGCCCATTCCTTCGGAATGGTGAGAGCCGACAGCACCTTGGGATCCTTGAGCGGCGCCGAACGGAACGGCACGCCGCCGCCGGTCTGCAGCATGCGGCTGGTCATCTCGCGTCCGGTCATCCAGAGCGCCGCCATGTAGGCCGCCTCCTTCTTGGTACTGGCGTTGGGGATCGCCGCACCACCGCCGAAGAACACCGAGTGATGCGCCTTGGGGCCGGCCGGCGGCAGGATATAGCCCACCTTGCCGACGACCCGGCTCTTGGTCTTGTCCTCGGCCGGCGGTGCGAAGCCGATGCCGTCGAGCCACATCGCGGCTCGACCCTGCATGAACAGGCCCTGGCATTCGTTCCAGTTGAAGCCGGTCACGCCCTGCGGCGCGTAACTGGTGAGGATCTTCTTGTAGTACTCGGCCGAGGCGATGGCGTCGGGCGTGTCGGTGATGAGCTGCGGCGGGTTGCCCTTGGTCGTCTCCTGGCCCCAGCCCGACAGATACTGCGTCCACAGCGGGACGTTGGCATTGCGCAGGCCGCGCCCGACGTAGCCCGCGATGCCGGCCGCCGGGTCGTTGAGCTTGGCTGCCGCATCCATCATCTCGTCCATGGTCTTGGGCGGCTGCACACCCTTCTTCGCGAACAGCTCCTTGTTGATGTAGACCATGAAGTAGTCGACGAACATCGGCAGGCTGGTGATCTTGCCGTCGCTCTGCGTGGCATAGTCCCAGCCCGGCTTGGAGACGTCGCCGAACTCGTATTCCGCCGGCGTCATCTGCGGATCCTTGGTCCACGGCGTGATGTCGAAGAGCCACTTCGCCTTCTCGATCTGCCGCTTCTGGACATGATAGGCGATGTTGAACAGGTCGAACGCGGGCTTGCCGGAATTGAGTTCGATGGTCGTCTTCTGGCGAGCCTGCTGCTCGGGGATGATCTCCAGGCCGATCTTGATGCCGGTCTTCTCCTCGAACTCCTTCTGGTACTTCTTGACGAGGTCGGCGCGCGGGCCGGTCTCCATCACGATCTCGATCGCCTGGCCCTTGAAGCGCTGCCAATTGAAGGCGCTGCTCTGCGAATAAGCCGTCACCGTGTTGAGCATCGGCGCGGCCAAGCCACCGAGGGCGGCCGCTCCCTGCAGCGCCCGCCGGCGAGAAATCGACTGAGTCATACTGTTCCTCCACGCTTCCTGGCGTTTGCCGCCTCGATGCCAACCTAGAGGAGGAACAGGATGTCGTTAAGCGCGACTTGTTGCAGCGTTCCGTCGACTGAACGCATCCCAGCATCTTCCCATGTTCCGTCTCTCGAACCGGCGCGCTCCCAAGCGCGTCACACCCTGACAGCCATCTTGCCGCGGTTCTTGCCTTCGAACAGGCCGATCAGCGCCTGCGGCGCCTTCTCGAGGCCATCGACGATATCGACGACGGCCTTGATCTTCCCTTCCTCGACCCAGCGCGCGAGCTTTGCCTCGGCCTCGGCACGCTGGTCGTAGAAGTCCATGACGATAAAGCCTTCCATGCGCAGCCGCTTGGTCACCACCAGGCCAGGCACGGCCATCGGCCCGGGCGCCGGCTTCTCGACGTCGTACTGCGAGACGTTGCCACAACAGGCGATGCGGCCGCGCAGGTTCATCAGGGACAGCGCCGCCTCGAGCACCGGCCCGCCGGTATTGTCGAAATAGACGTCGATGCCGTCGGGGCAGACAGCTCGAAGCGCGCGATACACGCCACCCGCCTTGTAGTCGACGGCGGCGTCGAAGCCGAGCTCGCGCACCAGCCAGTCACACTTGTCCTGGCCGCCCGCCGTGCCGACGACCCGGCAGCCCGCGAGCCTGGCGATCTGGCCGACCATGGTGCCGACTGCGCCGGCCGCTGCCGACACCAGCACGGTATCGCCCGGCCTCGGTTGCCCGACATGCAGCAGCCCAAAGTAGGCCGTGAGGCCGGTGACGCTGAGCGGCCCGATCAGCAGTTCGAGCGGCGCTCTCGTCGTGCGCTTGACCAGTCGCCGTGCCGGCATGGCGGCATAGTCCTGCCAGCCCCAGTCGCCCTCGACGATGTCGCCGGCCTTCAGCCCGCCGGTCTTGGAGTCCACGACCTCGCCGATGGCGAAACCGCTCATCACCTGCCCGGGCTCGAGCGCGTCGCGATAGGTCTTGCCCATCATCCAGGCGCGGTTGGCGGGATCGAGCGACAGCATGCGCGTGCGCACCAACGCCTCGCCGTCACGCGGCTCGGGAATCGCCGTCTCGGTCCACTGGAAGGTGTCGGCTCCGATCTTGCCCTGGGGCTGTCTGGCGTAGAGCCACTGGCGATTCATGGCGTCAATCCTCGTAGTTGGCGGCGCGCTTCTGCAGGTTCGACATGATCGCCTCGAGCTGGTTGGGCGAGCCGATCAGCTTCTGCTGCTCGACCGACTCCGCCATCAGGCCGGTCGCGGCATCGACGGCCACGGCGTCGTTCAGGATGCGCTTGGCCGCGCGGACGGCGTCCGGGCTCTTCCCGGCGATTTCCCTGGCCGTCTCGAGCGCCGCCGCGTGCGGATCGTCGACCACCTTCGTGACGAAGCCGAGCCGCTGCGCCTCCGCACCATTGAAGATGCGACCGGTATAGGTGAGCTCACGCACGACGTCCTCGCGCGCCAGGTAGCGCATCAGCTGCGTGCCGGCGAGGTCGGGCACCAGGCCCCACTTGATCTCCATCACCGAGAAGCGCGTGTCGGCGGTGGCGTAGCGCATGTCGGCGCCCAGCGCGATCTGGAAGCCGCCGCCGAACGCCACGCCATGGACCGCGGCGATCACCGGCACGAGCAAGGTGCGCCACTGCCAGGCGCACTGTTGCGGCCGGTTGGCGATGCCATGGGTGCGCCTGGTGAGATCGCGCACGCCGGGCACGCCGTCGCCGTCCTGCTTCATGGCGGCGAAGCTTCCCATGTCGAGGCCGGCGCAGAAGGCCTTGCCTTCGCCCGACAGCACGACGCAACGCAAACCCTTCATCTCGGCCAGCCGGCCGCCCGCTTCGATGATGCCTTCGAACATCGCCGGATCCAGCGCGTTCATCTTGTCGGCGCGGATCAGGCGGACGTCGGCCACTCCATCCTTGAGATCGATCGAGACGCGGTCCTTCATCTGTCCTTCTCCGATTTCAACCAGTCGCGCAGCCGGCGCCTCACTTCCTCCGGCGGCAATCGTTCCGGCGGCTTCAGGCTGCCGTCGCCCTGCTTGGGCCACATCAGCACGGCGATGCCGCGCTGCACATCGGCATAGCTGCAGTCGTCGGGCAACCGGTCGAGCAGCGCCCTCACCTCGGCCTTCACGTCCACCATCGCGTCACCATCAGCCAGATGCCCTGCGCAACATAGACCGCGCCCAGCCCAAGGATGACGCGGCGAGTCCAGTAGTAGAACTGCCTGTCGGACATACGGTCGAGGAAGCTGCGCGACAAGGTCGTTCCGAGCACGGCGAAGCCGGCGGCATAGGCCATGACCAGCCATTGTTCGAGATCACGACCGGCCGGCCCCTCGATCAGAACGCCGAAATAGGCGACCTTCGTGAGATGTCCCAGCACCATGGCAGCAGCCTTGGTGGAGACATTGACCTGACGGGTCATTCCGGTCCGCACATAGAAGATATCGAGGAGCGGCCCGGTGACGCCGGCCACGAGCTGGATGGCGCCGCCGATCGCGCCGGCCAGGAAGGCCTGGCCGCCGCGCTCGATGTCGGGCGCGATGCTTCGCGGCACGGCCAGCGCGATGAACGGCATGAGCCCGACCATCATCAGCACCAGCGCCTTGTCGGGCACGAAGTCGAACCAGGAGAAGACGAGCAGCGATGCCGCCGACCCGGCGC
Source organism: uncultured Rhodospirillales bacterium (assembly GCA_902825855.1). Taxonomy (GTDB): domain Bacteria; phylum Pseudomonadota; class Alphaproteobacteria; order Reyranellales; family Reyranellaceae; genus Reyranella. Next base: position 3,053 of record CADECW010000067.1, on the reverse strand, counting down.
CGAACTTCAGCACCACGCTCCACTTGACGTGACGGCGCCACAACCAGGCACGCCAGCCGTTGGCTGCGATCTGGATGACGCCGTGGAACACCATGGCGACCGGCAGGGGCAGCAGAAACAGCAGGAAGCCGATCAATAGCATGCCGCCTGCCATGCCGAAGACGCCGGAGATGAACGAGGTGACGACAGCCACGACGGCGAGCGCGGCGAGGACAGGCAACGGGAACATCCGCGCGCGGCGTAGCGCAGGTGGCGGTGGCTGTCGAGGATCGCCTATGCTCGCTCGATGAGCGATCTGCTGTTCACCTCCGCCATCAAAGCCGCCGCCCTCATCCGCGCCAAAAAGCTTTCGCCTGTCGAGTACGTCGAAGCGGTGCTGACGGCCGCCGACAAAGCCAATCCCAAGCTCAACTGCTTTCGCATGCTGATGCACGAGGACGCGCGGCGCGACGCCAGGGCAGCCGAAGAGGCGGTAACGAACGGCATGCCGCTCGGACCGCTGCACGGCGTTCCGATCAGCATCAAGGACCTGGTCGACGTCAAAGGCGTTCCGACGCGGCACGGCTCGGCGATCTTCGCCGACAATCCACCAGCCGCGGCCGACGACATCCTGGTCCAGCGCCTGCGTGCGGCGGGCGCCATCATCTTTGCCAAGGCCTCGACTCCCGAATTCGGCGTAAAGGGCCTGACCGACGGTCCTTCATTCGGCGTCACGCGCAATCCGTGGAACCTCGAACGCACGCCCGGTGGCTCGAGCGGTGGCGGCGCGGCCGCCGTGGCCGGCGGCGTCGGCCCGTTGTCACTCGCCACCGACGGCGCCGGCTCGACGCGCGGCCCGGCTTCCTGCAGTGGCCTCGTGGGATTGAAGGCGACGCTCGGTGCGGTGCCCTACGACACGACGCGCGACGCCTTCGGCAACAACATCTATGCCGGCCCGCTCAGCCGTACCGTCACCGACGCCGCGGTCATGCACGACGTGCTGAAGGGACCGACCGAGAAGGATCCCTGGACGCTCTCGGGCGGAGTGCAGCACCCGCTCTCTCCCAGGCTTGCCGGCGAGGACCTGTCAGGCGTGCGCATCGGCTACATCGAGCTTACGGCCAACCCGCGCGTCGCGGCGGACGTGCGCAGCAACACACGCGCTGCGCTCGCCGCCTGGGAGGAGATGGGCGCCACCGTCGAGGAAGTGACCGCGAAAATCGACTGGATCGAGTACGAGGGCCGCGTGCTCTACCAGGCGAACTTCGCGGTGTTCTGCGCCCAGTACCTGCCGAAGTGGCAGAACCAGATGGACCCGGTGACGTTGGCCTTCATGGAACGTGGCGCCGGCTTCACCCTGGCCGACTTCCGCAACGCCCAGTTCGCGCGCACCGCCCTGTTCCGCAGGATCCAGACGCTGTTCGAGCGCTACGACTTCCTGGTGACGCCTACCAACTCGCGCACCGCGCTCGATGTCACTCACGATGCCGCAAACGATGAAGTCCTGGTGGATGGCGTGAAGTGCGGCATCACCCGCCAGGGCTGGACCTCCTATCAGTACCCTTTCAACCTCACCGGCCATCCCGCCCTCGCGTTACCCTCGGGCTTCGGCACCGACGGCCTGCCGACCTCGGTGCAGATCGTCGGCCGCTGGGGCCACGAGACCGACGTGCTGCGACTGGGCGCCCTCCTGGAAGCGGCACGGCCATGGGCGCAGCACCGACCCAACGAGTTCGCGTAAACAAGCCGTGAGCACCTCGACCGCAGCTTGCGGACGCGATCGGCCGTCGGATCGCCGGCAAACCCGCGTTCGACTATTGCCCGTGTTGCAAGGAAGCACGCGCCAAGGCCGAGATCTGGAAGAATGAAATGCTCGACCTCCCCAAAACCGCGGCGCGAAGCAGCGCGCCGACATCCTGTGTGTTCCGAGCGGCCGGTAGGCTAGTGTCCCAGCCACACCAGGGAGGCAAACCATGCGTTCGTTTACCGCGCTACTGAGCGTGCTGGCATTGCTCGCCGGCGCCGGCTCTGCCGCCGGCCAGACTGCCGACAAGTACCCCGACAAGCCGATCCGCATCATGGCGCCCTATGCGCCGGGCGGGAACATCGACGTCACGGCGCGCATCATTGCCGAGAAGCTGAAGGATATCCTGGGTGTCACCGTGCTGGTCGAGAACAAGGCCGGCGCCTCGGGCATGATCGGCAGCGACGTCATCGCCCGTTCGGCCCCGGACGGCTACAATCTGCTGGTCTCGGCGAACTCGCTGGTCGCCGTGCCCGCGATCTACGGCAACGCACCCTACGATTGGCGCACGGCCTTCCAGCCGATCAGCCACATCCAGTCCGTGCCTGCAGTGCTGATCGTGCCGCCCGACTCTCCGATCAAGACACTCGCCGACTTCATCGCCCTCGGAAAAGACGGCAAGTTCACCGTCGCCGATTCGGGCGTCGGCACGACCAACCACATCGCCATCGAACTCATAGGCGAAGCAACCGGCACCAGGTATACGCTGGTCCACTACAAGGGCAGCGGACAGGCCCATCTCGACCTGATCGCGGGCCAGGTACCGGCGCAGGTCGATCAGGTCAATGCAGCGATCGGCCATATCAAGGCGGGCAAGATGCGCGCCATCGCCGTGTCGTCCGACACACGCGTGCCGCAGCTGCCCGACGTGCCGACGATGAAGGAGTCAGGCGTGAAGGGCCTGGAGGCCTTCACTTTCAGTACCTATACGGGCCTGTTCGCGCCTGCCAAGCTGCCGGCGGAAATCCTGGCCAAGCTCAATGCCGCCATGATGGCGACGCTCAGTGACCCATTGGTCGTCAAGAAGTTCGCCGATCTCACGGCCGAAACGAAATCGAGCACGCCGCAGGAGCTGGCGGCGATGCTCGACAAGGAAGAGAAGCTTGTCGTCCCCCTGATCAAGAAGCTCGGCATCAAAGCTGAATAGAAACTGAACCGCTTGCTGCGCGCTGGGAACGGCATCAGCAGGTCGGGCACTTCCCTTCCCTCAGCCCCAAAGAAAACACAATCGATCGAACTGTCGAAACGGCCATTTCGCATTCATTTTCAA
>CADECW010000066.1 GCA_902825855.1 uncultured Rhodospirillales bacterium | reverse complement strand
GCCTGTCTCGCTTCGGAACTGCGTGACCCGGTCGGCAGTGACAACTTGTCCGACGTGCGCCTGGGTGACCATCATGGTCCTGAAACGCCGCCAAATATGAGCTAACACGGGATTTTCACGGGTGTTGCATTTTTGCAACTTTTTGTTGGACTTGTGGATTATCGGTGGCCACACTTGGCCTTAGCAGGGCATGGCGTGGGGACCCGATCAGGGGACGGTCGGTGAAATCGCTGCAGGCCTGAGAGAGTCGAGCTGAACTTTAATGGACCGGGAGAAGGCTGATGGCGTTCAAGACGACGCGAGATCAACGCGCTCAACGCTGGCGAATCGTCCCAAGCCTACTAGCAATTGTCAGTTTTTCCGCCTTGCAGATTGTCTGCTCTACCGCGTCGATGGCCCAGATCAAGGCGCCCAACAAGAACCATCTCAAGGCCGCGCCCAAGGCGGCCGCCGCCCCCTCCGAAGACATCCAGCCGTTTGCCATCAGTGAAAATGGCCAGGTCACCGATCAGCTTGTCGCCCTCAACATCGATCCGGCCGACGCCCAGGCCGCCAACGAGGCTGTCGGCAAGGCGCTCGAGCAGCTCGACCGCAAGAAAACCAATTCCGGCCGAGCCGTCCTGCAGCCCCAGGGAGCGGGCCAGCCCAAGCGGCTGGCTGCCCTTCAGCTCTATTCCGCGACCTCGCTGGCCATAGAGCTGCACCGCGGGACGGATGGCAGCTACGGCTACAAGCTCGCCCCCAACGCCACCGCGAACGATGACGAGCGCGTGTCCAGCGTGCCGAGCGCGAACCGGGCCGCCGGAGCCGGCGCCCGTTCGCTCGTGGCCGGCTCGGTAGGCCTGGTGAAGGTGAGCGCCAGTTCCGGGCTGGCAACCAGCCTCGCCTCGACCGGCGCCAACAGCGCCACGCTCAAGGAGCTGACCGAGGCATTGGCCGGCTTCCAGACCGGCGGCACCAAGGTCGAAGTCTGGAAGGGCCGCACCGTCGACGGCTCGCCGCGGCTGCTCGCCGCAGCCATCGGCGAGGGCAAGGCCAAGAAGTCGTTCTGGTGGTTCGCGCCCCCCAACGAGCCCGAGGGCTGGTTCGACGAGAATGGGCGCCGGCTCGGCAACACGGGCCTTGCCGAGCCCAGCGGCGGCGCGCGCATTTCCTCACCGTTCGGGATGCGCCGCTACTACGGCCGTTCGAGCGGCGGCGGGTTCCACAACGGGATCGATTTCGAAGGCCAGACCGGCGGCCCGATCTACGCGGCGGCCGACGGCACGATCAACCACCAGGGCTGGTACTTCAACTACGGCCGCACGGTGAAGATCAGTCACGCCGACAATTTCGAGACGCTTTACGCCCACATGTCGGCTTTTGCCGACGGCATGGGTCCGGGCAGTCGCGTCCGCAAAGGCGACCTCATCGGTTATGTCGGCTCCAGCGGCCGGTCGACCGGCCCGCATCTGCACTTCTCCGTGATCCAGAACGGCCAGTTCGTCGATCCGCAGCCTTACATCGCCGGCAAGGGCTTCAACAGCGTGCTCGCCAACGAGAACCTGGTGGCCTACCGCCAGTGGCAGCAGGACATCCGCAAGGCCGCCGGCGTCAAGGACACGGACAACGATCGTTTCCGTGGCCTGCAGAGCACGGAGCCGTGGAGCCACAATCCCTTCTCCTCGCGCAACGTTGATCGCCTGTAATCCGACGGCCGCAATCAGCCTTAGTTGAACCGCGCGCGCCGTTGCGCGTGGCGGTTTGATCGCCTAGGAATTCCGCCATCGTCGTCCGCGGCCGGCTGAGGCTCGACAGGACGGCAGAGGCAACCACGAAGGGAAGGACAAATGCTCAAGAAATACATGGCCGCCGGCGTAGTCGCGGCCACGCTGGTCGGCGCCGCCGGGGCGGCGTACGCCGGCAAGGACCTCGATGCCATCAAGGCGCGCGGCTCACTGATCTGTGGCGTCGCCACCGGTGTGGCGGGCTTCGCCAGCGCCGACAGCCAGGGCAAGTGGACGGGCCTCGATGTCGACACCTGCCGCGCCATCGCCGCGGCGATCTTCGGCGATGCCGACAAGGTCAAGTTCGTGCCGACGACCGCCCAGCAGCGCTTCACCGCGCTCCAGTCGGGCGAGGTCGATCTGCTGGTCCGCACCACGACCTGGACGCTGACGCGCGACACCGCCCTCGGTTTCGACTTCACCGGCGTCAACTACTACGACGGCCAGGGCTTCATGGTGAACAAGAAGCTCGGCGTGAAGAGCGCCAAGGAGCTGAACGGCGCCACGGTCTGCGTGCAGCCCGGCACCACCACCGAGCTCAACCTCGCCGACTACTTCCGCGCCAACAAGATGACCTTCAAGCCGGTGGTCATCGAAAAGGTCGAGGAAGTGCGCGCTGCCTTCTTCGCCGGCCGCTGCGACGTGTTCACGACGGACGCCTCGGGCCTCTACTCGACCCGTGCGGCCAACGCGCCGAACCCGGACGACTACATCATCCTGCCGGAGATCATCTCCAAGGAGCCGCTCGGCCCGCTCGTGCGCCACGGCGACAACCAGTTCGCCGACATCGTGCGCTGGACCCTGTTCGCCCAGATCGAAGCCGAGGAGTACGGCATCACCTCGAAGAACATCGACGAGATGATGAAGAGCGACAACCCCACCATCAAGCGCATCCTCGGCGTCACGCCCGGCATGGGCAAGGCGCTCGGCGTCGACGAGAAGTGGGTCTACAACATCATCAAGCAGGTCGGTAACTACGGCGAGATGTTCGAGCGCAACGTCGGCATGGGCTCGCCGCTCAAGATCGCCCGCGGCCAGAACGCGCTGTGGACCCAGGGTGGCCTGCAGTACGCTCCGCCGATCCGCTGAGCAGCAGACCAGCGAACTGAAACCGACCGCCGCCCGGAAGGGCGGCGGTTTTCATTTGGACTGTTGCGCGTCGGATGATCGCCTCTACACTCGCGCCGGGGAGTAGGGAATCCGAGGGCTCTATGCACAAGTTCATCGCTGCCGCAGCCGGCCTCGCAGGCCTGCTGCTCTCGAACACCGCCATGGCGGGCAAGGATCTCGACGCCATCAAGGCACGCGGTTCGGTGAATTGCGGCGTCGGCATCGGCACGGCGGGTTTCATGCTGGCCGACAGCCAAGGCAAGTGGCGCGGCCTGTCCGTCGATGTCTGCCGCGCGGTTGCTGCGGCTCTGTTCGGCGATGCCGAGAAGGTGAAGTACGTCCCCCTCACCTCGCAGCAGCGCTTCACCGCCGTGCAGTCCGGCGAAGTCGACATGGTGATGGGCAACGCCACATACACGCTGACCCGCGACACCGCACTCGGCCTCGATTTCACCGGCGTCTTCTACTACGACGGCCAGAGCTTCCTGGTGCCCAAGACGCTCGGTGTCAAAAGCGCCAAGGAGCTGAACGGCGCCACGGTCTGCGTGGCGCCCGGCACGACCACCGAGCTCAACCTCGCGGACTATTTCCGGGCCAACAAGATGACCTTCAAGCCGGTCGTCATCGAGAAGGTCGACGAGATCCGCGCCGCCTTCTTCGCCGGGCGCTGCGATGTCTACACCACCGACGCCTCGAGCCTGGCGGCGACGCGCGCCGCCAACGTGCCGCCGCCGCGCACCTTCGACGACTTCCTGATATTGCCTGAAATCATCTCCAAGGAGCCGCTGGGGCCGGTGGTCCGCCACGGCGACAACCAATTCGCAGACATCGTGCGCTGGGCTCTCTTTGCCATGCTGGAGGCCGAGGAATACGGCATCGATTCCAAGAACGTCGACGAGATGCTGAAGAGTGACAATCCGGCCATCAAGCGGATCCTCGGCGTCACCCCGGGCATGGGCAAGGCCTTGGGGGTCGACGAGAAGTGGGTCTACAACATCGTCAAGCAGGTCGGGAACTATGGCGAGAGCTTCGATCGCAACATCGGCAAGGACTCGGCCCTCAAGGTCGACCGTGGCCTGAACAAGCTGTGGACCCAGGGCGGCCTGCAGTACGCCCCGCCGATCCGCTAGGAACGACCAACCTCATCATCCCAGCCGGAGCCGAGCGAAGCGAAGCGAAGTGGACCTGCTCTGTTGCCGCGTCGCCCGTCGGGCTTCGCCCAGGCTGACGGAACCATGCCATGGCCCTGCCCGGCTCCCCATTTGGCCTGTTGCTTGCACGCCCCCAACCGCGGACACTCTCCGGTACAGGGAGAAAACACAAAAGGGGGCTTCAATGCGCAATGTGCTAATGGCGGCGGCAGCCGGCTTTGCCGCGTTCAGCGTTTCGACCGGCGCCATGGCCGGGAAGGATCTCGATGCCGTCAAGTCGCGCGGGGCGGTGATCTGCGGCGTCGGCATCGGCACGGCAGGCTTCATGCTGGCCGACAGCCAGGGCAAATGGAAAGGCCTGTCGGTCGATGTCTGCCGCGCCGTGGCGGCGGCGGTGTTCGGCGATGCCGAGAAGGTGAAGTACGTTCCCCTCACCTCCCAGCAGCGCTTTACGGCGCTGCAGTCGGGTGAGGTCGACCTCCTGTCGAACAACACCACGATCACGCTGACGCGCGACACCGCGCTGGGGCTCGAATTCACCGGGGTCACCTACTATGACGGCCAGGGATTCATGGTGCCCAAGAAACTCGGCGTGAAGAGCGCCAAGGAGCTGAACGGTTCCACGGTCTGCGTGGCCCCCGGCACCACCACCGAACTGAACCTTGCCGACTACTTCCGTGCCAACAAGATGTCCTTCAAGCCGGTTGTCATCGAGAAGGTCGACGAGGTCCGCGCCGCCTTCTTCGCCGCCCGCTGCGACGTCTACACCACGGACGTCTCGAGCCTCTATGCGACGCGGGCTGCCAACGTGCCGGCACCGCTGACGCAGGAAGATTTCATCATCCTGCCGGAGATCATCTCGAAGGAGCCGCTTGGTCCGGCGGTGCGCCATGGCGACAACCAGTGGGCCGACATCGTCCGCTGGGCGCAGTACGCCATGGTCGAGGCCGAGGAGTACGACATCACCTCCAAGAATGTCGACGAGATGCTGAAGAGCGACAACCCGACGATCAAGCGCATCCTTGGCGTCACCCCGGGGATGGGCAAGGCGCTCGGCCTTGACGAGAAGTGGGTCTACAACATCGTCAAACAGGTCGGAAACTACGGCGAAGCCTTCGAACGCAACGTCGGCAAGGAAACGCCGCTGAAGATCGACCGTGGGCTGAACAATCTGTGGACGAAGGGCGGCCTGCAGTACGCCCCGCCGATCCGTTAGTGCACGTAGGTCGCGTAACCATCGGGAAGCGAAAAGCTGCTATCCCGAGCGTAGCGAGGGGCCTTTTCAACTTTGCCTCAACGGTCCCCCGCTGCGCTCGGGCTGACACCGTGTGTCAGCGGGAAAGCGAGCAGGCACCAGACAACGGAAACTCTTTTGGCTGGTTGCAAGTGCGGAATTCCATCTTACACTGCGGCAGATATCGTTCAGTGAAGGCTGCGGAGCAACTGCAGCTGGCAGGGGGAAAGAGCGGATGGCAGTCGAGGCATTGAACTCCGCGCCGCGTGTAAAAGTGGCGCCGTGGAACGACCCCGTCATCCGCGGCTGGGTTTTCCAGATCGTCGTCGTCGGCCTGGTCGGCCTGCTCGCCTGGTACCTCGTCTCAAACACCATCGAGAATCTGGAGCGGCAGAAGATCGCCAGCGGCTTCCACTATCTCGAGCGCGAGGCGGGCTTCGAGATCGGCGACACGATGATCGAGTATTCGCCGGCCAGCACCTACGCTCGCGCGATCTTCGTCGGCCTCCTGAATACCCTGAAGGTCTCGATCCTCGGCGTCATCATGGCGACCATCCTCGGCACGCTGCTCGGCGTCGGCCGGCTGTCGAGCAACTGGCTCCTCGCCAAGATCTGCGAATGGTACGTCGAGGCCTTCCGTAACGTGCCGCTGCTGCTCTGGCTCTTCCTGTTCTACAAGCTGATCAGCGAAGCGTTTCCAGGGCCACGCCAGGCGATCGGCCTGCTCTTCGATACCGTGTTCCTGTCCAATCGCGGCATTTACTTTCCGGTACCGCTCGCCAATCCGGCCTTCACATGGATCGGCCTCGCCTTCCTGATCGGCATCGCTGCCGCCTTCGTCATGCACCGATGGGCGAAGAAACGCCAGGACGCGACCGGCAAGCCCTTCCCGTCCATCTCGGCAGGCTTCGGCGTGGCGCTCGGCCTGCCCATTCTGGTGTGGCTGGTGGCGGGCGCGCCGCACCATATGAGCTGGCCACAACTGAAGGGCTTCAACTTCGACGGCGGCAGCGTGATCCAGCCCGAGTTCATCGCCCTGCTGCTGGGCCTGGTGCTCTACACCTCTGCCTTCGTCGCCGAGATCGTGCGGTCGGGCATCCTGGCGCTGCACAAGGGCCAGAGCGAGGCCGCCGCCGCGCTTGGCCTCAGCCGCGGCCAAGCGATGCGGCTGGTGCTGCTGCCGCAGGCGCTGCGCGTGATCGTGCCACCGATGACCAGCCAGTATCTCAACATCACCAAGAACAGCTCGCTCGCCATCGCCATTGGCTATCCCGACCTGGTGGCGTCGATCAACGTCACCATCAACCAGACCGGCCAGGCGATCGAGAACGTGCTGATCATCATGGCGGCCTATCTCTCGGTCAGCCTGTCGATCTCGGCCTTCATGAACTGGTACAACAAACGTATCGCCCTGAGGGAGCGCTGAGCGATGACCGACATGCCCGTCGGCGAGCGCAAGCAGCTCGCTCCCCCCGTAGACGACAGCGGCCCCATCGGCTGGGCGCGCAAGCACCTGTTCTCGAGCTGGGCCAACGGCATCACCACCGTCGTCCTGATCGTGGCGATGGTCTGGATCCTGTCGTGGTTCCTGGAATGGGCGGTCTTCACCGCCAACTTCACGGCGTCGCAGGGCTCGGAGTGCCGCGGCTACGGCGCCTGCTGGGCGCTGATCCGCGAGAAGCTGCGCCTCATCTTCTTCGGCACCTTCCCCTATGAGCAGCAATGGCGGCCGCTGCTCGCCGTCGTCGCCATGCTGGCCATGCTGATCCTGACCTCCGACCGGCGCATGTGGCGGCCGTGGCGGCTCCTGATCATCTGGGCCGTAGGCTCGTTCGTCACCTTCCTGCTGATGTTCGGCCAGCTCCATATTCCGCTCACCCTGTTCCTGGCCGTGGCGCTGGTCCTCGGTCTGGTCGGCATGTCCTTCCGCAAGGGCATCGGCTCGCCGACGGAGATCAACGCCTACCGCGCGGCGGCCGCCATCGGCCTCGTCGGCCTCGTGTTGCGCATCGTCGGTGTCCTGCCGAACTGGAAGCTGCCGATCGCGCCCTTCAGCTACGTCGAGACCGGCCTGTGGGGCGGCCTGCCGGTGACGATGATCCTCGCCACTTACGGTCTGCTGTTCGCCTTCCCCTACGGCATCCTGCTGGCGCTGGGACGGCGCTCCAACCTGCCGCTGATCAAGGGACTGTGCGTGGGCTTCATCGAGTTGATCCGCGGCGTGCCGCTGATCAGCCTGCTGATCATGGCCTCGGTCATGCTGCCCCTGTTCCTGCCGACGGGCGTCACCTTCGACAAGTTCCTGCGCGCCCAGGTCGCCGTCATCCTGTTCGCCGGCGCCTACATCGCCGAGATCATCCGCGGCGGCCTGCAGTCCCTGCCCAAGGGCCAGTTCGAAGCGGCCGACGCGATGGGGCTGAACTACGTGCAGAAGACGACGCTGATCATCCTGCCGCAGGCGCTGCGCGTGGTGATCCCGCCGCTCATCAACACCTTCATCGGCTTCTTCAAGGACACCTCGCTGGTGCTGATCATCGGCATCTTCGACTTCCTCAACACCGCCAACCAGGCGCTGGTCGATCCGGCGTGGGCGGGCTATCCCGGCGAGGTCTATCTCTTCGCCGCCTTCGTCTACTTCGTCTTCTGCTATTCGATGTCGCGGTACTCCAAGTACCTCGAAGTCGAGCTCAACAAGGGAACCCGCCGCTAGGCGGCCAAGGAGAAACGGTCATGGCCGCCACGGCTCGCGATCTCAGCAACGTCGCCTCGGTGATCACGCTCCGCGGCGTGAACAAGTGGTTCGGGCAGTTCCACGTGCTTTCCGACATCAACCTCGACGTCAAGGAGGGCGAAAAGATCGTCATCTGCGGGCCGTCGGGCTCGGGCAAGTCGACGCTGATCCGCTGCATCAACCGCCTGGAGGAGCATCAGGCCGGCGACCTCGTGGTCCACGGCGTGCCGCTCACCAACGACGTCAAGAACATCGAGATGATCCGCCGCGAAGTCGGCATGGTGTTCCAGTCGTTCAACCTCTTCCCGCACCTCACCATCCTCGACAACCTGACCCTGGCGCCGATCTGGGTGAAGAAGATGCCCAAGAAGGATGCCGAGGAAATAGCCATGAACCTGCTGAAGCGGGTGCGCATCCCCGAGCAGGCGCTCAAGTATCCCGGCCAGCTGTCGGGCGGCCAGCAGCAGCGCGTGGCGATCGCCCGGGCACTCTGCATGAGGCCCAAGATCATGCTGTTCGACGAGCCGACCTCCGCCCTCGACCCCGAGATGGTGAAGGAAGTGCTCGACGTCATGATCGAGCTCGCCCGCGAGGGCATGACCATGCTGGTGGTGACACACGAGATGGGCTTTGCCCGCGCCGTGGCCGACCGCGTGATCTTCATGGACCGCGGCGAGATCGTCGAACAGAACGAGCCCGAGGAATTCTTCGCCAACCCGCGCAACGAGCGCACCAAGCTGTTCCTGGGCCAGATCCTGCATCACTGACCTTCTCGGGCCGCCGCTGGAGCGGAGCGCTATCGCATATGGCCCATTCCCGTCATCCCGACCGGAGCCGAGCGCAGCGAGGCGAAGCGGAGGGAGCTTTTCTGTTGGTGCGTCGACAAGAGAAGGTCCCTCGACTACGCCGCCCTTCGGGCGGCTTCGCTCGGGATGACGGGGAAAATTAGTCATATGCGATAGCCCTGACTGGAGTGGAGTGCCCTCGGCGATTAAAAAGTAGGCCATGAAAGTCCTGGTCACCGGCGGCGCGGGGTTCATCGGCTCGGCGGTCGTGCGCCACATCATTCGCGACACCGACTGGACGGTGGCAAACGTCGACAAGCTCACCTACGCCGGCAACCTCGAATCGTTGGCCGAGGCGCGCGACAGCAACCGGCACACGCATTTCAAGGTCGATATCGTCGATCGCGCCGCGGTCGACGCCATCTTCGAGAGCTTCCGGCCCGACGCCGTGCTGCACCTGGCGGCAGAAAGCCACGTCGATCGGTCGATCGACGGCGCCGCGCCGTTCATCGCCGCCAACATCGGCGGCACCTACACCTTGCTCGAAGCCGCGCTGGCCTACTGGCGCAAGCTCGATACCGCCGGCCGCGCCCGCTTCCGCTTCCAGCATATCTCGACCGACGAGGTGTTCGGCTCGCTCGGCGCCACGGGCAAGTTCACCGAGACCACGCCCTATGCGCCCAACTCGCCCTATGCCGCGAGCAAGGCCGCGTCGGATCATCTGGTGCGCGCCTGGCATCACACGCACGGCCTGCCCACTCTCGCGACCAACTGCTCAAACAACTACGGGCCCTACCACTTTCCCGAGAAGCTGATCCCGCTCGTCATCATTCGCGCGCTGCGCGGCCAGAAGCTGCCGGTCTACGGCAAGGGCGAGAACATACGCGACTGGCTGCACGTCGAGGACCATGCCGAGGCGCTGACCCTGGTGCTGCGCAAGGGCCGGCCGGGCGAGACCTACAATGTGGGCGGCGACAGCGAGCGGACGAACGTCGAGGTCGTCCGTACGATCTGCGCTCTGCTCGACGAGATGGTGCCGGACAGCCCGCACCGGCCGCACGAAAGTCTGATCGAGTTCGTCACCGACCGTCCCGGCCACGATGCGCGCTACGCCATCGATGCCGCCAAGATCAGGACCGAGCTCGGCTGGCGGCCGCGCCACGGCTTCGAGGACGGGCTGCGTCAGACCGTACGCTGGTATCTCGACCACAAGGACTGGTGGGAAAGGGTCATGAGCGGGGCGTATCGCGGGGAACGACTCGGGCTGGGATGAGTTGAATCGCCATGAGGTACATCGTCCTCATGGCCGTCGCAGTGCTGCTCTTCGCCTGCGACCGCGATCCCTACATCGGGCGCAAGGGCGGCTATACGCCGGGCGAGGCGTACCACCACCAGAGCGGCCTCTACCCCGGCATGCGCGTCAGCCCAGCCGGCGCTTGAGTTCCGCCCACTGGTCGAGGATGGGCGTGATCTTGTCCTGCTTCTCGGCCGGCAGCGAGAAGACGACGCGGTCGATGCCGAGCTCGCGGTAGCGTTTCAAGCGCTCGAGGTCGGGTGCCACGCGGAACGTGCTGATCGACAGGCTGGCAGGATCGCGCCCGGCCTCCCTGGCCATGGCGCGGAACTTGTCGAGCACTTCGATGCCGTCCCGGTCGAGCCAGTCGTCGCGCGGGATCCAGCCGTCGCCGTAGCGCACGGCGCGCCGCGCCGCATAGGGGAAGGCGCCGCCGACGATGATCGGCGGGTGAGGCTTCTGGAAGGGCTTGGGCCACTGCTTCATCTTACCGAAGTTCACGAACTCGCCGTGATACTCGGGCTCGTCCTCTGCCCAGATCGCCTTCATCGCCTCGACGCGCTCGCGCGCGAGCTTGTGGCGGCTCTCGAAGGCCGTGCCGTGGTTTTCGATCTCGTCCTGGTTCCAGCCGTTGCCGACACCGAACAGGAAGCGGCCTTGGCTGAGCTGGTCGATGGTGGAGACCATCTTGGCCGTGACGATGGGATCGCGCTGCGTGATCAGCGCGATGCCGGTGCCGACTTTCAACCTGCTTGTGGCGGTCGCGGCCGTGTTGAGCGCCAGGAACGGGTCCATCAGTTCGTAGTACGCCTGCACGAGGCCGCCCGAGGCCGGATAGCTCGACTTGCGCGACGACGGGATGTGGGTGTGCTCGGGAACCCACAGGGATTCGAACCCGCGCTCCTCCATGGCACGCGCCAGCGGCGCGGGTTGCATCGAATCAGTGGTGAAGAACATGACCGCGCCGATTTTCATGGTTCCCTACTACGCATCCAGAGTTGGCCAGATGGCGGGATTGTGGCGATTTTTCACGCTTTGGGAACCGCGAAGCGGCGAACGGGTTGTTGCTACATCCAAGAGGAGACAACGATGAAAGCCATTGGTTCCACTGTCGCTCTCGCGATGCTGGCCGTCGGCGTCACGGCCTGCTCGGTGAGCGATGGCTACTACGCACCCCGCTCGCAGGCGACCTACTATCCTGCCCGGACGACCGTCTACAGCACGCCGGTCTACAGCGCGCCGGTTGCCACCTACTACAGCTACCCGGCGGCGACCTATTACGCCTACGATGCCCCGAGTTACCAGAAGTCCAACGTGTACAGCTCGCGCTGGGACTACTACCGCAACTACAAGGGGATCCATGACGGTCCGGAACGCACCGGACCGTAGCCCCTTAGCCGCGCAATGTGGCCTGCACGACGGCGGCGACTTCGTCGACCGCCGTCTCAGGCATGTGCGCCCCCATCGGCAGACTGAGCACGGTGTCGGCGAGCTTTTCGGCGAGCGGGAACGAACCTTTGCCGAGACCGAGATCGGAGTAGGCCGCTTGCAGGTGCGGCGGAATCGGATAGTGGATCAGCGAGCCGATGCCAGCCTTGTCGAGCGCGCCCATCAGTTCGGCACGACGCTCCGTGCGCACCACATAGAGATGCCAGACGGCCTCGGCCCATTGCGGCACACGCGGCAACTCGAGCCCCGGAATGCCGGCCAGCTTGTCGTCGTAGCGGCCGGCCAATCGACGCCGGTGTTCGTTCCAGGCGTCCAGCCTGGGCAGCTTCACACGCAGCAGAGCAGCCTGCATTTCGTCGAGCCGCGAGTTGAACCCGCGTTCGAGATTGACGTATTTCACCTTGCTGCCGTAGTTGCGCAGCCCGCGGAGTCGATCGGCCAGCGTGGCATCGTCCGTCGTGACGGCGCCGGCATCGCCGAAGGCCCCGAAATTCTTGGTGGGAAAGAAGCTGTGGGCTCCGGCATCGCCGAGCGCGCCGGTGCGCCGGCCGCGCACCTTGGCGCCTTGTGCCTGCGCCACGTCCTCGACGACCTTCAGCCCGTGCTTGCGTGCCAGCACCATGATGGCATCCATGTCGGCCGGCTCGCCGTAGAGATGGACCGGCATGATGGCCTTGGTACGCGAGGTGATCGCGGCGGCAATGCGATCGGGATCGATGTTGACTCCGTTGGGCGTCGGCTCGACCGGCACGACCTTGGCACCGACCGCGGTGATGGCAAGCCAGGTCGCGATGTAGGTGTTGGACGGTACGATCACCTCGTCGCCGGCGCCGAGGTCCCAGCCCCGCAGCACCAGCTCGAGCGCCTCCAGCCCATTGCCCACGCCGACGCAATATCGGCTGCCGCAAAAGGCAGCATATTCGCCCTCGAAAGCCTCGACCTCCTTGCCGAGCACGAACCAGCCCGATTCCATGACGCGCACGAAGGCGGCATCGAGTTCGGGCTTGAGCTCGGCATAGATCGATTTCATGTCCAGGAAGGGAATCATGGCCGGCTCGCAACCTCGCGCTTGAAGGCCTCGTAGTCGCGCAGGTACTCAGCGTCATCGTAGTAGGTCGAGGCAATCACCAGGATGGCCGCATCGTCGGCGAACTCCGTGAGCTCGTGCCACACCCAGGTACCTATGAACAGCGCGCGTGCCGGGTCGTCCAGGATCACCGTCTCGGTCGTCCGCCCGTCGTCGAGGTGGACGTGGCAGCTGCCGTGCAAGGGGACGAGAACGAGTTCCGACTGGCGATGGCCATGTCGGCCGCGCCACTGTCCGGACGCGATGTGGTGCAGCCAGAACAGCCGCTTGGGCTGGAACGGCAGATCCTTGCCGGCTTCGATGAAGTTGAGGCGGCCGCGCTCGTCGACAGCGCCTCGAACGTCGATCCAGCGGCAGTTTCTCGTCTTCAGTCCGAGCGTCATGTTCGAACGGCACCCAATTTGCGCCATTGCATATAGACCACACCGCTCAGCGCCACGAGGCCGCCGACGATCTGGTAGGCATTGGGCATGAAACCATAGGCCATTGACCACAATACGGCGAAAAACGGCACCAGATTGACCCACAGCGATGCCACGGCCACGCCCAGCCGGCTGGCACCGATGTTCCAGAAATAGCTTCCGAGCGAGCTTGCAAGGAAGGCAATGCCGATAAGCTGGGTCCACGCCCAGCCATCCGTCACCGCCAGCGGCGAGCGCGACCAACCGAGCGCGATCAGCACCACGC
Source organism: uncultured Rhodospirillales bacterium (assembly GCA_902825855.1). Lineage (GTDB taxonomy): Bacteria > Pseudomonadota > Alphaproteobacteria > Reyranellales > Reyranellaceae > Reyranella. The sequence continues at coordinate 27,890 of CADECW010000066.1, read as the reverse complement.
TCAACAGTGCCGTCCAGCCAAAGGCGGAGAGCGACGCGACGTAGGCGCGATGGAGCTGGCTTGCGCGATCGAACCAGGCCTGCGCCTTGATGCTGTAGAGCGTCCAGATCGAGTTGGAGAGCAGCACGACGATCTCGCCGCCGCCGAAGGTCACCGGCCCGCTGCTGCCGACCAGCGTCGACGAGACGAGGATTCCGCCGCCCAACAGGGTCAGAGCGAGCGCCACCGGGAAACCGGGATCGAAGCGCAGTCCCGTCACCAACCGCACCGTCACCGCCGATACCAGCGGCCCCGCCACCGCCACTGCGGCGGCCGTGATCGGATTGCTGAATTGCAGGCCGAGCGTATAGACGGCGAAGAAGCCGCCTACCATCAGCCCAAGCAGCGCGAAGCGGCGAAAATCCAGGTCGATGCGCAGGGCCTTTGCGCCCTCGACCAGCAGCAGCAGCGCGCCGAGCGCCACGCCCGCCACCGCCGTACGGATGGCCGACATCGGGATCAGGTCGAAATGCGCCAGCATCACCTTGCTGACGGGCACGTTGGCGCCCCAGCTCGCGCCGACGAAGATCATCGCCGGAAAGGCGAGCAGCGTGTGACCGCGATCGGGCATCAGCGGCGTCGCACGGACTCGTAGCCGACGCGGCAATCCTTGTAGACGTCGGGCTTCTCGGTCGAGACGCGCGCCTCGATGACGCCCGGTTGGGAGAGACAGAAGTCGAGGATGGCGTCGACCAGCGTTTCCTGAAGATTGAAGTGACGGCTCCCGGCGAGCGCGGCGATACCGGCATGGACCGTATCGTAGTTCAGCACGTTGCCGATGCGGTCGTTGTGCGCCTTGTCGGCCGGCGCCAGCAGCAGATCGACGTTGACCACGACCGTCTGCGGACCCTGCCTCTCGAAATCGTGGATGCCGATCGACACTTGAAGGCGGAAGTCGCGGATGAAGATGCGGCGCTCCATGTCACGCCTTTCCCTTGCGATCGAAGGCGACGTCGCGCGGCCGCCCCGTCAGGTGCTCACCGCTGTCGACGATCAGCGTATCGCCGGTGAAGGTTGGCGTCTGCAGGATGAAGCGCAAGGCGCGCACCAGGTCTTCGACGGTGACGCCGACGCGCAGCGGATTGTCGGCATGCTGCTCGGCGAAGCGCGCATCGGTCTGGCTGCCGCTGCGCAGCGTCAGCCCGGGGGCAATGCCGGCCACCCTGAGGCGCGGCGCGAAGGCCTGGGCCAGAAGTTTGGTCAGCCCCTGCAGGCCGACCTTCGACAGGGTGTAGGTCAGGAAATCGGGATTGAGATTGTAGAGCTTCTGGTCGAGCAGGTTCACGATCACCCCTGTCTGGCCATCCGGCAGCTGCCGCGCCAGCGCTTGCGACAGCAGCATGGGCGCCCGGAGGTTGATGGCCATGTGGCGATCGAAGTCGTCGGCCTTGGCGGTCGGTGCACGGTCGAGCTTGAACAGCGACGCACTGTTGACCAGGCAGGTCAATTTCACGCCGTGCCCTCGGCACTTGCCGACCAGTGCTTCGGCCTGGCGCGCCGAGGAAAGGTCGGCGCGCACCGCCTTGGCCTTGCCGCCCGCCGCGACGATGTCCGTCACCGTCCGGCGGGCCTCGGCGGTCGAGCGATTGTGGTGCACGAACACGAAATAGCCGTCGGCGGCCAGCGCCATCGCCAATGCACGGCCGACCCGCACGGCTCCTCCCGTTACCAACGCGCCATTCATGGGCGGAAGGGACGTCTTGCTAGCCTGGTCACCCCAATTTACTAGCATGTGGCCATGACTTCGTCCCCGTTCGAAACCGTCGACTGCGTCGTGATCGGTGCAGGCGTCGTCGGCCTCGCTGTCGCCCGCGCCCTTGCCCTTGCCGGCCGTGAGGTCATCGTCGTCGAGGCGGCCGAGGGCATCGGCACCGAGACCAGCTCGCGGAATTCCGAAGTCATCCACGCCGGCATCTACTATCCCAAGGGCAGCCTGATGGCGCGCACCTGCGTCGCCGGACGGCGCATGCTCTATGCCTACTGCAAGCAGCACGGCGTGCCGCACCAGAATTGCGGCAAACTGATCGTCGCCACCAACGAGGCCGAAAGCGATAAGCTTGCCGAGATCAAGGGCCGCGCCGAGGCCAACGGTGTCGAAGGCATGCGCCTGTTGAGCGCCGCCGAGGCGATCGCCATGGAGCCCAACCTGCACTGCACGGCGGCATTGCTGTCGCCCAGCACCGGCATCATCGACAGCCACTCCTATATGCTGGCGCTGCAGGGTGACGCCGAAGAATGCGGCGCCATGTACGCCTTCCACAGTCCCGTTTCGGCCGCGCGCGTGGCCAATGCCGGAATCGACCTCGAGGTCGGCGGGGCCGAGCCCATGAAGCTGCGTTGCCGTCTGGTCGTGAACTCGGCCGGCCTGCATGCGCCGACCCTGGCAAAAAAAATCGTCGGCCTGCCATCCGACTGCGTGCCCCAGGCGTATTACGCCAAAGGAAACTACTTCACCTTGACCGGACGCTCGCCCTTCTCGCGCCTGATCTACCCCGTCCCGGTGCCGGGCGGCCTCGGCGTGCACATCACCGTCGACATGGGCGGCCAGGCCAAGTTCGGCCCGGATGTCGAATGGATCGACGGCATCGACTACACCGTCGACCCGCACCGCGCCGACAGGTTCTATGCCGCGGTGCGCCGCTACTGGCCCGGTCTCAAGGACGGCGCGCTGCAGCCGGGATATGCCGGCATCCGCCCCAAGACCGTGCCGCAGGGCGCGCCGGCGCAGGATTTCGTCGTGCAGGGGCCGGCTGATCATGGCGTGCCCGGCCTCATCAACCTGTTCGGTATCGAATCGCCAGGCCTCACAGCATCGCTGGCGCTGGCCGAACAGGTGCGCGACATCGCCGGCACGTGAGCCTTGGGGCATGACCTTGGCCCGGCGGGCTCTCTTGGCGGGGTTCGCGGGGCTGCTCGGCGGCTGCTCTCCGGCCAAGCTGCTCAACGTCACCGTGTCGCGCCAGGGTTTTTCGCGCGAAGCGGACATCGCCTATGGAACCGATCCACGCCAAACGCTGGATCTCTATCGGCCCGACAAGCCGCGTCCCGACGGCAAGACGGTGGTCTTCTTCTATGGCGGCTCGTGGGATTCAGGCAGCAAGAATGACTATCTCTTCGTCGCGCAGGCGCTCGCGTCGAACGGCCACACGGTCGTCATTCCCGACTATCGGCTCTATCCCGCGGTGCGCTTTCCCGCTTTCGTCGACGATGGCGCACGGGCGGTGCGCTGGACCGTCGATCGCGTCGGCACCGACAAGATCTTCGTAATGGGCCATTCCGCTGGCGCCCATATCGCGCTGATGCTCGCGGCCAATACGCCCTATCTCGGCGCCGCCGGCGTCGATCGCACGAAACTCGGCGGCGCCATCGGCCTTGCCGGCCCGTACGATTTCCTGCCGTTGACGTCGGCGAAGCTGATCGCGATCTTCGGCGCGGCCAACAATCCCGAGATCGAGGCCATCACCTTCGCCAAGGCGCCGTTGCCGCCCGCCCTGCTGATCCACGGCACGGCCGACACGACCGTCTACCCGCGCAACAGCACGAACCTCGCGGCCGCCTGGCGCGCCGCCGGTGCGTCCGTCGAAATGAAACTCTATCCCAACATCGGCCATGTCGACGTCGTCGCCGCCATGGCGGGCCTGTTGAGCGGCCGCGCGCCGACGCGCGCCGACGTGCTCACCTGGCTGGATGCGCGCTGACCATACCTTCGTCTGGCTGACACGTTGACGTGCGATGCATAGTCTTCGGCATCCAACCGAGAGGGACCACCATGAAGATCAATCGCAGTGCATCGGCCGCCTGGGCCGGCGGACTCAAGGACGGCAAGGGCTCGATCACGACCGAAAGCGGCGCGCTCTCTGCCTACCCCTACGGTTTTGCTGCCCGCTTCGAGGGCAAGAAAGGCACCAACCCCGAGGAGCTGTTGGGCGCCGCCCATGCCGGCTGCTTCACCATGGCGCTGTCGCTGATCCTCGGCGAGGCCAAGTTCACTGCCGAGCAGATGGACACGAGCGCCAAGGTCACCCTCGAGCAGGTCGATGGCGGCTTCGCCATCACTGCCGTTCATCTCACCCTGAAGGCGAAGATTCCCGGCATCGATCAGGCGACGTTCGAGGAACTGACGACCAAGGCCAAAGCGGGCTGCCCGGTGTCCAAGGTCCTCAAGGCCACCATCACGCTGGATGCGTCGCTCGTCTCGTAGACCGCTGAGCGGAAGGTCGTTCCGGGGCTAGTGCGCGCGGGTGAGGTTCGCTAATGCTGGCCGCAACAGGAACCCCGTGGGGAGAGACGGCCAGATGATCAAGACGCGCTTCACCGAGATGTTCGGCATCAAGCACCCGGTCGTGCAGGGCGGCATGCAGTGGGTCGGCCGCGCCGAACTCGCCTCGGCGGTTTCCAATGCCGGCGGTCTCGGCATCCTGACCGGCCTCACCCAGCCGACGCCGGACGATCTGCGCAAGGAGATCAAGCGCTGTCGCGACATGACCGACCAGCCGTTCGCCGTGAACCTCACCATCCTGCCGACCCTGGTGCCGCGGCCCTATGGCGAGTACATCGACGCCATCGTCGATTCCGGGGTCAAGATCGTCGAGACCGCGGGCAACAACCCCAAGCCGTTCCTGCCCAAGTTCAAGGACGCCGGCATCAAGGTGATCCACAAGTGCACATCGGTGCGCCACGGTATCTCCGCCGAGAAGGCGGGCGTCGACGCGATCTCGATGGACGGCTTCGAATGCGCCGGCCATCCGGGCGAGGACGACGTCCCCAACCTGGTCCTGCTGCCGGCCGCGGCCAACGTCATCAAGATTCCGATGCTCGCTTCGGGCGGTTTCGGCGATGCGCGCGGGCTCGTCGCGGCGCTGGCGCTGGGCTGCGAGGGTATCAACATGGGCACGCGCTTCATGGCGACCAAGGAAGCCCCGATCCACGACAACGTGAAGCAGGCCCTGGTCTCGAGCGACGAGCGCTCGACCTCGCTGATCTTCCGCACGATGCGCAATACCAGCCGCGTCTACGGCAACTCGGTGGCCAAGAAGGCGATCGAGATGGAGCACGAGGGCAAGACCATCCAGGAGATCGGCCCCATCGTTGCCGGCACGCGCGGCAAAGTGGTCTACGAGACCGGCGATCTCGAACACGGCATCTGGTCGGCCGGAACGGTGATGGGCCTGATCCGGGACATCCCGACCTGCAAGGAACTGGTCGAGCGCATCGTCAGCGAAGCCGAGGAGATGATCCGCGGCCGGCTCGCCCGCGCGGTCGCCGCCTGAGGCACGTAACGTCGTCATCCCGACCGGAGCAACTGTATTGTTGCTGCGTCGCCTCCACCCGTCATCCCGACCGGAGCCGAGCGCAGCGAGGCGAAGCGGACCTGCTCTTTTGATGCGTCGACAAAAAGAGGTCCCTCGACTACGCCGCCCTACGGGCGGCTCCGCTCGGGATGACGGGAAATTTTGCCGTTGTCCCGACCAGAGCGTACACAAGGGACCTGTTCTTGTTGATGCCTCGACAAGAGAAGGTCCCTCCACTTCGCTTCGCTCCGGTCGGGATGACGGGAGTCAGGCCTTGGCGGCCCTGCGCTTCCACCATCGCCACAGCCAGCCGCCGAACGGCGGCACGAGGCAGACGGCGGCGACGACGACGGCAATGGCGGCCACCAGACAGTCCCATCCCCGTTTTTGGCCCACCAGGCAGTCGATATCGACAGCCATGAAGCCGAGCGCCGCCAGCATAAGCGGGTTGGCGAGGATGGCGACGGGGACCAGTTGCCAGGCGGGCGCGTCGAGGCCGGGCTTCCACCAGCAGAAGGTCGAGCTGATGACCGCGCCGGCCATCAGCGCGATAGCGCCCATGATGGCCGCCTGCGCGTCGATCGTGGCGCCGACGCCGACGCCCACGATCAGCGCGGCGGCGACATGGCCCCAGACGAAGGGATGGATGCGTTTCACGACTGCCGGTCTCATGCCATCTGTTGTTGCCCGCGGCGGGCAAGGAACTAGACCGGCATGATGCCACGGCGCGGCGCAGTGCCGGCATAAGTTTCGGCGCTGACCGGGGCGCCCATCGACTTCAGCGCGTTGCGCTGTTCGGCGATCGGCACGCGCAATACGGCGTCCTCGAACCTAGCGAGCTTGACGAACGGCGGCGACGCAAGCGCGCGGCCGATCCACGAGGCCGTCTTGGGCCAGCGCGCGGCATCGATCTGGAAGCGCACCCAGCCGGCATTGCGGAAGAAGGCGGCGATGGCGATGTCGGCGACCGACAGGGTGTCGCCGAAGCGGAAGCCGTCGGCTGGCGCTTGACCTTCGAGATAGTCGAGCACCGTCGGGATCTCTTCCTTCAGCGTCCGGTCGACCATTTCGCGGTCGCCCTTCTCGCCCCATACCGACGGGCGGATGGCGATCTGGTTGAAGAAACGCCAGATGAAGACGTCGCCCATGCGCGTGTCGGCAAACTCCTCCAGCCAGCGCGCCCGGGCGCGATCGACGATGTCCTTGGGGAAGAGCGCAGGATCGGGCTGCTTGTCTTCGAGGTACTGGCAGATCACCGAGGAATCCGACAGCACGAGATCGCCGTCGACCATCACCGGGATACGCCGCAGCGGGCTCAGCCTGGAGAACCGGTCGTCACCGAAGAACGGAACGATGTGGTCGACCTCATACGGCATGCCCTTCACCTCCAGGCACGCCAGGACCTTGCGGACATAAGGCGACAGGTAGCTGCCGATGATCAGGATTGGCTTCACGGCTATTTCCATGTATCTACATTCTATGTATATACATACGATAATGACCAGGCACAGACAAGCCCCGAAGACGCTGCGGTCCGATGCCCGGTCGGCGCTCGCGACCTGCGCCGGTTGGAACCTGCGGCTGGCCGCCCGGCGGGCCACCCAGTTCATGGAACAGCGCATGGCCGAGGCCGGCGTCTCCTTCTCCCAGTTCGGCCTGCTGGCCGAGATCGCCTCCGCCGAGGACGACACGGTGAGCGCGCTGGCCGGGCGCATGGGCCTCGACCAGTCGACCCTGTCGCGCACCTTGCGCACGCTCGAGGCCGAAGGGCTGGTCGAGATCGCGATCGTCGAAAGCGACCAGCGCAAGCGCATGGTGTGGCTGACCGAAAAGGGCGCGCGCCGCCTCGAGACCGCCCTCGTCGCGTGGCGGCAGGCCCACGCGGCGCTGGCCAAACGGGTTTCCGCCGATACGGTTCATCGCCTGACGCGCGAGGTCGATGCGCTATGAACAGCCTGCTCGACAGCCGCGCCGCCTGGATAACGGCGAGCGCGGCGCTGGCCATCATGACCATCGCTTATGGCGCCCCCTTGGTCGTCGTCGTGGCAATGAAGCAGATCGCCGCCGAGCTGCAGACGAGCCGCGCTGCGCCCGCCGGCGCGACCTCGCTGAGCTACGTCGGGGCAGCGTTCGGAGGAATCGTCGCCGGCTGGCTGGCCGGGCGGCTCGGCATCCGGCCCATCGTGATCTTCGGCTCGACCATGGTGGCGCTGGGCCTGCTGCTGTCGTCATGGGGCGGCATGATCGAGCTCTATCTCGGCCACGGCCTCTTCATCGGCCTGTTCGGCACTTCGTGCATGTTCTCGCCCCTGCTCACCTACGTCAGTCTGTGGTTCGAGCGTCGACGTGGCTCGGCGGTAGCGCTGATCGCATCGGGCCAAGCCGTCGCCGGGGCGATCTGGCCGCCGCTGCTGCAGCTCGGCATCGACGAAGTCGGCTGGCGTCACACCATGCTGTATTTCGGCGGCTTCGTACTGGTCTCGGCGACAGCCCTGACCATGATCTTCCTTCATCCCGCACCAATCTCGCCGGCGGCCACGACGAGTGGAGCGACCAACGGGCATCGGCGCGATTCGACGCTTGGCTTGCCGCCCAATCTGCTGATGGTCCTGCTGATGATCGCGGTCTATTCGTGCTGCGTGCCCATGGCCATGCCGATGAACCACGTCGTTGCCTATTGCGGCGACCTTGGCTTCGCTTCGCAGTATGGCGCGGCCATGCTGTCGGTGCTGCTGGGCGTTGCCTTTCTGGCGCGCCAGTTCTGGGGTTGGCTGAGCGACCGGATCGGCGGGTTCCAGACGCTGCTGTTCAGTTCGCTGGTGCAGGCGACGGCGCTCGCCGCCTTTCTTGTGACCAGGGATATGGCAGCGCTGTTCGTGATCTCCGCTGCCTTCGGCCTCGGCCTGTCAGGACTCTTGCCGGCATACGTGATCGTCATCCGCGACTGCTTCTCGGTCCAGGAAGCGAACTGGCGCATTCCCACCGTCATGTTCGCCGGCCTCCTGGGCATGGCGAGCGGCGGCTGGGGCGCCGGCATGCTCTACGATCGGTTCGGCGGCTACCTGCCCGCCTTCTCGACCGGCCTCGCCTTCAACCTCCTGAACCTCGGCGTACTTATGTTCCTGGTGTCGCGTCACACCAGATTGATTCGGCAACCACAGACCTCGACCTGAGCAGGGCCGCGGTCCCTGCCACGCTTCTTGGCGGCGGCCAGCACGCGCTCGCGGTCGACCACCTTGACGTCGTAGGCCGACACGCCGGGCCCGCGGCCGTCGACGATCGGCGTGAAGCGGATCTCGGCATCATCGTCGAGGCGGATGATATCGTCCTTCACCGGACGATCGAGCAGCTTCGACCAATGAGCGGCGGCCTTGTCCGGATCCTCTGCCTGGATCTCGACGCCGCCCAGCCCGTTGGTGACGTCCGAGCGTGCATGCCTCAGCCAGTCCCTCTCGGCCGGCGGCCACCACAGTTTGGCATCGACGCCCGGCGGCGCGAAGGTCGTGTCCAGCGACAGCAGCACGCCCGACGTGTCGGACGGATGGAAGTGGGTGTAGTTGTATTCGGGAAGGTCCTTCTGGGCGACGGCGCGAACGCCGAGACCGGTGACGCGCGCCCGCTCGGCCTTGGCGTCGGGCACCTGGATGATCACCATGTAGCCGCCGTCGCCCTTGCGCCGCTCGATGTAGCGACCGGCCGAGGTGCCGGCCTGTTCGGGCGTGACGATCTCCAGGAAGTCGTGGCCGATCGGACAGACGACGTTGACGAGACCCCATTTGGCGACGCCGGGATCGCGATAGGCGACCTCGATACCCAGGATGTCGCACAGTTCCTCACGCGAGCTTTCGAGATCCTTGCAGACGAAGACGCACTGCCTGAGCTTCATCGTTTCACTCCCTAAGCTGTCGTTTGTCTCCTATGGTAGCGCCATGCGGACCGTGTGGACCATGGGCTTCGTGGCGGCGGCCGCCTTCTCGTTCTGCTTCCCGGATTTCATTGTCTTCCGCTTCACCCAGGCCGTCATCTGGGCGATCGCGCTGCTTGGCCTGGTGCTGCTGTGCGGTGTCAGCGGCCAGTTCTCGTTCGCCCAGGCCGCCCTTTTCGGCGTCGGCGGCTACAGCGCGGCGATGATCGGCGCCCTCACGCCGCTGTCGGTGTACTGGGGCCTGCCGGCAGCGTTGGTGATGGGATTTGCCGCGGGATGGGGTCTGGGCCGAATCGCGGGAGGTCACAGCCTGTGGACGCAGGCGCTGGTCACCTACGCCTTCGCCATCGCCTTCCCGCAGTTCCTGCGCTGGCGTTTGATCGAGCAGTGGACGGGCGGCGTGCAAGGCCTCTATCTCGACTTCCCGACTCCGCCCGGCGGCATCAGCCCAGACCGTTGGAGTTTCATGATGGCGCTCGCGTCGCTGGCGACCGGGGTCTGGCTGGCCCGGAACCTGATCTCGAGCCGCTCGGGCCGCGCCCTGATGGCCGCGCGCGACGACGACCTGGCTGCCGCCGCACAGGGAATCCGGGTCGTCCAGGTGCGAGCGACGATCTCCGGCATCGCCGGAGCCTACATCGCGCTGGCGGGGTGTCTCGCCTCCTACCAATACGGCTATGTCGGCCCGACCGGCTACGGCTTCACGCTGTCGGTGCAGATGCTGTTCGGCCTGGTCATCGGCGGCATGTACTCGCCCGCCGGCGCCATCGTCGGCGGACTCTTCCTGCAGTTCTTTCCCGATCTGCTGGCGGGACTGGGCAAGGGCCTGTCTGGCCTGCTCTATGCCGTGCTGCTGATCGCGGCCATGGTGGCAATGCCGAAGGGCATCACCGGCACGCTGCATGCGCTCCTCTCCCGCCCTGCAAAGCAGGCCAGGAGAGGGAATGCCTCGGGGACGCTCGCTCAGTAACCCTTGAACACAGGGGGGCGCTTCTCGACGAACGCGCGGGCAGCTTCCTTGTGGTCCTCGGTTTCGCCGGTGCGGATCATGCGCGCGGCTTCGGAGTCGAGTGCTTCCGAGAGCGTGCCTTCCTCGGCGACCTTCATGTTTTTCTTCACATGCCACCACGCGACGCGCGGTCCGGCCGCGAGCTTCTTCGCAAAGGCCATGGTTTCGCTGTCGAGTTTGGCATCGTCGACGACGCGGTTGGCGAGCCCCAGCTTCTCGATCTGCTCGGCGTTCAATATCTCGGCGGTGAAGTAGAGTTCGCGCGCCTTGGCGGTACCCACGAGCTTGTGCAGGAAGAAGTGCGAGCCGAAGTCGCCCGAGAAGCCGACCTTGGCGAACGCCGTGGTCATGCGGGCGCTCTTGCCGGCAAACCGCATGTCGGCGGCCAGCGCCAACGACAGGCCGGCGCCCGCCGCCACGCCGTTCACCATGGCGATGGTCGGCTTGCCCATCTCGTGCAGCAGCTCGGACACGCGCATGCGGATGCGGATGTCGTGGACCTTGTCCTCATAGGTCTTGTCCTGGTCGCGGCCGGCCGCCATAGACTTCACGTCACCACCGGCGCAGAACGCCTTGTCGCCGGCGCCTCGCACCACCACGCAGCCGACGTCACGCGAGGCGGACGCCTCTTCCAGCGCATCGTTCAGGCCGGTCATCATGTCGCGCGAGAGGGCGTTCATCGCGTCGGGACGGTTGAGCGTGATCTTCATGACGCCGTCTTCGACGGATTTCAGCAGGTGGGACATCGACTTCCTCCAGGATTGCGGATCGGCTGCGTTGCGGCGAATGTTTCGTAAACCACGCGGTCGCGCAACGGCATTCGGTCTTGCGCAGCGGAACGAGAAGTGAGGAGTGCCATGGCCTACGAGACCTTGCTCAACAGCCTCGAGGACGGCGTCATGACCGTGACCTTGAACCGGCCCGACAAGCTCAATGCCTTCAATACGGTGATGAGCAAGGAATTGATCGACTTCTTCCATGCCGTGAATGCGATGGATGAAGTGCGGGCGATCGTGGTGACGGGCGCCGGCCGCGCCTTCTGCGCCGGCGCCGACATCTCGGGCGGCAGCGGCGCCTTCCAGGTATGGAACGACGGCACTGCGCCGCAAAAGCGCGACGCGCGCGATTCGATCACCTTGGCGATCTTCAACTGCCTGAAGCCGATCGTGGCCGCGATCAACGGCGCGGCTGTCGGTGTCGGCATCACAATGTGCCTGCCGATGGACGTGCGCCTGTTGTCGAGCGCGGCCCGCATCGGCTTCGTGTTCAACAAGCGCGGCATGGCGATGGAGGCGGGCTCGTGCTGGTTCCTGCCGCGGCTGGTCGGCATGCAGCAGGCGCAGGAATGGGTGATGACGGCCGAGCTCTTCGGCGCGGAAGAAGCGTTGAAGGGCGGGCTGGTGCGGTCGGTGCACGCGCCGGAGGACTTGCTGCCGGCAGCACAGGCGTTGGCGAAGAAGTTCGCGGCGTCGACGTCTTCGGCTGTCGCTGCCGCCGTGAACCGCCGACTGATGTGGAGCATGCTGGGCGCCCAGGATCCGCTCGACGCGGTGACGCTCGACCTGCAATGCGTCGGTTACCTCGCCGCCGGTGCCGACGCACAGGAGGGTATCAAGTCGTTTTTCGAGAAGCGCGCGCCGGCCTTCCCGCTCAAGCCCAGCAAGGACATGCCGCCGTTCGGGCCGTGGTCGAGATAGGGTTCCAATTCGCAATACCACTCTACGGACCGACGATGAAATAGCGGCTTGGAACGCAGCCGCGACCGGCGTTTAATGGCGCCTCGCGGAGGTTGTCCTGATGTCACCCGACTCTGTCACCGCATCGCGTCCCGCCGATTCCCGCTACGCCACGCTGGAGGAGCGCGTCCTGGCCCGTGACCAGAAGGGCGCGAGCGAGGTCTATTATGGCCTGGTGCGCGAGGGCCGCCCGATCGCCGAGATGCTGCGCGAGGCCGTGCGCATCCACGCTCCCTACACTCACGTGCCCTATCACGAGCGCATGGACGACGGGTACGTCAACTTCGTGAACAACGACCATTGCCTCCTGAGCGCACGCGCCAGCCTCAACCTCAGCAAGATGCTGCCGGGCGCGGCCGCCGGCCTGCCGCTGGCGCAGACGATCTGGTACATCCCGACCGGGCTCGACATCTGGAACCAGAAGATCGCCAAGGCGCCAGGCCACTATTCACGCGGCTTCCAGATGCCCGACGGGCCGCCGCCCGCGCCGGTCGTGCACTGGCCCGACCAGCTTCCCCTGGCGCTGGACGGACCACTGAAGCAGCGGCTCGGCCAATGGATGACGCTGGTGCATCGCGGCAACGTCGTCGACGCCTATCGCGTGTTCCTCGGGCTGATGCAGAACCCCGCCGAGCGCCGCGCCGCTTTGGCCGAACTCTGCTTCGCCGGTCTGATCGACGTGCAGGACCGCTCGTTCCAGAACCGCTCCTACACGACCGGCCACAAGTCCTTCCGCGCCCGCGCCACCGTGGAGTTGGGCGAGGCGATCGGCTGGGACGACGCGCACGACGTGCTCTACGCCGGCGCGCTCGACATCGCCGTCGGCCCGCGCTGGTACTCGCTCTACGAAGTCGCCTGCAACGCAATCACCGTCTATCTCGAGGGCCAGAAACTGCATGCCGTGCCCTACGGCGGCACCACGGAGCAGGAACGCGCGATCCTGGCCAACAACAAGTCGCCGCTCGACGCCCAGGAGACCGAGGCGTTGATCGAGGTCATCGTTCGCGAGCCCGAGCCCGCCTACCTGCCTCACCTGACGGAGCTGCTGAAGGCCGGCAAGAGCCCGCGTGCCCTGTTGGACGCCATCCAGGTCGGTGCCGCGACGGTCGCGCTCGAGACCCACGACGAGCTCAACTTCTCCCTGCCCCAGCACTGCTACGAGTACGTCAACACGCAGGGCTGGTTCTGGGACACGTTCGAGCACCCGCAGCGGCTGAAGCTGCTCTATCTCGCTGCTGCCTATCTCAACCAGAATGCCTGGCACCAGAAGTTGACCGGAGACCTCATGCCGCCGCGTATCGAGACGCAGTCGATCCGAGGCCTCGACGCCGAAGCGGTCGCAAGCCGGGTCGAGGCGGCCTGCGTGGCGCTCGATTCGCCCAAGGCGCTTGGCTGGATCCAGGCCGCGCTCGACGTTGGCCTCGATACCGCTCCGGTGGTGCGCGCCGTCGCCATGGCCTGCTCGCGGCTCGGCAACGACCCGCACAACCAGGAAATCGCGCTCTGCATGCTGGAGGATTTCGGCAAGAACCGGAATCCCATGAAGGGCCGCCTGCTGCTGGCCGCGGCGCATCACACGGCACGGCATCGCAAATATGGCGACGCACTCGACTGCAGTCGCCGCTTCGGCAAGGCGCTTGGCATCGCCGCACTCGGCTGACGTCGCCCCCGTCATCTCGATGGTCACGACGGAGCATAGTCGTTAGCCTTCGCGTCATGGCCGCCTACGTCTTCGATCTCGGTAATCCCGCGACCAACGCCAATCCGTTCCCGGAGTTTGCGCGCTTGCGCGCCGAGGACCCGGTGCACTGGTCGCCGGCCATGAAGGCGTGGATCATCACTCGCTACGCCGATGTGAAGCAGGTGGCGCTGAACAACCGGCAGATCTCGGCCGACCGGCTGACTCCCTTCTTCAAGTCCAACCCCGAATACCAGAGGGGTTCCATCGAGAGCCTGGTGCGTTATCTGAACCATTGGATGGTGTTCCGCGACCCGCCGGATCACACCCGCCTGCGCCGACTGTTCACCAAGGCCTTCACACCGACCGCCGTTTCCAATCTCACGCCCAACATCGAGGACATCGTCGCCCACCTGATCGACGGCATGGAGGCCAAGGCGAGGCGCGGCGAGCCGGTCGACTTCATCGCCGACTTCGCCTATCCCCTGCCCGCCTCGGTGATCATGGATCTCCTGGGCGTGCCACGAGAGGATCTGGAACGCGTCAAGGTGTGGTCCGACGACATCGCGCTGTTCATCGGCACCGCGCAGGTGGCCGGCAACAAGTACCTGCGTGCCGAGGCCGGCGCCAAGGCGATGTCGGGCTACTTCCGCGCTCTCGTCGAGGCACGGACCGCCGACCCGACCGCCGACATGATCAGCCAGCTCGTGCTGGCGCGCGACGACCGCGATGCGCTCTCGACCGACGAGATCATCGGCACCTGCATCCTGCTGCTGTTCGCCGGCCACGAGACCACGACCAACCTGATCGGCAACGGCTTCCTCTATTCGATGAAGAACCGCGACCAGTGGGAACGCCTGGTCGCCAAGCCTTCGATGGCCGGCAGCGCGATCGAGGAATGGCTGCGCTACGACGGTCCTTCCGGCGCATTCGCCCGCGTCGCGGCGGCCGACCTCGAGATCGGCGGCCGCACGATCCGCGAGGGACAGCGCGTCTTTGCCTTCATGAACTCGGCCAATCGCGATCCCGAGGCGTTCGACGATCCTGAGCGGTTCGACATCGGTCGCGCACAGAATTCGCACCTGACCTTCGGCCACGGTATCCATTTCTGCCTCGGAGCGCCGCTGGCGCGGCTGGAATCGGAGATCGCCGCCGCCCGGCTGGCTGAGCGCCTGCCCAAGATCCGTCTCGAGGGCGGCGAGCCGGAGTGGCACGATTCGCTGATCCTGCGCGGCGTGAAGCGCCTGCCGGTCGTGCCATGAAAGCGATGATCTGCCGCCAATGGGGCGCTCCCGAGGACCTGAAGCTCGAAGACGTCGAGCCGGCATCGCTGCAGCCCGGCCAGGCGCGCATCCGCATCAAGGCAGCGGGTGTGAGCTTCGCCACCACCCTGGTGATCGCCGGAAAGTACCAGCGCCGCCCGCCCTTCCCCTTCGCGCCGGGCACCGAGGTCTCGGGCGTGGTGACCGAGGTGGCGGCGGACTGCAAGCGGTTGAAGGTCGGCGACGAAGTGATGGCGGTGCTCGACTGGGGTGGGCTTGCCGAGGAGGCTGTGGCCCACGAGGTCAACGTCTTCCCCAAGCCGAGGAACGTCGGTTTCGTCGAGGCGATCCAGCTTGCGATCTCTTATCCGACCTCGGGTGGCGCGCTTACCTGGCCGATGGCACTCGACGTGCAGAAGGGCCAGACGCTGCTGGTGCACGCAGCGGCAGGCGGTGTCGGCATGGCCGCTGTCGAGATCGGCAAGATCCTGGGCGCCACCGTGATCGCGACCGCAGGCGGCGCGCGCAAGACGGCGTTCGCCAAGGCGCGCGGGGCCGACCACGTGATCGACTACACGAGCCAGGATTTCCGCGACGAGGTGCTGAAGCTCACCGGCGGGCGCGGCGTCGACCGGGTGTACGATCCGGTTGGCGGCGAGGTCTTCGCCCAGTCGCTGCGCTGCATGGCGGTCGAGAGCCGTATCTGCCCGATCGGTTTTGCCGGCGGCACCATCCCCCAGATCCCCGCCAACATCCTGCTGGTCAAGACGATCGCCGTGACCGGCTTCAACTACGGCTACTATGTCGGGTGGAGCCCGCACGATGCGCGCTTCGAACAGGCCGACCGCACCTTCGCCTTGATGGAGCGCATCCGCGGCTGGTGCGAGGCCGGACTGTGCCGGCCGCACGTCGACCGCACCTTCCGGCTCGATCAGGCTGCCGCGGCGATGCGGGCGCTGCTGGAACGATCGGTTGCCGGACGCGTGGCGATCGTCATGGCATGACGGACTTGTTCCACCTACCTAGCTCGGCCGCTGCCGCAGGAAGGCGGCCCGCTCGGCAGGCTGCTCGATGTGGGTCGCAAGCGCCTGCCAGAGAAGCTCGACGGAGGAAACATTGGCAGCCGCTCGCCGCACCAGCACCCGCGCGATCGGCCCCACGTACTGGGTCAGTGCCGCCTGTACCCGCTCGAGTTCCTGTTCCGGCAGGCTGACATTGCCGCCACTTGGGCCGCCGCTGCGGCGGCCGCTGCTGTCGCTGAGCGGTGGGCCGCCGCTGCGCCGGCTGCCGCTGCTGTCGCTGAGCGGTGGGCCGCCTGCCGGCGGTGCGGGCCGACGGATACGGGCGAGCGACGACGTCTCGCGCAGGAACCGCTCGCGGTCGGCCTCGTCGGGCACCGACTGCGCGAGCTCCGCAACGAGGTCGGCGGCGGAACGGCCGCGCGCGGCAACCGTCTGCACCAGGACGCGCGCGACCGGACCGACATAGCCCCGGAGCGTTTCCTCCACTGTCTTGAGCAGTGCGGGATCGAGCGCCGAGGGCGGCTTGCGCCCGGCCGAGTCCGGACGCGGCGACGCAATCATCGTCGTGATTCTGGCCTCTGGCGAGACTCGCGATGTTGCGAATGCCGCCTCCCGCAGCACCTGGCGCAGGGCTTCGGCCATGTCGGAGCCGGTGTCGAAGCGATCCGCCGGATGCTTGCCCATGGCGCGCTCTAGCACCAGTTGCAGGCGCGGCGCGGCATTGCGCACGTGCGCCGGCAGGAGCGGCAGGCTGTCGTTCTGGATGCGGTGACTGACCTCGGTCACGTTGCGGCCCTGGAACGCCCGTTCGCCGGCGACCATCTCGAAGAGTGTGGCGCCGGCCGAGAAGATATCGGACCGTCCGTCGACGACGCTGTCGCCGCGACACTGTTCGGGCGACATGTAAGACGGCGTGCCGATCGTCGAGAAAACGGTGGTCGTCTCCACGTTCATCAGCTTCGAGATGCCAAAATCGCCCACCTTCACCCGTTTGTCGGCCGTCACCATGATGTTGCCGGGCTTGATGTCCTGGTGGATCACGCCCTGCTCGTGCGCGCTGGTCAGCGCATCGAGGACCTGAAAGATGATGGCGATGGCGTCCGGAACATCCATGACCGGTGCATCGTCGAGCAGCTGGCGGAGGCTGCGACCGGAGACGAACTCCATCGCCAGGTAAGGCTGCTCCTCGTGCAGGGCGAAGTCATACACCGCGACGATATTCGGATGCGCGCAGCGGGCGGCGGCCTCGGCCTCGCGCCGGAAGCGCTTTATGTAGTCGGCGCGGTCGGCACCGCTCATAAGCTTGGTCGAGATCAGCTTGATGGCGACGGTCCGACGCAGGACCGGATCGTGTGCCCTGTAGATCTGGCCCATGCCGCCAACGCCGACCAGCTCCTCGACGACGTAGCGGCCGATGTTGGGCGGGAGCGGCTGCATGTCTACCGCCCCAGAACACCGTTCATGTGCCCTCCAGCATCCTCATGGCGTTCTGAAGGCTGCGATGCATCAGGTTGAACGAGCGGCCCAGCGAGGAGATTTCGTCGCGTCCCTTGACCGGATACTCCGGCACGTCGGTCTTGCCGGCGCTGACATCGCGCGCGAGCGCAGTGATCTCCTGTATCGGCCGCAGGATGACGAAATGCATCAGGACGTTCAGAACCACCAGCATCACCACGAACACCGCGCTGAGCGAACCGGCGAAGGCGAGCAGCGAGCGGTTGGCGCGATTGAGTGCGACGCTCATCGGCACCGAGACGATCTGCGCCCCGATCACGTCGTTCAACTGCCAGCCGAAGCCGTTGCTGTTGCCGTAGAGGTCTATCATGGTCGGCGGCGCGGCAGCCGGGGTCGAATGGCAGGCGAGGCAAGCCTTGTCTGTCAGGCGAAACGGCCGCGCGAATGTCAGGAATGGGCCCGTCGCCGTCTCGCGAAGGCCGACGAACTCGGCAAGCTTGGGGTCGTTCTTGAAGGCGTGAATGACGTCCGACTCCCAGTTGGTGGCGCGGTCGGCCGGATTGGTCGGGTTGAGGGCCGCCTCCTTGTAGGAATAGTCGGGAAAATCCTTTTGCAGCTGATGCAGCACGGTCTGCGCCGAGTAGGACGGGACCGAATGGGGAAGGAAGCGGACCGCAAGCTGGTCGACGATGAGCGGCCGGATCTCGTTCTGGGTGTAACTGCGGACGGCCGTGCCGCTGCGCATGATGAGGTTCGCTTCGTTCAGCATCTGTCGCCTGGCTTCCTCGATCGTGATCTCCCGTGCAAGGAGGGTAGCGACCGCGAGACCGACCAGGAAAGCGGTGACCATGACCAGATTGAATTTCGTCCGGAGGCCCACGGCATCCACCTCTTGTCTTGATGCTTGGTCTTGAAGTTCAGCGCACGCTGTTGACGAGCTTTGTCGCCTGCTCTGCGGTGAGACGGCCCGTCATTTCAGCCTTGATCTCGAACTGATACCGCCTGATGGCGGCCCGAGTCTCCGGCCCAAAGGTGGCGTCTATGCGGCCGGAATAGTAGCCCAGGGTTGCCAGCATCACCTGGACCTGCCGCCGATCCTGATCGGACATGCGATCCTCGTCCACCATCACCTGCTGCGGCGGCGGTGCCGGCGCAGGTGCGGCCGCAGGCGGGCTTGGTGCTGGCGCTGGCGTCGGAGCCGGCGCGGGAGCCGGCGGTGCCGCCGCCACCGGTGGAGGCGGCGGGGCAGCGGGAGCAGGCGGCGGCTTGCCGCCGACCAGGAAGGCGGGGCGGCCGCTCGCGGCAACGAAGAAGGCCGCATTGGCGCCGCCCTTGCCGAGCTCCGCCCGCATGCCCGCGACGAACTTCTCGAGGCTGACCTCCTCGCCCGTGAGCTGGCCGCGCAAAGCCTGTGCCGTTGCGGTCGGGCCTGGCGCGGCGGCGTCGTTGTTGGCGCCGATGACGGCGAAACTGCCTGGCTGAACCTGCTCGCCCAGCTTGGCCAGTCCGGTCGCGGGGGTGTCCGGCGGCTGGAAGCCGTCGATCACCACGACACCCGAGCTGTCGCCGACGCGAGCCAGGCTGTCGACCAGGCTCTTGGCGATGAGCCCCTGGGTCAGGACGTCGTTGTCGCGCGTGATGTTGGCCGCGGCAGGCAACAGAAACGGGCGGCCGTTGAACTCCCGCGCATAGCCGCAATAGTAAAGCACGGCCACGGATGGCGGCGTCGCCGCGGTGCGCTTCGCCAAGGCACCGATCGCGGCGTCGAATTCACCCCGCCGGACGTCGCTTCGTTCGACCACCTCGAAGCCCTTGGCCTTCAAGCTGTCGCGCACGAGCGCGGCCGAAGTGGTGCACCGAGGCAACGGAGGCAAGTCGGCATACTGCGAGTTGGAAATGATAAGGGCCGTGCGTAGCGGCTGGGACTGCGCCGAGCTGGTGTTCCAACAGAGAGTGGCCAAACCAACCAGGAGGCAAGCGCGCATCGTACATAACCCATCCGTCTGTCGGGACTTTCGACGCCGCACAAGTCGTGCCGTCAGTGTCATCTGTTCCCACCGGCAAGGCAATAGCAGGTGCCCACCAGGGACTCGCCGGTTAGCCGATTTTTTCCCGCCGCAATGTGAGTTTCCGCACTTCCGGGCATCAGGTCACGCGCTAGGCGATGTCGCTCGACTGGATGCGCTTCACACCGGCTTCGGTCATCTTTTTCCACGCCGCCGCCAGCGAGCCGTTGAGGTCGATGGCGCGCGTGGCGTCCTCGATGACGTAGGTCGTGAAGCCAAGCTTGCGCGCATCCATGGCCGTCCAGGCGACGCAGAAGTCGGTGGCGAGCCCGGTCACGAACACCGTGTCGACACCGCGCTCCTTCAGATAGCCAGCGAGGCCCGTCATGGTCTTGCCGTCGGCCTCGATGAAAGCCGAGTAGCTGTCGACGTCCTTGTTGAAGCCCTTGCGGATGACCAGCCCGGCCGTAGGCAGCTTGAGGTCCTTGTGCAGCGCCGCGTCGTCCGACCCCTGCACGCAGTGATCGGGCCAGAGGACCTGCGTGCCGTAGGGCATCGATGTCGCCTCGAACGGCTTCTTGCCGGCATGGGTGCTGGCGAACGAAGCGTGAGCTGGCGTATGCCAGTCCTGGGTCACGACGATGTTCTCGAACGAGGCCGCGAGCTTGTTGATCACCGGGACGACCTGCGCGCCGCCTTTCACCGGCAACGTACCGCCATCGATGAAGCAGTTCTGGACGTCGACCACGATCAGCGCCGCCTTTGGCCCGGGCTTGATGGTGCCGGCCGCGCGCGCTGCGCCCAGGCCGGCGACGAAGCAGGCCGCAGCCGTCGAGCCGAGAAAGAGACGGCGGGAGAAATCCGACGATGCGCTGATGGGCATGGCGACCTCCTTGGAGATGCGTGGCCCGAGCTTAGCAAATGCCGGGCCGCCCTGACGATGGCCCTTTCACGGGTCGCGCTTGGCACCGCGCATGAAGGCGGCCAACGGCATCGCCGCCAGGGCGGCAAAGGCCATCAGGTAGAAGGCGTTGAGATAGCCGATCATCGCCGCCTGGCGCAGGATCTCGTTCGACAGGGTCTGCAGGCTGGCGGTGCCGTCCAGGCTCCATTGCGACGGCAGCCCGGGCGCCACGAGCGACTTGTTGTAGGGCGTGATGTACTCGGTCATGCGCGAGTAGTTCGACGCGGTCGAACGGCTGACGACCAGCACGGCCACCGAGATGAACAGGCTGGAACCGAAATTGCGCATCAGGGTGAACACGGCTGAGCCCTCCGTCACCTGGCGCGGCGGCAGGGTCGAGAAGGCCATCACCGTCATCGGCGTGAACGCCACCGACTGGCCGAGGCCCAGCAGGAAGTTGCCCCAGAACACGTCGCTGTCGGTCAGGTTGATGTTCCAGTGCGCCATCCAGAAGCCCGCCGCGGCCTGAATACCCATGCCGCAGACGATGGCCGAGCGCGGCGCGATGCGGGTGAGCTGGGCGACCACCAGGAACGCCGCCCAGTTGCCCATGCCGCGTGCGGCGATCAGCATGGCGATGGCGTTGTCGGGATAGCCGCGAAGGTCGTGCAACAGGGTCGGGAACAGCACGATGCTGGTGAAGTTCAGCATCCCCATGATCAGGGCGAGCAGGATGCCGATGGTGAAGTTGCGATCGAGCAGCAGGCGCGGATTGACGAACGGCTCGGCCACCGTCAGGCAGTGCACGACGAAGATCCAGAGCGCCAGCACGCCGGTGAAGGCGTAGAGGATCATCTCCGTCGATTCGAACCAGTCCAGACGATGGCCGCGATCGAAGATCAGCTGGGCGCAGGTGATGGCGACGGAAAGCGCGATGAAGCCGGTCCAGTCGAACTTGACCGGACTCTTGGCCGTGTAGTCGCGCAGGGCGAACCAGATGCAGACCAGTGCGCAGAGGCCGGGCGGAACGATGATGTAGAAGGCGGCGCGCCAGTCGTAGGCTTCGCTTGCCATGCTGCCGACGATCGGGCCGAGCACGGGACCAAACACTGCGCCGATGCCCCACATGACGATGGCGACAGGCTGCAGGTGCTTGGGAAAGGTCGCGAGCAGGATGGCCTGGCCGAGCGGCATGATCGGCGCGCCGAACGCGCCCTGCGCCACGCGCGCCAGAAGCAGCATCTCCAGGCTATTGGCCAGGGCGCATAGCAGCGACGTCGCGGTGAAGCCGAGCACGGTGAAGAACATCAGAGTGCGCCAGCCCAGCCGACTTGCCAGCCACCCCGTCATCGGCGTGGCGACGGCCGTGGCCACCAGGTTCAGCGTGATCACCCAGGAGATCTCCTCCTGCGTCGCCGACAGGTTGCCGCGCATCTGCGGCAGCACCAGGTTGGCAATGGTGATGGTCATGCCGAACAGCATGTTGGCCAGCTGGACCATCAACAGGATGAGCCACTGCCGCCCGCTGATCGTGAACAGGCCGCCTTTGTCCTCGGCGACGACGGTCGTCATTCCCCCGCGCGATCTTGGTTGTTCTTGCCGCGATGATTCGGCAACACGCCGTCGAAAGACAGGACAAACGTGTGCTGCGTTGCAACAATCGGCTCAGAGGCCGAGACGATAGACCTTCGACGCCGTGCCGCTGAACAGGCTCTTCTTCTCGGCCGCGCTTGCACCGGAGGCCAGCCGCTTGCAGGCGTTCCAGTACGCGCCATAGCCGTAGGAGCCCTTGTCGACAGGGAAATTGCTCTCGAACATGGCGCGCTCGGCCCCGAAGGCTTCCAGGCAGGTCTCGATGTAGGGCCGCCACAGGGCGGCAAGCTGCTCGGAGCCGGGCGCCGCAGCGCCCTCATGCATGTCGAAACCGAGCAACCGCATGCCGAGACCGCCAAGCTTCACATGGACATTGGGACAGGCGGCGATTTGCCGGATGCTCTTGTTCCACTCGGCGAACACCTCGTCCCGCTTGCCCTTGTAGCGGCCGAGCCCGATCGGCCCGCCGACGTGGTTCATCACGATGCTCGTGCCCGGAAAGGCACGCGCGAGGTCGAGCAGGTCGGGAAGCTGCGTGTGATACATGAAGGCATCGAAGCTGAGGCCGAGCGGCGCCAGCTGGGCGAAGCCCTCGCGCACCTTTCCGTCGGCCAGCCAGTGTTCCGGCCGCACGGCCGTAGCGCCCCACTCGCGCTGGTCGGGATGGCTGGCCGAGATGAAGCGGATGCCACGGAAACGGCCGCCGCCATACCCGATCATCGTCTCCAGGACGTCGCGCACGCGTGCACCCAGCGTCAGGTCGGCATGCCCGACGATGCCGGCGCAGACGCGCGGCTTGCCATAGCCGCCGCTGGCACTCATCGCCGCCACGCCATTGGCGAACTCGACCTCGCCCACCGGCCGCATCGCCTCGGGCCCATCGGCGCGGTACATCGACAGCCATTCGAGATAGACGGTGGCGACGACGTTGTGCCCGCTGTCGGCGATGTCCTTGAGAAGATCCGGCAGCAGATAGGTGCCGCTCTCGGGCCGATCGATCAGATGATGATGCGGATCGACGATCGGCAGGTCTGGTTCGAGCGCCGCCTCACGGTTCTTGGCGAGCCAGTCGGGCCGAATCGCAATATGCGAACTGATGGCGTTTGGCGATGTTGTCGACGACATCTCTCCCCTCCCCCTTTGGCTCAACGTGCGAACTTGCCGGTCAGCGTCGCCTTCTCGAGGGTGTTGAAGTGAAGCTGAAAGCCGATGATGGCGGCCGAGGTATCGGCATTGACCGGCAAGGTGTCCTGCTTCACGGCGAAAACGGTAAAGACGTAGCGATGCGGGCCATGGCCCTCCGGCGGGCACGGTCCGCCGTAGCCGGGCGCGCCGAAATCGGTGCGGGTCTGCAGCGCGCCGCCGGGCAGCAGGCCAGCCTTGGCATTGCCGGCGTCGAGCTTGAGCTCGCTCGTGCCGGCCGGGATGTTCACCACCACCCAGTGCCAGAAGCCGCTGCCGGTCGGCGCGTCCGGATCGAAGCAGGTGACGGCAAAGCTCTTGGTCCCCGCTGGCGCGCCCGACCAGGCAAGATGCGGCGACTTGTTGCCACCGCCGCAGCCGAAGCCGTAATCGGCCGACAGGATGTGGTCCATCTTCAGGGACTCGCCCTCCTTGAAGCTGCTGCTGCTGAGCGTGAGCGCCACGGGTCGCCTCCAGAATCGTCAGTGCGGAATCGTGAGCCTGAGTGGACCAGCTTGCCGATCCCAATGCAAAAAAATTCCAGCCGATGCCGCTGGTGCGGTCCGCAAAGCGGTAGCCCCTCCCAGCGATTCGACCACGCCCGGGCTTGTGCTAGGATTTGGCAAAAGAACGACGTTTGGGAGGAAGTGATGCGATACGTGAAAGCCGCCGCGGCGGCAGTGCTGGCGTTCGTCCTATTCAGCGTTCCCGCGTTGGCCCAGAACAATGCAGTGAAGATCGGCGTGCTGGACGACATGTCCGGACCCTATGCCGAGAACACCGGTCCCGGCGACGTCGCCGCGGTGCGGTTCGCAATCGCCGACTTCGGCGGCTCGGTGCTCGGCAAGCCGATCGAGCTGGTGACCGCCGATTTCCAGAGCAAGGTCGATGTCGGCGTCGGCATCGCCAAGCGGTGGTACGACGACGAGAACGTCGACATGATCCTCGGCATCCCGAATTCGGCCATTGCGCTCGCCCTGGTGCGCATTGCCCAGGAGAAGAACCGCATCGTCATGCCGACGGCGGCGGCGACGTCGGAGCTTACCGGCAAGTCGTGCACCGCCCATTCGATCCACTGGATCTACGATACCTACGGCCAGACCAAGACCATCGTGAACGCCATCAGCAAGATGGGCGGCGATTCGTGGTTCTTCGTCACCGTCGACTACGCCTTCGGGCTTGCGGTCGAATCCGACGCCACCAGCTTCATCAAGGCGGCGGGCGGCAAGGTTGCGGGTTCGGTGCGCCATCCGCTGAACACCGCGGATTTCTCCTCGTATCTCCTGCAGGCGCAGGCGTCCAAGGCCCAGGGCCTGATGTTCGCCAACGGCGGCAACGACATCATCAACGGCGTCAAGCAGGCGGCCGAGTTCGGGCTGGCCAAGCAGGGGATGAAGATCAGCGCCCCGCTGGCCCAGTTCCCCGACATCCGCGGCGTCGGGCTGAAGGTGGCGCAGGGCATCCTGATA
This sequence comes from uncultured Rhodospirillales bacterium, assembly GCA_902825855.1. GTDB lineage: Bacteria > Pseudomonadota > Alphaproteobacteria > Reyranellales > Reyranellaceae > Reyranella. Next base: position 3,319 of record CADECW010000066.1, on the reverse strand, counting down.
TCGAGCCCGTTCTACTGGGACATGACTCCCGAGGCGCGCGCCTTCACCGACCGCTTCGCCAAGGTCATCGGTCGCCCGCCCTCCTTCATCCAGGCCGGCACCTATGGCGCCGTCATGCACTACCTCAAGGCGGTGCAGGCGGCCGGCACGGACGAGGCCAAGGCCGTAATGGCCAAGATGAAGGAGATGCCGATCAACGACTTCATGACCAAGGACGGCAAGGTGCGCGAGGACGGCCGGGTGATCCGCGACATGTACCTCATGCAGGCCAAGACGCCCGAGGAATCCAAGAGCGAATGGGACCTCGTGAAGATGGTCGCGACCGTACCTGGCAGCGAGGCGTTCCGGCCGCTGAGCGAAGGCGGCTGTCCGCTGGTGACGAAGAATTAACCGCGGCCGTCGAGGAGGTCGAGCACGAGAGACTCGCACTCCCTGGTGATCCCGCTCCTGAACCAGCGCTGCGCGTTGATCTCGGGATCGCCGGAGTACAGCCGCTCATAGAGGCCGGCACGCGAGCCGAATTCGCTGCCGGTCATGTCCCAGGCGAGCTTCATCAGCTCCAGTCGGCGCTTGGCGTCGATCCCGGGGCCGATCAGCCACTTGTCCATCAGCGGGCCGATTTCGGGATTGGCGTAGTCGGCGCCGCTCATGGCGAGCACGCCCGAGCCGGCGGCGATGCGCAGCACATCCGCCGCCTTGGTGTTGGCGTAGGGAAAGAAGAAATTGATGGCGGCCCCGCCGGCGACGCCGGTCACCTTGGGCTCGGTGAGGCCGTCGCCTTCGATCCTGGTCTCGCCGCGGGCGAAGGCTTCGGCGCGCCGCAGCCCCTCCTCGACCGCGCCGGCGCGGATGCCCTCGGCAACGCTGACCAGGGCGATCAGCTCGCCGATGGCGGCCTGGAATCGCGGCAGCTTGTCCCGGCCGTTGGCGCGTGCGATCGCCGTCGCCATGCCGGCCAGGAAGCGCAGCTTCATGGTCGAGCGGATGGTGGCCTGGATCGGCGTGTAGCCTGGCCGCGACGCCAGCATGCCGTTGTAGGCTTCGAGGTCGCCGTCGATGATCATGCGTTCGTGCGGCACCAGCACGCGATCGAACATCAGGATGGCGTCGCCCTCGTCGAAGCGGCTGCTGAGCGGCCGGTCGAACGTGCTCTGCCCGTGGTGGAAGCTCTCGCGGCACAGGATCGAGAGGCCGGGCGCATTCATCGGCACCACGAAGGCCAGCACGAATTTGTCCTCGCCCGGCTTGCGGGGATAGTAAGGGCCGACGTAGCACTCGTTGGCGACCGGCGCCAAGGTCGACAGCATGCGGCAGCCGCTCACGACCACGCCCTCGGCGGTGCGCTCGACCACCTGCACCGCCTGCGAGGGCGCATCGAGAGTCGAGCGGTCCGACTGAGGATCGATCAGGGCATGGGTGACCTGGAGGTCGTTCTCGCGGCACAGCTCGACCATGCCCTGCGCCCGTGCCGCCGCCTCGTTCTTGCCCAATGCCCGAAGCGCCACCGCCTGATCGACCAGGAAGGCAGACATGAAGTCGGTCAGTCGTCCCATCAGCCCGAAAGTGCGCCTGGCCCGCAGGTGGAAGCACCCGGCGAGTGCCGAGAACTCGGCGCGCGTGCGTGCCTCGAGATAGGTCGTGCTCACCGCGTCGCCTGTCGTCGGCGACGCGTAGGCCAGAAGGTGACGCAGGGCGGGATCGTGCTGGTCGTCATGCAGACCGGCGATGGTACCGATGACGCCCTGCAAGGGCGGATAGCCGGTGACGTCGGTGACGACCTTGCCGTCGATGAACAGCCTGCGGCCGTCGCGCAGGGAATCGACGTATTGCTTCCCGGTCTTGATGGGCATTGCGGTCCTCTTCGCTGCTACCCTTGGGGCATCGACGGCTTGGCTTCCATGACCAAATCTGGAATGTTCGCTGCGCGAACATGACGATCCATCGCTCCGTCAGGGCCCTGTCGCGCGGGCTTGCGCTGATCAGCGAGCTCAACACCAGCGGGCCGTCGAGCGCCCGGCAGCTCGCGCGCGGCAGCATGATCAATCGCACGACCTGCTACCGGCTGCTGCAGACCCTGCAGCAGGAAGGCTACGTGACATTCGACGAAGCCAGCGCCTTGTTCAGCCTGACGCCGCAGGTCCGACGGCTGAGCGAAGGACTGTCGACGCAGGACCTTTCGCGCCAGGCCGCCCTTCCGCCGATGTTCATCCTGCTCGAGCAGGTGTCGTGGCCGAGCGACTTTGCGGTCTTCGAGCTGGGCCGAATGATGATCCGCGAGAGCACACACTCCTTCAGCCCGTTCTCGGTCCATCGCTCGATGGTCGGATTCGGCCGCTCTCTGGTGCGCAGCGCGCTCGGCCGCGCCCTGCTGACGGCGGCGCGCCCGGCGCAGCGGCGCGAGATGCTGGGAATCGCCGCCTCGCTGGTGCCCGAGGATGCCGCGCTCGCGCACGATCGCCGCTACATCAATCGCTTGATGGCGCGCACGCGAAATGATGGCTATGCCTCGTCGGTGGGCGAGACCGAGCAGGGTATCAGCGCCATCGCCGTGCCGATCGGCGGCGTCGGCCCCGTGATAGGCAGCCTCAACGTCGTGTTCTTCACCTCGGCGATGACCACCGAAGTCGCAGCCAGACGCTACCTGCGCAACCTGAAACGGGCCGCGCAGGACATAGAGCAGCGCTGGCAGACGGCCCGAACCAGCGCCGATACGCCGAGCGAGGGTCGCCTTGCCGCTGACGGCAGGCGACTTGCCCGAAAGTCTCCGACGCATTAGGAGAGCGCGGCGGGGACAAGTGATGAATCGCAGCGAATCGCTGATTGCGGCGCGGATCTACTTCCTCGAGCGCGAGCTCGAGCGCATGAGCATTGCAGCCGACGACGCCGAGGATGAGCTTCGCGCCAGCCCGATGGACGCCGCCACGGTCCGCAAGCTGGAAATGCTCTACACCTTGGCCGACGAGACCTGGGAACGCATCCAGGCGCTGCGCGCGCGGCTGAACGGCGGGCCGTCCGTCATCTACTTCAACCGCCACCTGGTCGAGCCGGAGGCGAAGTCCTGGCGTCAGGCCTTGGTCTAGTAGCTCTGCAAAGGAGCCTCGACCGGATTTGGCCTGCAGAGGGAGCCAACGTCGACGCTGCGCACCGAGGCTTGCCGAGTGGGCACGCCGGCCACCTGTGTGGAGGGAAGAGCCGATGACCATCATATCTCGGCCCCGCCATCCAAATGGCCCAGGCCTGCAGATGGCGACGGTGCGCAACTTCCCGATGGCCTGGGTGCTGACGCTCCCCGCCGCCATCACGCTGTCGGCCTCGCTCT